>CAYYLR010000042.1:0-11784 GCA_964472485.1 uncultured Coriobacteriaceae bacterium
ACCCCGGAGGAGATCGGCGAGAAGATGGAGATGACCGCCGAGCGCGTGCGCGAGATTCTCAAGATCTCGCAGGAGCCGGTCTCGCTCGAGACGCCGATCGGCGAGGAGGAGGACTCCCAGCTCGGGGACTTCATCGAAGACGGCGAGGCGGTCGTCCCGCCCGACGCCGCGAGCTTCAGCATGCTGCAGGAGCAGCTCACGAAGGTGCTCGACTCGCTCTCCGAGCGCGAGCGGAAGGTCATCGAGCTGCGGTTCGGTCTGGAAGACGGGCATCCGCGGACGCTCGAGGAGGTCGGCCGTGAGTTCGGCGTGACCCGTGAGCGCATCCGGCAGATCGAGAGCAAGACGCTCTGCAAGCTGCGTCACCCGAGCCGCAGCAGCAGACTCAAGGACTACCTCGAGTAGGGGATTCCCGATCCCGGCAACGACGAAGGCCCCGGAGACGGGGCCTTCGGTGTGTCCTGGCTCCTCAGGTAGGACTCGAACCTACAACCCTCCGGTTAACAGCCGGATGCTCTGCCGATTGAGCTACTGAGGAGTGTCGGCGGCGCTCGCGCGCGATTGCCGATTATACGGAACGGCCTGGGGGTCCGCAACTTCGGAATGGGGCTCCACAGGCGCGGTTGCGGTATCATTGTCGCTCGCCGGTCACCCGGATGGGCCCGTAGCTCAATGGCGGAGCAGGGGACTCATAATCCCTTGGTTGTAGGTTCGAATCCTACCGGGCCCACCACACGGTGAGGACAGCGTACATGGCGCGATTGAACAGATCCGAGCGGCTCGAGCGCTCTCGCGGGCGACGCAAGCGTCTTCTCGTCGCGGGCGGGATGGTCGCCGGCGCGCTGGCGGTCGGCGTTGTGGCGACGGTCGTCTCGGGGCTCGCTAGCGCGGCTCCCGAACAGCCCGCGATCGCCGACGCCGCGCCGCTCGGGTTCAGCGCCGATGTTTCGGCGGCCGTGCCGGCGAGTGGGACGATCGCCGTCCCTGTGGAGGTCCCGGCGGTCACCGGGATGCAGCTCGCCGACGCCGAGCTGCTCCTGCGCGCCGCCGGCTTCGCCGTGATGCGGATCCCGACACCGGCGGGGGATGAACCGTCGGGCACGGTGCTCGCGCAGACGCCGTCCTCGGGAGAGCGAGTGCCCGGGGACAGCACGATCGAACTCGTGTGGGCCGACCCCGCGGCCGTGTCCACCGCGCTCTCAGGACCCCGCTCGGCGAGCGGGTTCGTGGTGTGTCTCGATCCTGGTCACCAGGCGCGCGCCAATGCGGAGCTTGAGCCGATCGGTCCGGGGAGCGCCGACTCGAAGCCGAAGGTCACCGGTGGCGCGCGGGGGGTCGTCACGAAGACCCCGGAACACGAGATCGTTCTCGCCATCGCCCTGAAGGTGGAGCAGCGGCTGAAGGCTCGCGGGGTGACGGTGGTCATGACGCGCACGATCGGCGCGGTCGACATCTCCAACATCCAGCGGGCCCAAATCGCCAATGAGGCCCGCGCCGACCTGTTCGTGCGGATCCACGCGGATTCGAACACGAACGCCGGGGTTCGAGGCATCTCGACGCTGTACCCGGCCGGAAACGACTGGGTGCGCCCGATCGAGGGACAGAGCCTCGCGGCGGCGTCGGTCATCCACGCGCGTGTGATTGCCGCGACGGGCGCGCCCGACCGGGGGGTCGTGCCGCGCGGTGACCTTAGCGGCTTCAACTGGGCGACGGTCCCGTCGGTGCTCATCGAGTCCGGCTTCCTGTCGAACCCGGTCGATGACCACTCGCTCGGCGACCCCGCGTACCAGGACGGACTCGCCGACGCGATCGCCGAGGGCATCATCGCCTACCTGAAGGGGTGACATGAAGCGTACCGCCGAACCGCCCATCCCTGGCCGTCGGCGCTCCGGCGTCGTCGGGCCGACGCTCGTGCTGCTCGTGCTGGTTGCGCTCGGCGCCGGTCTCGCCTGGCAGCGAGGGCTGATCGGGCCGGCAGGCGTGTCCGCCGAGGACGTCGAGCGTGTGGTGCTCGTCGCGGCCGCACCCGATGAGGACGGCGCCGTGGTGGCGCAGGTGATCGCGGTCGCCGATATCACACAGACGCCCGCGACCATCGAGGCGCTCGATCCGTCAGAGCCCGTCGTGATCCTCGGCACGAGCTACGACCGGCTCGCCGACGCGTACGCGTTCGGCGGCGGCGAGGGCGTGGCCGAGGCAGCGACCACGGCGTTCGGCGGCGAGCGGCTGCCGTACGTCGCGCTGGATGCGGCGACCCTCGCGCGGGCGGTCGACGAGGCCGGCGGGGTACGCCTCAGGCTGCCAGCGCCGATGAGCGTCTTCGACGGCGAGCGGCTCTTCACGCTGCGGGAGGGGGTCCAGGATCTTGACGCGGCCGGGCTCGGGGCGGCGTTCAAGGGCGCGCCGTACCTGAACGAGCGGCAGGGGAGCGCGCTCGATGCGGCGCTCGCGGACATGCTGGCGGACGTCATCAGCGGGATGGATCACGCGGATGTCGCGACCGACCTGTCGCCGGAGGCGTTCGAGCGTCTCGTGCGCGCTCTGGCCACCCGCTGACACGCGTCTCCCGCAGGTGACCGTTCATCGGGCGACGGTCATGCTGACGTGCTAAGATTCCGATAACCGTTGTGTTCTGCGTGTGGACACGTACGACCGCGTGTGAAGCGATGAGGGGCATACCATGTCAGACATGGAGCAGGTGAGGAATGAGGTCGCGCGCAGCCGCAAAGGGCTGACGCGCGCGGTCGTCGCGCTGCTCGCGCTCGCAACGATCGCGGGCGTGTTCGTCGTCACCGGCGGTCCGGACCTGCTGGCGTCGCTGCTGAGCGGCGACGGCGGGGGCGAGCCGGTGGCCCCGGTGGCGCCCAAGCCCGAGAAGAAGTCAGCCACGGAGGTCGCGCTCGGGGACCCGGAGGCCGCAACTCCGGCGGTGGAGCCGACGGTGACGGCCGAGCCGGGGGCCGAGTCCGAGTCCGGATCGGCGGCCACAGGCACCAAGACGACGAGCGCCAAGCCCGCGCCCACAGCCTCGGCGCCGAAGCCCGTCGTGCCGGTCTCAACCGCGCCTCCGACGCTCGAGCAGCAGAAGCAGATGTACTGGGAGCAGGTCGCCAGTCAGGAGCAGATCGGCAAGCTCGTCCGCGATGAGATCGCGTCGTTCGCGCTCGGATCGGTGACGCGTGTCGGCTCCGACGCCAACGTACGCGTGACAGCGAACTACCGCGCTGGCGGGTCGCTCTCGGGCACGATGGTGCTTCGCGACCACAGCGGCGCGTGGTACTTCAAGTCGATCACGCGCGATGGGCGCGTCGCGTCCACGCCGATGGGTACGGCGGACACCGCGGTCATGGCCACCATCGTGAGCCAGCAGGCCGCCAACCAGGACATCCCCAGCAACATCATCTCGGGCGGTCACACGATGATGACGATCGACAGCGTCACTCCGGGTTCAGGAACCGCCACGATCGGCATCACGCTTTCGGGAGGCTCCGCGCCGGTGACCAAGGGCACCATCACGTGCGTCAGCACGAAGATCGGCGGGGTCACGCACTGGTTCATCACATCGTTCGCGAAGAGCTGAGCGCACGTTTCGGCGTGCTCGTGGTTCGTCGGCCGCGTTCCCACTCGGAGCGCGGCCGAACGCTGTAAGATGATGCGGGACGCGCCGTCAGAGGCGAGGGGAGCCTGAGTGGAGCTTCGCGACTACCTGAACGTGATCCGTGCGCGCAAGTGGGTGATCCTCCAGGCCCTGGTCATCGTGACGGTGACGGCTCTGGCTGCGAGTCTGTTGCAGACGCCGCTCTACGAGGGCCAGTCCAAGGTGCTCATCTCCGAGAAGGGCTCGGGCGTCAACGTCTTCGGCAGCCTCGGCCTCGACATCTCGAGCCAGCCGGAACGCGGACTGCAGACGCAGGTCCAGCTCATGCAGGTGCGCCCACTGCTCGAGAACACCATCAGGCGCCTCGAGCTGGGCGTCACACCCGAGACGCTCAGCAAGCGCGTGAAGGTATCCGCCATCGGTCAGACGAACATCGTGACCGTCACGGTGCAGGATCCCGATCCCGAGCGTGCGGCTGCGATCGCCAACGCGCTCGGCGAGGAGTTCGTGGCATGGAGCCGCGACTACAAGCGCGAGAGCATAACGGCCGCCGCCGAGGAGGTGTCGATCCGTCTCGAGGCCGCCAAGAGCGAGATCCTTGAGCTCGGCCGGCGCATTCAGGACGAGGGCAAGAGCGACGAGCTCTCCGCCGAGCTGGCGATCGCCACGGGCAGTTACACCACGCTTGCGGGCAAGCTCGAGGAGCTGCGTGTCAACGCCGCGCTCGAAGCGGGCTCGGGCAGGATCGTGAGTCCCGCCGCCGTCGCCGACGAGCCTGTGGAGCCGAACCCCGTCCGCAACACCGCTCTCGGACTCGCCGTCGGGCTCGTGTTCGGTCTCGGGATGGCCTTCCTCTACGAGTACCTCGACAACACCCTCAAGAGCAGCGAGGAGATCGAGGAGATCATCGGCGGCCCGGTTCTGGGACTGATTCCCGCGGAGCAGTACGAGAAGGGCGGGGGCCGGCGGGCGACGATCATCACGAACCCCGCGAGCGCCGCGGCGGAGGCGTACCGCGTGCTGCGGAACAACCTCGACTTCATCAACTTCGAGCACAACATCAAGACGCTGCTCGTGACGAGCGCGGCGCCCGGAGAGGGCAAGAGCACCGTGGCGGCCAACCTCGCCGCCGGCCTCGCGCAGGCGGGTAAGCGCGTCGTGCTCGTTGCGTGCGACTTCCGCAAGCCGACGACCGGGCAGTTCTTCGGCGTGCGCAACGCCGTGGGGCTCTCGGACGTGCTCACCGGCGCGCATTCGGTGAAGTCCGCCCTGCAGCGGCCGCAGCAGGAGATCGACCTGCTCGTGCTGACGAGCGGCAAGATGCCGCCGAACCCGAGCGAGCTGCTCGGCTCCGAGAAGATGCGTGAGCTGCTGGAGACCCTCAAGGACTACGCCGACTGGGTCATCATCGACACGCCGCCGCTGCTCGCGGTGGCCGACGGCGCCGCCGTGGCCCGCTGGTGCGACGGGGCGGTATTGGTGAGCAAGGGCGGCACCAGCACGCGCGATGAGCTCAAGAAGGCCCGAGAGATGCTCGAGAGCGCAGGCGGACGTGTGCTCGGGTCGGTCGTGTGGGGGCTTGAGGCGAGGGCCGGCGGGTTCAACTACGGCTACGGCGGCTCGGGGTACACGAGCTTCTACTCGTACGCCGACTACTACAACACGTCGACGCTCGAGGCCTCCGGGGGCGGCGCAAGCGTGGAGTCGTTCGGGTCACGGCAGATCTACATCCCGAAGAAGAGCGCGGGGCGCCGGTTCTGGGAGAGTGTGGGGCGCGTGCTCGGGGTGCTGCTTGCGGTACTGGCGGTCGTCGCGATCGCGGCCCTGGTGGTGTACTTCCTCGACCAGGCGCTGGGGTGGGAGATCGTGGCCGGGTTCGGGGTCCTGCCATGATGGCGCACCAATCGGAGTCCGCTATCGCGGCCTCGTCAGCCATCGCGCCGCTTCGATAGGCGACAGCTTGTGAATGTCGTGCTAGGAGACCTAAGGAGTCGGAACAGGCCCGTCCGCTTGCTGCTGATGGCTGTGATTCCTGGTTCAGTATTGGGCTACCTGGTTGGCGCGTATGGATTGACCGGTGCAGCCATCTCCCTCGGGCTCGCGCTGATTATCTTGTTCGTCTTCTCCGCACTCAGTCGTCCTGATGTCACATACCTGGGACTACTCGGACTGCTTCTGGTGCAGGGCTGGCTTGCGGGCATTCCCGGAAGGGGGTCGCCGCTCGGGGAAGCAATCTCACGGGCAGACGACGTGCTGGTCATCCTTCTCGCTGCATGCGTCGTGGCGTCAGTCACGCTGCGAGGCGAGCACCTCAGGGCCCCGTACTGGTCGTTGTCCGCACTGATTCTCAGTGCGGGAGGTCTCAGCTCCTTGATCAATGAGGTTCCCGTGGGAATCGCGGTGCTCGGCGGGTACCTTGCGCTGAAGTTCTACCTAATGGTGATCATTGCCGTGAATATCGACTGGCCAGAGGATGGTGCGCGGGCGTTGCAGGGGGTTCTCTTTCTAGGCGCGATAGCGCTCGTGTTCGGAGTACTCGAATGGTTGCTTTCCGCTGAGGCACGTGCTGTGCTCGCTTTGACGACCAATGTGCCTGACAGGCTCGGTTTGCGTGCGATGCAGTCATTTTTCATTCACCCGGGTGTGTTCGGATGGCTCATGGCGAGTTTGACCTGCACTGCCCTTGCGCGGCACATCATAACCGGTCGACGCTCAGACTTGGCATTCAGCATCTTGTTCGCAGTCGGCGCACTCGCCTCGTTGCGTCTGAAGCCGATCCTCGGAGTGGCCTTGGCGGTTCCACTGGGTCTCTTGGTGGCACGCCGAATACGACTGCGTAGTTACCTGGGATTGGCGGCTGGGGCTCTCGTGGTTGTGGCCGCTTTCGGAGGAGTTGCTGCCGAGATCGTCTCTCTACAAGCTCGCAGCTATGTGTTGGCGCCCGACGCCGGTGCGAATGCCCGGAATGTCCTCTACGGGGCGTCGTTGCAGATTGCCGGAGACAAGTTCCCACTGGGGGTGGGGTTCGGCAGGTTCGGCAGCTGGGGTTCTCGGTTGCAGTACAGCCCCGTCTACACGGAGTATGGGATTGCGGGTGTATGGGGGCTGTCCCCGAATGCCCCCCGCTTCATCATGGACACCACGTGGCCCTCGATTCTGGGTGAGGCGGGTGTTCTGGGTGCCGCTGCGTTTGCCACACTACTGCTTGTCCTTGCCCGTGGTGCTGCACATGTTGCGATCAGCGAGAGCTCGGCATCGGCGTCCACGGCGGCACTGGCTGGATTCATGGTGCTGGTTGAGGCTCTGATGGAGTCACTTGGCGCTCCCACGCTGTTCCAGCAGCCCACCGTGGCACTGTTGGCGCTACCGCTTGGAATCGCCCTGCGCAAGTTGCGGCGGTGATGAACGATGAGGATTCTGGTGGTAACCAACATGTATCCATCGGAGCAGCATCCGGCCGATGGCATCTTCGTGCAGAGGGAAGTCGAGGCCATACGCACGGCGCGCCCGTCGTGGAGCATCGAGATCGTTCACATCGATACCGTTCGCCGCACAAGCCGCTATGCCTCTGGGAATCTAGCTGTCCTCGGGGCGTTTCGGCGATTCTCGCCGGATGTGATTCATGTCCATTATGGTCTGACTCTGCTGGCAGCTCTTTGTATTCCGCGGAGGAAGTCCATCGTCACGTTCCACGGGAGCGACCTGGCGGTCGGCTGGCAGCGCATGATTTCGGTCGCTCTCGGTGCGCGGTGTGCCGAGCGCATAATCGTGTCTGCCGACATGCTAGATCGGGTCGGCCAAGGCGCGCCGCCGACGGTCATCCCGTGCGGTGTGGATACGCGGCACTTCCGGCTCGACTCCCAGCCAAGACCCCCACGGCGGCTACCCGACGGACGAGAGGTGGTCCTTGGCTTTCCGGCGAATCCGCGAAGGCCCGAGAAGGGATACGACCTCTTCAGCGCTGCAGAAGGCGTATTGCGCGCAGCTGGGATTGAGGTGCAGGTTCGCACTCTGGTTGGAGTCCATCCGGATGACGTCCCTGCGTGGCACAGACAGTGTGACTGCGTGGTCCTGACATCTGAACGCGAAGGTGCACCAGTTGCTGTCAGGGAGGCTTTGTGTTGCGGGGTGAGAGTCGTCAGCACGAATGTGGGCGATGTTGCCGAATGGGCACCCGAGTTCGCGAGCGGATGCCGAGTCGTCAGTAGCCGACTTCCTGAGGATGTCGCCCTGAGCGTGCTCGGTGTGCTCAGCGAGCCGGCGCCCTCAGTTGAGCGCGCGGCCGCGATCTTCGGCATCGAGCATGAGATTGCTGCGCTTCTCGCTTCGTACGAGAGGGTGGGCCGAGGACGATGAGAATCGCGATGGTTGTCCTTGAGGATTTCCCCGGATCTGAGAACCGAGTGAAGCGCCAGGTGCGGGTTCTAGTGGATCGTGGGCACGATGTGCGAGTCTACTGCGCCAGTGGTGCCAGTACGGAAGACTCGTGGTGGGGTGCTGCGATCAGTCGAAGCAGACTGAGACGCAAGAAGTCCGGAGGGGCTGCGCGTCGCCTGATCGAGTACGGCGTATTCCAGCTAGCTGTCACGGCCTGGAGCGTTAGGCAGAGTGTCAGTTGGCGACCGGACGTCGTGCAGGTTGCGAATATGCCCGACTGGTTGGTGTTCGCAGCAGCACCGGCTCGATGGCTGTGCGGCGCACGGCTGGTTCTTGACCTACACGACCTGATGCCGGAGCTGATGCTCTCGAAGGGCGGCACGTCGGCGATGAGCAGTGTTCTTCGGGCGGTCGAACGGTGGTCAGTGCGCTATGCGGACATCGTGATCACTACGAGCCTCGGCTTCCTCGAGGTGCTTAGATTGCGATACCCGGACCTACGGGTCGTACTTGTTCCAAACGCAGTGGACACAGCTGAGTTTGCGGTGCGAGAGCCATGCGATACGCCGACTGGTGTGCCTCGCATCACCTATCATGGAACGGTGATCGGACGGTTCGGGGTCGAAACACTCGTGGTTGCCACGGGGTCGCTGCGTCACGATTTCGAGGGTCTGCGGCTCGACATCTACGGATCAGGCTCCGATCTGGACAGGATTTCCCGGGTTGTGTGCGACCTGGGATTGGACGAGATAGTCCAACTCCATGGTCAGGTGCCGGCTTCGAGGCTCCCGGGGTCTCTAGAGGGATCATGGGTCTCAGTCGTTCCCTATCTGAGCGACACGTTCATGGATCTCGCGTGGTCGACCAAGGCGTTCGAGGCTGCTGCACTCGGCATCCCACTGGTCTTGTCAGACCTGCCTTCGCTCCGTGAGCAGTTCGATGAATGCTGTGCAGCGTTCTATCCAAGCGGAGACGTCGAGGGTCTGAGGAAGGTCTTGCGGGCGGTACTTAGTCATCGCCCCGAGGCGTTGGAGCGCGCCAGGAAGGCGCAGGCGCATGTCCTTGCCAACTGGACCTGGAATCGCTGGGGCCCAGAGTACGTGAAGCTGATTGAGTCGGCCAAGTGATCATTCGTGACGGAGAGTCGCCACGATACTATGAAACGAAGATTGCCCCCCGAGACCATCAAGCGACACAGGCGGTAGATGGTGAGTAGCTGCGATTCCGGCGTTGCGTATGTTGCTCGTGGCAAACGCCAGCGGGTCATGAGGACAGCCCTCGTCATCTCTGACGTGCTCGCACTGTTGCTCGCCACGTTCGGCGCCACATTGATCCGCTTCTCCGGCCTGGCCGCCGATGTGGCGCTCGAGAACATCCAAGCGGACGTGACGTACTGGCAGGTGTCGCTCGTCGTCACCGTTCTCTGGCTCGTGATGCTGCGTTTCGAGCGACTCTACGATCTCGAGCGGCTCACCTGGGGGGCAGGGGAGTTCTCCGGCGTGCTTCGCGCGATGGCGATGGGAGTCGTCGCGTTCATCCTCGCCACGTACGCGCTCAAGACTCCGGGCCTGTCGCGTGCGTGGACGCTGTTCGCGTTCGGGCTGGCGGTGCTGCTCGTCAGCGGCGGCCGTGTAGCCGTCCGGTTCTGGTTGCAGTACCAGCGGCATCGCGGCCGGCTGTTGCGCCGGACGCTCGTCGTGGGGTCCAACCCCGAGGCGCGCAGCATCCTGCGTACACTCGCCGCCAATCCAACCCAGGGCCTTCGGGCGGTCGGGGTACTCGCGTCATCGCGCGCCGAGGAGCTCTCGCTCGACTACTGCGCCGATCTCGTTCCCGCGCTCGGCAACGCGCGGGATCTGGCCGCGGTCGTACGCGAACACGGGATCGACACGGTGATCATCGCGTCCTCGGCGTTCGACCACGAGGTCTTGTCGCGCATGATCGCCGAGCTGCGTGGCGTCGACGTCTCCATCCACATCTCGTCGGGGCTCTTCGAGGTGCTGACCTCGCGTGTGCTCGTGCGGGAGATCGCCGGCGTGCCGCTGATCACCGTCACCGGCGTCTCGCTCTCGCGGTGGGCGCAGATGCGCAAGCGGGTCTTCGACCTCGCCGTGTCCTCGGCGATCGTCGTCATCGGCTTGCCGGTCTGGTTGCTCGTGATCACGGCGATCGCGCTCGACTCCCGCGGTCCGATCTTCTACCGCCAGCCACGCGTGGGGCGGCACGGTCGCACCTTCGGCATGTTCAAGTTCCGGTCGATGGTCGTCGACGCTGATACGCGCCTTTCCGAGCTCGCGGCCGCAAACGAGGCCTCGGGGCCGTTGTTCAAGATGAAGGACGACCCTCGCGTCACGCGGGTCGGGAAGTGGATGCGCAAGTTCTCGATCGATGAGTTCCCGCAGCTGCTGAACGTGCTTCGCGGGGAGATGTCGCTCGTGGGTCCGCGTCCGCCGCTGATGCGCGAGGCCGAGCAGTACAGCGATCACCACTGGCGCCGCATGGAGGTTCTGCCGGGCATGACCGGGCTCTGGCAGGTCTCGGGTCGCTCGAGGCTCACGTTCGACGAGATGGTCCGGCTCGACCTCTTCTACATCGAGAACTGGTCGCTCGGGTTCGACCTGTCCATCATGGCCCGGACGATCCCGGCGGTCGTGTTCGCCCGGGGTGCGTACTGATGCGCACCCCCCTCGGCGACCTCGACACGCTACACTGGTGGGGCGCCGTGGGCACCAACGCGCTGCACGTCACGCACGACGGGGGGGCTCGTGAGGATCTGCGCGACCGGCGGTGCCGGCTACATCGGAAGCATCACCGTTCGGCGTCTGCTCGACGCCGGGCATGAGGTCGTCGTCCTCGATTCGCTCGAGCGTGGCCATCAGGCGGCGGTCGACCCTCGCGCGCGCTTCGTCTGGGGCTCGGTCGGGGACTCCGGCGCGCTCGACGACGCGCTCGAGCGCGTCGATGTCGTGCTCCACATGGCCGGCTACATCGACGTGGCCGAGAGCCAGTCCGACCACGATCTCTACTACCGCAAGAACCTGGAAGAGCCCTCACGCATGCTCGATCGGATGGTCGCGCGCGGCATCACGGCCCTCGTGTTCTCGTCGACGGCAGCCGTCTACGGAGAGCCCGAGACGGTGCCGATCCCGGAGGACGCCGCCACGCGGCCGGTGAACGTCTACGGCGCGTCGAAACTCGCCTTCGAGCGCATGATCGAGGTGGCCGAGCACGTCGGCGCGCTCCGCTCGGTGCGTTTCCGCTACTTCAACGTCGCGGGCGCCTGGCCCGACGGCTCACTCGGCGAAGCGCACGACCCCGAGACGCACATCGTGCCGCGCGCTCTTGCCGCCGCGGCCAACGGCGATCACTTCACCATCTTCGGCGACGACTACGCCACACCCGACGGCACGTGCGTGCGCGACTACCTGCACGTCGCCGACCTCGCCGAGGCGCACCTGCGCGCCTGCGAGTACCTGCACGACGGCGGCGCCCCGGTCGTATGTAACCTCGGTAGCGGTCGCGGGTACTCGAACCGCGAGATCGCCCGGGCGTGCGGCCGGGCGTGCGGCGACGGACTCGAGGTCGTGTGCGGTCCGCGCAGGGCGGGTGACCCCGCCAGGCTCGTCGCCGCGATCGACCGTGCCCGCGAGGTCCTCGGCTGGTCGCCGGCGAGGGACCTGGACACGATGGTAGCCGACGCGTGGCGCTGGCACACGAGCCGTCCGAACGGCTACGGAGCCGCGCTGGAGCCCTGGGAAGCATCTCAAACTGAGACATCAGGCCGCCTCGGCGAACCGTGATCCCCAGTG
>CAYYLR010000043.1:0-11691 GCA_964472485.1 uncultured Coriobacteriaceae bacterium
CACGCCTTCGGCATCCGTGCGCTTGGCCTCTTCGCGCTTGCGGATGTTGTGCACCCGCGCCTCGAGCTGCTTGGTATTGCCAGGGGTCGCCTCCACCGCCATCTTGCGCGGCAGTAGGAAGTTGGCCGCGAAGCCACGGGCGACCTCGATCACGTCGCCTTCCTTCCCGCGACCCTTCACGTCAGTCAACAGGATGACCTTCATCACATCTCCTACTCGTTCATTCGCCGCGTCCGCCGCGTCGGCGGAGCGGTAGCACTCACTTTATTCCGTGTCCCGCGGACCCTCAACAGCGGGCCGCTCGGCGCCTTCGCGTGGCAACCGGCGCAGGTTGAGCCAAACGTCCGCGAGGCCGGTCAGGCTCACGATCGGGAAGAGCGCCTCGGTGACAAGCAGCAGCGCATACCCGAACCCGCGCGAGACCCGACCGAGGCCGAACCGGTGGTACCAGGCGGAAGCGACCGCCACACCCTGCACGAAGAACAGCCACTCGGACACGACGATCAGGTTCAGGCCGGCCGTCTCAAGCCCGCCGACGGGACCCAGGCCGAGCCTCCCCGCCGCCAGCAGCGCGACCGCCGTGATCGGCAACAACGCGACCCTCGGATCGAGGTCGAACGCCGGCAGCGGCGGATACACGTGCACCTCCGCGCCGGCCCGGTGCGCGGCCCGGGAACCCGCCCCGACCGCGATAGCGGCCGAAAGGCCGTTGAGCGAGACCAGCAGCGCTGGCCATGCGGACGACAGAAGCTCGAGCATGTGATCCGGCGCTCCGCTCACCAGAATGATCGAGCGGAGAACCTCCCGCACGTAGGCGGAAAGACCCTGCCCCGCACCCGATGCGAGCGCGCCCAGAGCGACGACCTGCAGGAGGCTGAGCCCGGTCGCCACGAACGCGGCCGTCTTCACGGCCGAGGCGCGACGCAGCAGTACCGCGACGGCGGGGCCGACAAGCACCAGCGAGCAGACCATCATGGCCGCGAACACATACGGCGCCCGAGCGGTGACCGCAACCTCGACGAGCGGCAACCCGATGACGTAGACCGTCGCACCGGAGACCAGCGTGGTCAGCAGCCCGCCAGCGACGCACAGTCCGAGCGCCGCGGAAATGCCGAGACGGTAGACGACGCCCACGAGCGCTGACCCGGCCACTGGCAGACCGATCACGGGATGAAGCACCACCGCGAGCAGCGATCCCGCCACGGCCAGGATCCCCAGGCGCATGACGCTCACGGGGCGGCCGGCCGCCCCTGTGCTATCTGCGGCCTCGGCCATCGACCTTTCCGCTCACCACGGGAACGGTGTACGGGACCAGCGCCATCTCACGGGCACGCTTGATGGCCGTGGACACCTGGTGCTGGTGCTGCGCGCAGTTCCCCGACACGCGGCGCGGCTTGATCTTGCCACGATCGGTCATGAACTTGCGCAGTCCGTTGACGTCCTTGTAGTCGATGTACTCGACCTTGTCCTTGCAGAAGGCGCAATAGCGCCTCTTCGGCTTCCTCGAGAAATCACTCATGCGTACGTACCTCCTTCCGAAGCCCTCATAGGGCAGACGTGGATCGACCGTGGGCGGGAGGGTACCGCCCCGGCGTATCGTGCTCTAGAACGGGATCTCCTCGCCGGCGTCGTCGGCCGGCTCCACCGGCTCACGGGGGGCCGACGAACCGCTGCCGTCACGCTGGGACATGAACTCGACCTCATCGGCGATGACTTCGAGCTTGGAGCGCTTCTCGCCGTCCTTCTCCCACTGGCTCCACCGCAATTTGCCTTCGATCGCGACCTTGGAGCCCTTCGACAGGAACCTCGACAAGGCCTCACCGCGGGCGCCGAACACCGTGACGTCGACGAAGTTGGGGACATCCTCCCATTCGCCTGTCGTCGGGCTCTTGCGGCGATCGTTGACCGCCACACCCATCTTGAGGACGCTCATGCCGCTCCCCGTCGCCTTGAGCTCGGGGTCGCGCGTCAGGTTGCCGGAGATCATGACTCGGTTGATGCTCATCTGTGTGCCACCTCGCTTGAGAAGACCGGTCTTTACGGCCGGCCAGGCTCCTCTTAGGACAGGTCGTCCCGACGGACGATCATGAAGCGGAGTACCTGGTCGGTGATGTGCAGCACGCGGTCGAGCTCAGCAACGGTAGCGGTATCGGCGTGGAACGTGATCACGTGGTAGTCGCCCTCTTCGGTGTGGGCGATCTCGTGAGCGAGGCGGCGCTTACCCCATGCCTCTTCGGAATCGATCGCACCACCACCGGTGGTCACGATGCCACGGATCTTCTCCAGGACTGCCTCCCGCGCCTCGTCTTCGAGGGTGGGGCGCAGGATGCACATGAGTTCATAAGCCTTCAACGGTTCACCTCCCTTGGGCTGATGCGGCCCCGGGACATTGAAGGCGTCGCCCGGAGCAGGAAATGAAGCCTGCGTAGTGTAGCAGAGACCCGACAGCCCTACAACGAGGTCTACCCCACTCCTCTGACACGACGCAGCTCCACCGGACACGGAACCGAACCGCTGCGGGAGATGCGCTCCCGTATCGCGGCGCCGCCGACGCCCGCAAGCCCGATACCGAGCGCGATGGACGCGACCCACGGCGCGGGCGATGGCCGGGATGCCATCCGTGCGGGATACGCCGCGGCTATCGCCGATTCGGCGGGCAACCCGGCTGACGGCAGGAGCGCCGCACTCCGCGGAAGACCGGCCGCATGAGGCCTCGCCGGAAGCGCGCTGACCGCCGGGCAGGCGACGCTCACTCCGGTGGCGGGAACGTCGACGCCCGCCCCTGCCATGCCGGGGCTCGGCGCGAGCGAAGGTGACACGACTCCCGCACCGCCACTGACCGCGAGCGAGGCGGCGGCCCCGGCGCTCACTTGTGGCGCACCCAGGGCGCTCACCGCGTCCGCGACGATCCCGCCCTGCGGCGCGCTCTCGACCAGGGTCCCGGCTTCGACCGGCGGCCCCGGCAACCAGCCCGTGGGGTCGACGTACACACTTCCGCGGCGCGCGCCCAAGTGCAGATGGACCTCCGCGCTGGAGTCATCGCCTGTGGCGGCCAGGCTCCCGACCGCCGCGCCTCGACCGACCGTCTCCCCGGCAGACACGAACACGGCGTCAAGCGGCAGCAGGCTCACCCGCAACCCGTCGGGCAGCTCGACGGTCACCGCTCCGCAGGTCCCGCCCCCGTCGGCGGGAACTCGCCCCGCGAACGTCACGACACCGCCTGCGGGAGTCCGGACGTCGGCGCCCGGCGAGCCGGAGATGTCGACCCCCCGATGCGTCACCGACGCGTACCGCTGACCGAACGCGGTCAGGATGCGTCCGCCATCGATCGGCATCTCCCAGCACGCCGCCCACGCGGCCGTCGAAGACAGCGCGAGCACGATCGTGACAAGCCCCGACACCGTCGCACACCGCCAGACCCGCATGACACACCCCCTCGAACGGTCCGCCGAGGGGGTGGGCGGATGAACGAACACCTGTTCGCATCGTAGGCACACCCGCGACGCGGGGCAACGGGTGTGGCGACGGACGGCATCACCGGCTGATGAACGGACGAACATGCACGAAGGGGCCCCGTAGGCCCCTTTGAGATCGGCTGGAGCGGGTGACGGGACTCGAACCCGCGACTCTTGGCTTGGGAAGCCAAAGCTCTACCACTGAGCTACACCCGCAGCGCCTGCATAGTGTAAGACACGGTCCGAAGCACGGGCAAATGCGCCCGTGCGGACCATCACTCCCCGGTCAGGGCCTTCTTGAGCGCTCGCTCGTGAGCGATGTTCGTGAACGCTATGACGGTGTCGCCCGGCCTCATCGTCGTGTCGCCGTGGACAGCCATAGCCTCATCGCCGCGCACGATCGCGACGATGAGGCAGTCACCCGGGAGGTTGAGTTCGGCGACACGCTTGTCGCAGACCACGCAGCGATCGGTCGGCAGTTCGACCTCGACGATCGCCATGTTGCCCTTTCGCAGCGACATCAGCGTCCGGATGTCACCGACGGTGGCCTCCTCCTCGATCAGCCGCGAGATGATCGTCGTCGAGGAGATCGCCTCGATACCGAGGGCATGGAAGATGTGCTCGTTCTTAGGGTTGTTGACACGCGCCACCGAGCGCGGCACACCGAAGGCGACCTTAGCCAGCTGGCACGCGACGAGATTGTCGTCGTCGTCGCCGGTCGCAGCCACGAACACGTCGGCGCGGCTCGTGCCCGCGTCCTCCTGGTAGACGGAGTCACATCCGTCACCGTGGATGACCAGGGGCCTGCCGGGCAACTCGGCCACGAGCCGATGCGCGATATCCTCGCGCTTCTCGATGAGCGCGACGCTGTGCCCGTTCTCGAGCAGCTGCCGCGCGAGGTAGGACGCGACCTTGCCGCCTCCGTTGATGACCACGTACACGGCTCAGCCCTCCATGAGCGGCTGGATACGCGCGAACGCATCCGCCTTGACCGCGCCGAAGATGATATCGCCCGTCTGCAGCACGAAGTCGACGTCGGGGACGAACGAGGCGTCACCGCGGCGAACAGCGAACACGCGGAACCGGCGGGCGATCTCGATCGTGTCGACGCGCTTGCCCGCGGCCAGCCCGGCGACACGGAACTCGACGACCTCGATGTCGTCGATGGTGTTCAGATGGTGTCCGTGCCCCGCCCTGATCTTGTCCACGAGGCTTTCGGCGACCAGTGTGGTACCGCAAACGTAGTCCAGCTCGAGCTGCTGATAGGTCCGCTCGCGCACCGGGTTGTACAAGCGCGCGACGACATGCTTGACGCTGAAGATCTTCCGGGCCACCTCGGCCGCCATCAGGTTCGTGTTGTCGAGGTTGGTGACCGCCGCGAAGGCATCGGCCGCCCTGATACCGGCCTGCTCGAGCACCTCTTCGTCGAATCCGAGACCCCGAAGCGTCACGCCGTTGAAGCTCGCGCCAAGCCGGCGGAAGGCCGATTCGTCGCGGTCGATGACCACGACGTTGTGCCCTTCGGTGGACAGCATGGTCGCCAGCTGCGACCCGACGCGCCCGCACCCGACCACGACGATGTTCATACGTCCGCGCACCTTTCGCATCCTGCCGACCACGGGTCCGTCAGCGACGAGATGTCAACGCTCGACGCTACTCCTGGGGCAGCGGAGCGTCAACCGATGCCTTCACTCCGCAACGCCACTCCGCAACGCCACGGGCCTCCCCTGAGGGAGGCCCGTATTCACGCGCACGGTGCGTGGATCGTCAGCTACTTGCCGATCTTGAAGATCTTGGTCCCGCACGCGGGGCAGAGGCCCTGGGTGGCCGGACGGCCGTTCTTCATCGTGATCTCCTTGGCGTCCTTGATCTCACGCTTGGCCTTGCACTTGACGCAGTAACCTTCCTTGGCCGCCATGCGCCATACCTCCTCAGGTCTGTCGTGTCGCGCCCCGTGCGGGGCGCCTGATCCCTCCAGGAGCAACTCCTGCCCCGAGGAAACTATACACCGTCCGAGCGTGCTGCCAAGTGCGGCGAGCGCGCCGCGAGCACGAGCGCCGTCGCCAGCGCGGACGCGAGCACCGCCCAGAGCGCCCCGGCCGCGATCCAGAACGGAAGCGGGAACACCTGGATCAGCAGCGCGTCGGACGGGAACTGCCAGGTGCCGGGCGCGAACAACAGCCCGTGGAAGCGGGCGAACAGCGCGTCGAAGTCGAGCGCCCCCGCGACGAGCCCGAACGATCCGACGCCCAGGACCGCCCATCCCGCGGCTCGTATCGCGGCGCGTAGTACCTTCTGGCCGTCGGCGCTCGTGCGACGCCGCCACGCCCAGAGCGCGAGAAGCGCGCCGAGCGCGAGGGCGAGACGCCGGGCCGGGATGAGGATCTCCCGGACGTCCACCAGATGAGACACCGCGGCGTCATCGAACGCGGACCGCCCGTCGATCGTGGCGGGAAGGCCCGGCGCCCGGCGATCCAGAACGAACCGGCGGACCGACTCGGCGGTCGCAAGCGCCGCGGAGCGGTCGAGGCCTCCCGCGTCGTCCGCGCCGACGGCGATCACCAGCGCCCGCACCACCGGCGCCCCGGTGACGGGCACGAGCGCAAGTCCGGTGATCGCGAGCGCGAGTGCGACGGTCGCGACCGCCGTCTCAGCGCCGAACAGCATCCGGCGGCGCGAATCAGACGCTGCCACGGTCACCCGCGGGCACGTCGACCGCCGCCTCGATCGTGTTGCCACCGCGCTCCGTCGCCCGGGCGAGCGCACGATCGGCGGCGTCGAACAGCGCGTCCGGCGTCTCTCCGTCGGCGGGCCCCATAGCGATGCCGACGCTCACCGTGACGCTGACCCCGCTCGCGCGCGTGGTCTCAAGCGAGCTCCGGAACTCCTCGGCGATCGAGAAAAGCCGTCGCTCGAAGGGCACGGCGCCCGGAGCATCACCGAGCACCTCGGGAACGATGAGCGCGAACTCCTCGCCACCGACGCGGCACGCGATGCTGAAGTCCCGTTCGGTCTCGGGATAGCCGCTCGCGCCCGCCGCTTTGAGTCGCTCGGCCACCGCGATGAGCAGCGCGTCGGCGATCTCAAGACCGAACGTGCGGTTGATCGAGCCAAGGTCATCGACGTCAGCGATGATCAGGCCGAGCGAGCGCCCGGCGCGGCGCGCACGCTGCAACTCCGTCGGAAGCACGCGGTGAAAGTACGAACGGTCGTAGAGCCCCGTCAGGTCGTCGACGAACGAGCTCTCCCGCAGCTCCGTTTCCCGCTCATGGACGGAGCGCATCATGAGCATGCCCATCATCGCGGCGCCCGCGAAGAGCGCGACATGCCACAAGTACTGCACGAGCAGCAGGGTGAGATTGCGGTGCAGGTCGAGGGGCACGAACGGCACCGGAACGTGCTGGAACCAGCCGACGTACTCGCCTACAAGCACGAAGCCGTAGGCGGTCGCGGTGGCGACCACAAGCGTCCACACTTGACCCGGGCGAAGCAGGATGAACGTGCCTTCGAGGATGAAGATCACGTACATGGCGCCGAACCACGAGTTCACACCGCCACTGAAGTAGACGAGCGTGGTGGCGACGACGATGTCGAGCAGCAGCTGGACTTGGTTGAAGTACGCGATGTTGCCGAGTTGGCGATAGGTGCGCTGGAAGATGCCGTTGTAGACAAGCACGAACCCGAGCGCGATGGAAGCGTTCGCCATGTTCACGGCCAGTTCGCCGAGCCCGGTCGTGAACGTGTAGATGAGCGCCGCGACGATCGAGTAGACCACGAGCACCGCGACGATGACCCACCGCACGCGAATGACGAGCCCGACCCGTTCGATGTTCGCGCGCAGCGCCTCGATGTCGTACTGGGTGGGCTGTTCGCGCCATGAGATGACGGCCCCGCGTGCGAGAAGCCTGGTGAGCCTGTCCTGCAGCACCGGCCGCCTCCAGCCGTTCGACGACGACAGCACAGATGCCGAGTGTAGCACGCGGGGTGGGACGCTCCCCGCCGAGGAGGTATACTCGACAGACCCCATCTGGAGGTGCCATGTTCTCCGCGCAAGCGACATCGGCGGCGCTCAGCGGCGTGCTCGCCACGCTCGACAGCGTGGGCGTCGTGATGAACGTCGCCGTGCTCGCGGCCGCGCTCGGCGCGTTCATCGCCGCGGTGGTTCCGGTCGTGCGGCGCCACCTGCCCCTGGCCGTCGCGCTGCTGACCACCGTGCTCGTGGCCGGTGAGGCGGCGCTCATCTGGTTCCACGTGCGGCTCTGGCAGCTGTGCGTCGTGACCGACCCGGCCACAGGCGCCCAGACGGGTTCGTTCGCGGTGCCGCTGTGGATCGAGTCAGAGAAACTCTACGTGTGGGCGCTCATCCTCGCGGTGATCACACTCGCGCTGAGGCGTCACCGCACTGAGCTGCAGCCGATGCTCGCGGTCGGCGCAGCCCTCCTCGCGGTCGGCGCGATCGTGTGGGGTCGGCCCTTCACCGAACCGCTCCCGTCCTTTCTCGGACAGTACCAGGGGTACCTCGCCGCATGGATGAGCGGGAACTTCGACGCCGCGTACGGCGCGTTCCAGGGGCTCGAAGGCTCTCGGCGCTTCTACTACAACACCTGGTACATGTGGGTCCACCCGCCGCTGCTGTTCGTCAGCTACGGGGCGTTCGTCGCGTCATTCGCCGCCACCGTGCTCATGATCCGTCACCGCCGGTCGTCCTTCGAGCACACCGCGTACCGGTGGGCGCGGCTCGGCTACCTGCCGCTCACGTTCGGCATGGTCGTCGGATTCCCGTGGGCCATCCTCGCGTGGCAGGGGGAGTCGTGGTGGTGGTCGGGCAAGGTCAACATGTCGATCATGATGTGGCTGCTCTACACCGCCTACCTGCACGCCCGGCTCTACCTGAGGAGCCGCGGCATGTGGCGCATGGTGGCGCTGCTCGCCGTCCTGTCGTTCGCCGCGCTCGTGCTGACATACCTCACCACGTACGTGGTGCCGGGCGCGCACTCGATGGTGTGAGGAGGTGGACCGCGTGACCGGAGAGATCACGAAGCCGCAGGAGTCGTCCCCCGGCCGCTCAGACTGGGACTTCCTGCTGATGATGCTCACCATCGGTCTACTGGGCGCTCTCGGCGTGCAGTCCCTCCTTGGCACGCTCTACGCGTGGTGGGGCTACCGCACGCAGCCGGACTTCGAGCGGATCGCCTACCCCGCGTTCATCGACACCATGAACCTCATCGCCGCGCCGCTCGTGGTCACGCTCGTGATCGTGATGGGACTGTGCGTGCCGAAGCGGCTCTTCTCTCGCACCAGCCTCATCATCGTGTCGGCGGGCATGGTGGGCGCAGGGATCGGCGCATGGGCGGTATCGGGATCGGCGGTCACCGGCCTCGCGGTCTACCTCGTTCTCGCCGCGCTCATCCAGGTGGCCGTCGTGGTGCTGACCCTCGCGGGAGCCACGAGTCTCGCGTACCTGACCCGCGGACGGCTCATCAAGACCGGCTCGGGCCTGCTGCATCTCGGCTTCGTGCTCTTCGCTCTGGTGGTCGTCGCGCTGCAGGAATCGCCGCTGATGATACCGGTCTTCTCGGCATCGGCGCTCCTGCTGACGGGCGGTTCAGCGCTCGCCTTCTACGCTCGCCCTGACGCACGGGAGGCCGCGGATATCCCCGGGGAGGCCGACCCGGCGGCCTCGGCGCCCGGCACGGACCCCGATGGGCGCGGCTAGAGATCGCGGATGAGCGCCGTCACGAACTCGGCGGCCTGAACCACGGTGGGTTCGTGGACGCTGTCCACGGTGTCGGTCCTCCAGTGCCAGTGCGGCAGACGGCCGTTGATGTCGAACGCCATCACGCTCATCGCGCGGTAGCCCCGCGCAAGCGCCGGCGTGGCGTCGGTCGACAGTCCCCGGTACGGAACACCTCCGACCGCCATCCCGCTCTCCCGCGCGGTGCGCTTGGCCTGCGAGGCGAGCCGACGGTCCGCGCGATACCGGCGCGCCATACCTTCCTGCGTGACGAACGCGACTTTGCCCGAGCCGACGTTGTCGATGTTGATGATGAGCGCGTCGCGCAGGTCCTCCTCGTACTCGGCGAGGAACGCGCGCATACCCCACGTACCGGTCTCCTCGGCGCCTGTCGCCACGAACCAGATCTCCTTCTCGGCGAGCGACCGGTCGATCGACTCAGTCACCTTGCGCCGGATGCGCGAAACGACGTCCTCCTCGGCGGCCTCGTCAGCCGGTTCCTCGCCGGCGGTGCCCGCCTTGAAGCCGAACTCGTCCTCGTCTTCCGCGTCGGCGTTCGGCTCGAAGTTCTCCCACGTGCCGATGGAGCGCCCGGTCTTCCGGACGTCGAAGCCCCGCCCCACGCCGAGCCACTCGCGGATGCCGCGCGCGCTCTCGGCTTCGGCACTCGCGGGCTCCTCGTCGTGCTCGAGATCGAACCGCTCCTGACCTGAAGCGTCCAGCCCGTCACGATCGCTCTCGGAACCGTCGTCCCAGAGCGCTTCGGCCGGCGCGCCGTCGTCGTCGTCGCCATAGGAGGGCGCGCGCTCCTCCGCCCGGTCCGACGGCGCGTAGGCGGGGATCAACGGGGCGCTCGGTGTGACGGCGGGCATCGGTCCGGTCTCCCAGCCGACCTCGCCGAACCCCTCGAGCGGCAGCGTCCCGGGCTCCTCGGCGGGCGCCCCCAGCGGCCGGTACTCGAGCAGCACGTCATCGTCGACGACCCCCGCTTCGAGCGCGACCCGCTCGTCGCGCATGCGGGAACGCGAGCGCTCGACCGGGACCTCCGGCTCGGGAACGATGGTCTCCATCACGCCGAGCATCGCCGCCACACCGGAGGCGTTGTCGTTCGCGCCGGCGGTGGCCGTCATGAACAGCTCCCGGTGGACGTTGATGAACAGCGGCACCACGAGGTACGCGGCGGCGGCGAGGCTTGCATACCCCGTCCACGGCCGCCATTCGGCCGCGAAGGGCAGCGCGCCCACGAGGATGACAGCGGGCGTGAGGACTGTCGCCGCCTTCATGAGCGCGAACGTCGTGGCGAAGTTCCTCACGAGTCCGGGACTGAACGCGAGCGAGCTGCGCGCCGAGTCGTAGTGCGCCACGATCACCACGCGCTGACGCCGGTCACCCCGGCGCTGGCGCGGGAGATGCCGCGCGACGATGTTCTGGCTGGGGCCCTTCGGCATGAGGCGCGTGAGACCGAAGCGGGTGTCGAGGTCGGACAAGAGGAACACGGCGACGAGCGCCGCCAGCACGAAGGCGGGCACCGGCGCGGCGAGTGCGAGCGCGGCCGCGAGCAGCGTGAACGTGTGATAGAGGACGTACGCCCAGGAGTAGGTGCGCGGACAGTCGAACTCCTGGCGTTCGATCTCCAGCCCGCGCGCCGCGAGGACATCCTCGATGTAGTCAGCCGCCCGGGCCTCGGCGTCGGTGGTGGCGGGCCGGGGGCCGATGACCTCGGCGAGCTGCCGGACGTGCTCCATGACCTGCGACATCGTTCCTCCAGCGGGTCGCGTCACCGGACCGCGCGGCCGGCGTGTCCCTCGGCGCACATCATAGCGCAGGGAGGGGCCGCCTATCGCCCACCGTGGCAGTTCATGCACTCGTTGACGCGCCGCTCGGCATGGCGCGCCTGGAGTTCCGGACTCTCGCTGTGGCAGACGCACCCGGGGACGGGGATCACGAAGCGGTCCTCGACCGGGCTCGCCAGGCCGGCTGCCACCTGCGCGTCGAACGCCGCGCGCATCTCCGCGGTTCGAGGCCACATGCCGCCGAACGCGTAGAGCAGGCCCGCGAGGAGCGCCAGCGCCGCGACCGTGACGCCGGCGCCCCTCGCGATGGCCTTGAGCGCGTCCACTAGGCGGTCGGCCCGAGGATCGCAGCCAGATCGGCCTCTGCCGACTCACCGATCGGCATGATGCCGAACGTGTCCACGAGCACCTGAAGCACCGCCGGCGTGATGAAGCCCGGAAGCGTCGGGCCGAGACGGATCCCGGTGATGCCGAGATGGAGCAGCGTCAGCAGGATCGCCACCGCCTTCTGCTCGTACCAGGAGAGCACGAGTGAGAGCGGCAACTCGTTGACGCCGACCTCGAACGCGTCGGCGAGCGCGAGCGCGATCTTGATGGCCGAGAACGCGTCGTTGCACTGGCCGATGTCGAGCAGGCGCGGGATCCCGCCGTTCTCGCCGAGATCGCGGTCGAAGAAGCGGAACTTGCCGCACGCGAGCGTGAGAACGAC
>CAYYLR010000044.1:0-11462 GCA_964472485.1 uncultured Coriobacteriaceae bacterium
CGGGCGGCTCCTCGGCAGACGGGACCCTTTCGACCTCGACATGGCGGCGATCATCGCCGCCGCCGCCGGGACCGGCACCATCATGGAGGTGAACGCGCATCCCGAGCGGCTCGACCTGAACGACGTCCACCTGCGCATGGCGCGCGCGGCGGGGGTCCGCGTCGTCATCAACACCGATGCGCACGAGGCGACGCGGTTCAGTCACATCCGCTGGGGTGTCGCCACGGCTCGGCGGGGATGGATCGCGCCGTCCGGGGTGCTCAACGCGCAGCCGCTCGAAGTCATGCGCTCATGGCTCAAGCGGAGCCGGGCGTGAGGGACCGCGCGGCTTCCGTCGGCGGGGACCGGCGGCCGCTCGGCGACACCTTCTTCGCCCGGCCGACCGCACTCGTCGCCCGCGAGCTTGTCGGAGCGCTGCTCGTGAGCGATGTTGACGGCGTGTTGACCGGCGGCGTCATCGTCGAGACCGAGGCGTACCTCGGGGCGGATGATCCCGGCTCGCACGCCGCGACGAAGGGTGTCACCGCGCGCAACCGTGTCATGTACGGTCCGCCAGGGCGGGCCTACGTCTACTTCACCTACGGGAACCACCACATGATCAATCTCGTCACGGAAGCCGACGGCATCGCCGGTGCGGTGCTGGTCCGCGCAATAGAGCCAACGCTCGGGATCGACGTCATGCTGCGGCGTCGCCACGACCGGGGTGGCCGCGATCTCACGAACGGGCCGGGCAAGCTTGCCGAAGCGCTCGGGGTGGATCTCCGCCACAACGGCATGGCGCTCGGCGGCGCGTTGACCGTGTTCGAGCGGGAGCGCCCCGCGGATCTCGTCGTCACCGGCAGGATCGGTCTGAGCGCCGGCTCTGACCTGCCGCTACGCTTCTGCATGCGGGGCAACGGGTACGTTTCACGCGGACGGACGGACCATCGGCCTCCGGAGGGCGGCCGCGGTCGGACGAAGGGAAGCGCATGAGACTCGGCGACATCTACACCACCGTGATCGAGACCGGTATCGAGGCCGACACCCGCTCGCGCGATGAGATCGACCACGTGCTCACCGCCGCACGTGCCGAGCACGACAAGCTGCCAGATGACGAACGGCGGTTCTTCGATCCCGACCGGCTCACGAATCCCTACGACGACACCCGCATCTGCGTCGGCGACGCCGATCTCGAGGTGCGGGGGCTGATCGCGGGCATCGATATGGAGGTGGGCGAGGTCGTGCTCGCCGACCGGCTGCGCGAGCGAGGCATGCCGATCGACCTCATCTTCGCGCACCATCCGGAAGGACCGGGGTACGCGAACCTGCATCGGGTGATGTACATGCAGGCGGACCTGTGGGCCGCGCGGGGGGTCGGGATCGGGGTGGCTGACGCGCTGATCGGTCCTCGGGCCGAGGAGGTGCGCCGGAAGGTGCTGCCGGTCAACCACTACCGGGCGATCGACGCCGCGCGCCTGCTCGGCTTCGCCTCCATGTCGTGTCACACGCCGGCGGACAACAGCGTGAACCGCTTCGTGCAGGAGTTCGTTGATCGCGAGGCGCCGCGCACGCTCGACGACCTCGTGAAGCTGCTGCACACGGTGCCCGAGTACGCCGACGCGGCCGTCAAGGGCTATGGGCCCGTCATCGTGCACGGGACCGGCGGCCGCCGGTGCGGGACGTGCCTGGCCGACATGACCGGCGGGACCGAAGGTCCGGTCGAAGCGCTCGACAAGCTCGTGGCGGCGGGCGTCGACACGCTGGTGGGCATGCACTACTCCGAGGAGCACCGCAAGCACGCCGAGGAGATAAAGCTCAACCTCGTCATCGCCGGCCACGTGAGTTCGGACACGCTCGGGATGAACCTCGTCCTCGACCGCATCGAGCGTGCCGGCGTCGAGATCGTGTGCGCCTCGGGGATGGTGCGCGTGAGCCGCGCCTAAGGGTTCGGCGTCGGGGTCGTGTCCGTCCGAGGGGGCGGAGCCGACGGGTCGGGGCCGAGCGAGATGGTGATGGTCACGACGGCCGTCGTGGGATCGACCTTCTCTCCGGCACCCGGGCTCTGCGACACGACGACGCCCCTCGGCACGGTACCGCTGTAGGCGCCGACCACGTGGTACTGCTCGAATCCGCCGGTGACGATCGTCTCGATCGCGGCGCCCTCGCTCATGCCGACCACCCCCGGCACCTCCTTGCTCGGCACGCCCCACTCGTCCTTCCACGTGTACTCGGGGGCGGGTGCGGGGTTGAAGTCGCGCACAGGCCTGCCCTCGAGCGCCTTGATCATGAAGTCGTGCCAGATCGGGGCCGGGAACGTACCGCCGAACACGCGCCTGCCGTGCACGCTGCGCATCGGACGCTCGGGGGTGTAGCCCATCCAGACCGCACACGACAGCTCGGGTGTGTAGCCGACGAACCACGCGTCGCGATAGTCCTGCGTGGTGCCGGTCTTGCCCGCCGCGGGTCGTCCGATGTTCGCGCGTGTCGCGGTGCCGCCGCGGATGACGCCCTTGAGGATCTCAGTCGCGGCGTACGCGACGCTGTGATCGATCGCTTGCTCGCCCGCAGGCTCGGCTTCGAACAGGGTCTCACCCTTCGAGTCGACGATCCGTACGACGGCGCGCGGCGGGTAGTGCTTGCCGTCGGCGGCCAGCGTGCCGTACGCCGAGGCCATCTCGAGCGGCGTGACCTCTTGGCTGCCGAGTGTGATCGACAGGTAGGGCTTGATCTCGGTGGTGATACCCATGCGACGGGCGACGAGGGCGACCTTCTCGGCGCCGAGTTCCTTGATGAGCCGCGCGAAGGCCGTGTTGACCGAGCCGACTGTGGCCTGCTGCAGCGTGATGTAACCACGGCCGCCGCCGCCCTCGGCGTTATGGACGATCCACGGCGCCCCTCCCGTGTCGATCGTCGCCGGCACCGACGAGTCGAGCATCCGGCGGGGCGGCATGCCCTCCTCGAGCGCCGTCACGAGCGTGAATACCTTGAACGACGAGCCGGGCTGGCGGCGCGCCTGCGTGGCGAAGTTGAACTTGTTCGACTGCCAGTCGCGGCCGCCCACAAGCGCCTTGACGTAGCCGGTCTCCGGCTCGACGGCCACGAGCGCGCAGTCGGGATCGTCAGGGCGGTCGAGTATCCCGCGGACCGCCTGCTCGGCGTAGGTCTGCATCGTGGGATCGAGCGACGTGTAGACGCTCAGCCCGCCCTTGAAGACGAGCGACGTGCCGTACTCGTTCTGCAGGATCTTCTTCACGTGCGCGACGAAGTACGGCGCCGAGTAGACGCCCTGCTCATCGATGACCGGCGAGCGCTCGAGGCGCACGTCTTCGATCTTGGCGGCTTCGTGCTCCTCGGGTGTGATCGCGCCGTACTCGAGCATCTTGGACAGGACCCACTGACGGCGCGCGACAGCGCCGTCGAGATTGTCGTACGGGTTCAGCCTGATTGGGGACTGGGGGATACCCGCGAGCAGCGCGGCCTCGGCGATCGTCAGCTCGTTCGCGTGCTTGTTGAAGTAGGTGAGGGATGCCGCCTCGGCGCCGTACGCACCCTCGCCGAAGTACACCGTGTTGAGGTACATGGAGAGGATCTCCTGCTTGCCGTAGCGCTTCTCCAGATCGAGCGCCAGCTTGGCTTCGCGCGCCTTGCGGCGGAGCGAGATGTCGTAGCGCTCGGCCGAGAGGATGGTGTTGCGGATGTACTGCTGCGTGAGCGTCGAGGCCCCCTCGGTGCGGTCGCTCGTCAGGTTGGTGATCACCGCGCGCACGATGCCGGCGTAGTCGACGCCCTTGTGCAGGTAGAAGCGTTCGTCCTCCACCGCGATGACCGCGTCTTGCAGGTGGGATGAGATGGCCGAGATGTCCACCATCTGGCGGTTCTCGAGGTAGAGGTTGGCGAGCAGGGTGCCGTCGGCGGCGTAGATCTTCGTGGTCTGAGCGACGGCGAACGCGTCCGGGTCGTCGATGTCGGGCAGGTCGGAGAACCAGCTACCCGCGATGCCAGCGGCGGCCGCGACCCCGACGCCGGCGAACAGGAGTGAGCCGGCGAGGGCGAGGCCGATGAGCGCGAGCACGACACGCCCCGCCTTCGGGCGGCTCGAACGGCGTCGTCTACTCCGCCTCGACACGCACAGCTCCTTCTGCGTCGGTCTATCATGGGTGGCAGCACACCGGTCCGGCGGCGGGCACGCGCATCAGTATACCGCCCCGGTCACCTCAGGGGCCCGAGCGGCCCCGCGTCGAAAGGGAACCGTTGCCCCACACGCCCGAACGCCGAGTCGAGCTGCTCGCACCCGCGGGCAACCCCGAGGCGCTCATCGCGGCCGTGAACAACGGCGCTGACGCGGTCTACCTCGGCCTCCGGGAGCTCAACGCGCGGCGCGGCGCGGACAACTTCGACCTCGAATCGCTCGCGGAGGCCGCCCGCTTCGCGCACCTGCGGGACGCGCGGGTCTACCTCACCGCCAACGTCATCGTCCTGCCCGCCGAGATGGAGCCGGCGCTCGGCATGGTCGCTGACGCCTGGGCCGCCGGTGTCGACGCCGTCATCGTCCAGGACCTGGGGCTGCTCGCGGCTATCCGCGATGCCCTGCCCGAGGTCAGGTTGCACGCCTCGACGCAGATCGACGCGGCGGGGCCCGACGCCGTTCGCGCGCTCGCCGAAAGCGGGGTGCGCCGCGTCACGCTCGCCCGCGAGCTCAGCCTGCCGGAGGTTCGGGCGTGTGCGGCGACCGGCGTCGAGATCGAGACGTTCGTTCACGGCGCGCTCTGCTACTGCTACTCGGGGCAGTGCCTCATGTCCTCGATGATCGGCCGCCGCTCGGCCAACCGCGGCATGTGCGCGCAGCCGTGCCGGCTCGGCTACCAGCTCATCGCGCCGGACGGGGCGGTCGCCGAGGTCCCCGGGCGGTACCTGCTCTCACCGAAGGACGTCGCCGGGATCGCGCATCTGCCCGCGCTCGCGGCGGCGGGTGTCACCGCCCTCAAGATCGAGGGGCGCATGAAGTCGGCCGAGTACGTCGCCATCGTCACGGGCGTCTACCGTGCGGCGCTCGACCGGGCGCTGGCCGACCCCGACGGTTTCGCGGTCGCGCCGGCCGAGTGGGATGCGCTTGAGGAGGCGTTCAGCAGGGGCTTCACCGACGCGTATCTCCTCGGCGAGCGCGGACCGGGACTCATGAGCTACACACGGCCGAACAACCGGGGTGTACGGCTCGGCAGGATCGTCCGCGCCGAAGGCCGGAGCGCTACCGTCGAGATCGACCGTGCGCTCGATCCGGCGGACACGATCGAGGTCTGGACGCGGTCGGGACGGTTCGCGCAGACGGCGGGGCCCCTCACGGTCGACGGCCACGCTGTCGCGGTCGCGCCGGCCGGCAGCGCGGTCACGCTCGCGTTCGAGCAGGGTGTCACGCACGGCGATCGCGTCTTTCGCGTCGCGAGCGCATCGCTGCTGGCCGCCGCGCGGAGGACCTACGCCGGCGCCGCCGGATCCGGATACCGGGCGAGGCCGGTCGACGTCTCCGTCAGCGTGCGCGTGGGCGAACCCGCACGCGTCACTGTCACCGGCGACGACGTCTTCGTGACCGCCGAGGGGCCCGTCGTCGAGACCGCGCGCACGAGTCCGGTGACCGCCGACGCGGTCATCGAGCACGTCGGCCGCATGGGCGGCACGGGGTACCGGCCGGGGGCGTGGGATATCACCCTGGACGCGGACGCCGGGCTCGGCTACTCGGTCCTGCACAGGCTGCGCCGGGAGGCGCTCGAGCGTCTCGACGAGCTGCGGCTCGCGCCGTGGTCGGCACGGCGGCGTCAGGAAGTCCGGCTTCCTGTCGCGGCGCCCGCACGCCCGCTCCGCCGGTCCGCGCGCGAGGTGGGCGTGGTCGCGACCGCGTGGGCCTCCGACGTGGCGCTCGCGTGCCGCGCGGCGGGCGCGGACGAGTGCCTGCTGCGCGTCTTCGGTCCGCCAGGGATCGGCCCCGTCCCTGACGCCGTCCAGCCGCTGCTTCCGAGGGTCGTGCGTACCGGGGAGGCCGACGCGCTGCGGCCCTGGCTGGACGCGGGACCGGTGACCGTCGGCGAGCTCGGCATGCTGGCGCGTGCCAGCGGGCGCTCCGGGGTCGCCGCGGACTGGACGCTCAACGCCGTCAACGCCCGCTCCGCGGGCGCCCTGGCCCGGATGGGCGCTTCGTTCCTGTGGGCCTCGCCTGAGCTGAGCGGCCGGCAGCTCGCGTCCCTCGTGGCTGAAGCGCCGATACCGGTCGGCGCCGTGATCTGGGGTCGACTCGAGCTCATGCTCGCCGAGCAGTGCGTCCTGCAAGCCGCGGGCGGGTGCGACCGGCGATGCCGGGGCTGCGACCGCCGCCGAGGCTGGTGGCGCCTGCGTGACCAGAAGGGCTACGAGTTCCCGGTCACGACCGACCCGTCGGGTAGGGCGCACATCGTCAACTCCGTCACGCTCGACCTCGTCCGCGCGCTGGACGAGGTCGTCGCGACCGGAGTGTCGGCTGTCAGGCTCGAGTTCACCGACGAGACGCCCGAGCGGGCCGCGGAGGTCGTCGCGGCGGTTCGTTCGGCGCTGGGCGCCGTCGCGCAGGGGATGGCCGCTCCGGCTGAACCGCTCGTCGAGCCGTCGACGAGCGGGCACTTCTTCCGCGGTGTCGTGTAGCGGCGCACGTCGCGCGCCGGCGCCGCCCGTATGCCGTCTACCGGATCTCGACCACGCTCGGCAGGCTCGCGACCGAACCGCGGTCGTCGGTCACCCAGAGCGTCACGGTGTACGTTCCCGGCGACGTGAACGTGTGGGCTACGGTCTTACCGGTGACCAGCGGCGTGCCGTCGCCGAACTCCCACGCGTACTTGACGACGGCCCCGTCCGCATCGGTCGACGCGGACGCGTCGAAGGCGACGGCATCGCCGGCGCGCGGTGAGTCGGGCTTGTGGTCGAAGGCTGGCGTCGGCGGTTTGTTCGCAGCCGGCCCCGACGACACGACCACCGCGACGGCGGCGCCGGGCTCCAGCGTTGCCGCGAGCGCGGGCGACTGCTCGCTGACCATGCCCGCGGGCACGCCGGCCACAGGCCGTTCCGTGATCGTATAGGTGAGGCCGAGGTTGGTGAGCAACGCGAGCGCGTCGCTCTTCATCATCCCGACGAGGTTCGGGACTTCCACAAGCGTTGGGCCCGCGTGGATCTCGCACGGGACCGGCGGGAACTTCGAGAGGAACAGACCGCTGCCCGTCTCGGGACAGAACCCTGTCGCCTGCTGTCCGGACTCCAGGCAGATCGTGTCGTTCATCAGGCCGCCCGGTCTCGGGAAATCTCGCGCCTCCACGCCTTCGAGCGCCGCCTTCATGAAGGCGGCCCATATCTCGGCGGGGAACGAGCCCCCGGTCACCTTCCGGCCGTGCACGTCGGTCATCTCGCGCTGGGCGTCCGGGTAGCCGACCCACACCGCGGCCACGAGGTCCGGCGTGTATCCGACGAACCACGCGTCGCGGTACGCCTGGGTGGTGCCGGTCTTGCCGGCGGCGGGTCTGCTGAGCTTCGCGGCCGTCCCTGTGCCCCGTGATATGACGCCCTTGAGCAGGTCGGTCGTGAGATAGGCGACAGCCGGGTCGACCGCAGCCGTCCCTTCGTATGAGGCGGCCAGCATGGGCTCCCCTGCCACGTCCGACACCGCGAGGAGGCCGTGCGGCGGCATGTGGACACCCCCGTTGGCGAGCGTGCCGTACGCCGAGGCCATCTCCAGAGGTGTCACCTCCTGACTGCCAAGCGCGATGGCGGGTACGGCCTTGATCGGCGTCTCGACGCCGAGACGGCGTGCCGCCTTCGCCACCGCGTCGGCGCCGACGCCGAGGATGAGTTGGGCGAACACGGAGTTGACGGACTTCTCGGTCGCGACGCGCAGTCGCATCGGCCCGCCTGACGCGCCGGTGACCTTCCAGGTCTGGCCGCCCGGGATCGTGAACTGCGCGGCGGCACTCTCGTACGCCTGCTCCGGATTGACGCCCGCCTCCAGGCCTGCGACGAGCACGAACGGCTTGAACGACGACCCCGGCTGCCGCCGGCCCTGCACCGCGACGTTGAACTGCTGGGCGTTGAAGTCCTTGCCGCCCACCATCGCGAGCACCTCGCCCGACTTCGGATCGATCGCGACGATCGCCGCCGAAGGGTCGTCAGGGCGATCGAGGACGGAGACGATCGCAGCCTCCGCAGCTTCCTGTGCTCGGAGGGACAGTGTCGTCGTGACCCGGAGCCCGCCCTTGAACACAGCGTCCGGCCCGTACTCATCGATAAGCTGCTGCTTGACCCACTCGACGAAGTACGGCGCCTTCGCGTCGCTCGGCTTCGGGGGAGCGAGCGTGATCGGTTCGGCCGCGACCGCGTCCCGGGTCGGCTGGTCGATGTAGCCGTTCTCGACCATGAGGCTGAGCACGGTCGCTCGCCGATTCGTCGCGGCCTCCGGGTCGTTGCGGGGAGAGTAGGTGCCGGGGGAGCGGATGATGCCCGCTATGAGGGCGCTTTCCGCTACCGTCAGGTCCTGGACGTTCTTGCCGAAGTAGACCTCGGCGGCAGCCTGCACCCCATACGCGCCGTGGCCGTAGTAGATGGTATTGAGGTACTTCTCGAGGATCTCGTCCTTCGTGTAGCCCTTCTCGAGCCGGTAGGCAAGGATCGCCTCCTTGACCTTGCGTGTGATCGTGTTCTCGCGCTTCACGAACGTGTTGACGACGTACTGCTGTGTGATCGTCGAACCGCCGTGCCGCTTGCCTTGGGTGATATCGACCCACAGCGCGCGTGCGATGCCGAGCGGGTCGACGCCCTCGTGCTCGTAGAAGCGCTTGTCCTCGGTCGCGATGACCCCCTGCCGCAGGGCGATCGGGATGCTCGCAAGCGGGACGTAGGTGCGGTTCTGCTCCGCGAAGAGCTCGACGAGAACCTGGCCGTCGCGATCGTAGATGATGCTCTTCTCGGCGAGCGCCTCCGGCGGCTGCGAGAGGTCGGGAAGGTCGGCCGCGATGCGCTTGTAGGCGATGCATCCCGCGATGCCGGTGAGTGCCAGCGCGGCCGCAAGCGCGATGAGCGCGACGCGCAGCACGCGCATGCGGTGTGAGCGCTTGGTGTCGCCCCCCGCGCTCTTCCGCGAGCGATCGCCGGACTTCCGGCCTCTCGGCCGGCTTGAACCGCGGGTCGACGCGTTCGAGCGAGACGCTGGTGCCCCGGATCCGGCCGAACGGCCACCGCCCGGCCCGGCGTGGCCGCTCGCCGCCGCGCCGCCACGCACCACGCCTCGGCTCTGTCCCGCTGCCCGCGTCGTGCGCTTCGACCGGTCGGTACGTGGACGGGAGGAGCCCGGCGAGACTGATCGTCCGTCGCGAGACGATGGGGACGGGTCCGCCCACGCGAGGTCGGCGGGGTCGTCATCGTTCCACTTCGCGTCGCGTCGCGGAGCGGGCCGCTCGGGCGTCCGGTCGTCTCGTCTGCGCTCCACGGTCTGGTCGCGGTCCTCTCGCCGCGCGGTTCCGCCCGCGCGCATCGTCAGGGTTCATCACTGTACCGCAGCGCGGCGGCGGCAGTGCATCGTGCTAGTATGACCTGCAATCGACAGGCCAGGCCACCCCCGGACACATCACGGTATCGTGACACGCGCGGGGTGAGAGGGTGGGTGACGGACGGGTGACTGACGCAGGGGCGCAACTGCTGACGATCGCAAGCGGAGCGGCCGACATCGTGCCGCGCGACGCGCTCGAGGCCAAGATTGCGAGCGGGCGGCCGCTCACGATCAAGCTCGGCGTCGACCCGACCGCCCCCGACCTGCACCTCGGTCACGCCGTGCCGCTTCGGAAGCTCCGTCAGTTCCAGGACCTCGGCCACACCGTCGTGCTCATCATCGGGGACTTCACCGCACTCATCGGCGATCCCTCGGGCCGGAGCTCGACCCGGCCGGCGCTGACGCCCGAACAGGTGGACGCCAACGCCGCTACCTACATCGAGCAGGCGTTCCGCGTGCTCGATCAGGGCAAGACGATCATGCGGCGCAACTCGGAGTGGCTGGGACCGCTCACCTTCACCGACATCCTGCGGCTCACGAGTCAGTTCACCGTCGCGCGGATCCTCGAGCGGGACGACTTCCAGAAGCGGTACCGGGAGGGTGTCGGCATCTCACTCCATGAGTTGCTCTACCCCATGGCCCAGGCGTATGACTCGGTGGCCATTCGCGCGGATGTCGAGCTTGGCGGGACCGACCAGCTCTTCAATCTGCTCGCGGGGCGCGAGTTGATGGAGAAGATGGGCATGGAGCCGCAGGTGTGTCTGACGCTGCCGTTGCTCGAGGGCACAGACGGCGTCCAGAAGATGAGCAAGAGCTACGGGAACTACATCGGACTCACGGACCCCGCTGACGGCATGTTCGGCAAGGTCATGTCTATACCCGACGATCTCATGGTCAAGTACTACCGGCTGTGCACGGCTCTGCCGGTGCCCGAGGTCGAGGCGATCGAATCCGCGCTCAGCGATGGGTCGGCGCATCCGAACCAGCTGAAGCGCCGACTCGCTCGTGAGGTCGTCGCGCTCTACCACGGTGCGGACGCGGCGGGACAGGCCGAGGAGGCTTTCGACCGCGTGTTCAAGCGCCACGAGCTTCCCGCCGACGTACCCGAGGTCGCCATCGAGCGGACCGATCCCGTGCACGTGCCGACGCTGCTCAAGGCCGCGGGACTCGCGCCCACCACGTCCGAGGCCCGGCGCCTCATCGACGGCGGTGCGCTGCGCATCGACGGCGAGGCCGCCGACCTTCCGGCGGGTTCGTACGACATGTCGTGGACGGCGCTCGAAGGTCGTGTGATCCAGGTGGGGAAACGTCGTTTCGCGCGCGTCATCGAAGCCTGACGGACCCGTGGTGAAACCCTGCGAGATACGGGGTAGGTACACCTTGCGTCTGCCATCGGCCGGTGGTAAGCTACTCAGGCTGCTTCCACCGAGTGTTCGGAGATGGAGCGCGGATTGAAAGTGCGTGATGTCGTGAGGGCGATCGGATAGCGGAGTCGGTGCCGGCAGTGCCGGCGAACCGGTGCCCAGCCGACGCCCCCAGCCACCAAGGCGGGGGCGTTTCGTATCACCAGAACGCGCACTTCGCGGAACAGCCGAAATTGGTTTGAAGTGAGCGATTGACAGCGGGTCGGACGACACGTATCGTATCGTCCCGCTGCGCCTGAACCTTGAAAACCGGATACTGTGACAAGCCAGTAAGGATTCGTGAAGAATCCAACACATACCCCGTCACATCGAGAGGGCCAGTCAACAGGTCAAACCGATGCGACATCTCGGATCCAAACCGTTCCGGCCTCCTTACCGGGACAGGTGGGTCCACTCCGGACCAGCCAGGTCCGACGAAGCTCCGTATATCGCAGGCCCTCGGGTCTGTGACATCTTCCACGGAGAGTTTGATCCTGGCTCAGGATGAACGCTGGCGGCGTGCTTAACAC
>CAYYLR010000045.1:0-11158 GCA_964472485.1 uncultured Coriobacteriaceae bacterium
AGCACAGGTTTCCTAAACCTGGTGTCGCACGTTCGAATCGTGCCGGGGGCACCACAGGAGATGAAGCGGGGAGGTGGCGACTGCCACCTCCCCGCTCACGTCAGCCGTAGGCTGACCGGCCCGGCCGCTAGTTCGCGTAGCGGAACCAGCCGATGTTGGTCCAGGTCGGGGAGAGCGGTCCGGACTCGAAGTCCTCGGTGAACTGCTCAGAGCCCGGCGTTCCGGCCTTGATGTTGTCGATCCAGATGCCGGCGCCGGCGTCCTCCCGGTTGAGGTAGATGACGCGGAGGAATACCGGGTTGCTACCGTTGTTGACGGCAGCCGGCAGGTTGAAGACCGGATTGAGCCAGGCGCCCATCGTGTCACCATAGATGTACCCTCCGCCATCCATGTACAGGGGCGCCAACACCGGAGACGCTTCGTTCGCCGGCGTCAGCCACGTCCATGTGGACCCGTTGGCCGACACCGCGATACGCGCGTAGTCGATGAACGGACCGGTCCTGAACCGGGTCGCCATCGTCAGCCGGCTGCCTGCCGGCAGCACGCCCATCGACCGCGTGATGGTGACGGTTCCATAGGTGGCTTCGTACTGTGCATGCGGGTACATGCCGGACCCGAACAACGAGTACGCTCCGTAACCGACGACAGGCGGCGGCTCAAGTAGGACGTTCGTGCCGTGACAGTCGCTGCACTGCACGCTGCGTGTACCCCCGAGCGGGGTGTACCCGGGCTTCAGGTATCCGGTGTTGTGACAGTAGATGGTCGAGCAGCCGCTCTTGCTCGCCGTGGTCCGAACCGGCTTCGGCCCATGCACGTCGATGGCATTGCTGCCGACGCGGGTACCGGCCGCATCCTGGAACGGCTGCACCTGTCCCTCGTGCATGTTGTTGTGGGAGGCGTACACCGCGACGTTGCGTGCGCTGCCCGTTACCGCGTGACTCGCTGGGTGACAGGCCAGACACGACCCATCCCACGTGTTGGCGAGCGCGGCGAACTGGTCGCTGGAATGGCAGTCGACACACGGGACTGACAGATCCCGCCAGATGATCGGCGTGCCGTCGGACGCGACCCTCGCCCAGATCCTACGGTTATGCTCGTGGACGATGTCAGGGTAGTGGCACGGGTAGACGACGACCCCGGCGTTCGTCCAGGTGGTACTGCACCCTGCGTCGCGCTCTACCCTCGACGACGAGCGATGGATGTCCGTCATGCCGACGTGCTTCTCGAACTCGCTGTTCTGAGCGTGACAGCCGCCCTGGCTACACGTCTTGTCCCACGCCGCAAACGAGTTCCGCGGCGTCGGATGGCAGGTCCGGCATGTGGCGGGCGATGACGACGATGTCGGCTTGTCATGCTCGCTGAGAAGCCGCACATCATGGCATCCGGTACACGGCGTGTCATAGGCGTATGCGGGGTTGTAGATCGCACTGTCACCGGGTGCCCAGCCCCACGTGCCGCCGTACATCTGGTTGGACCGTGCTGTGTGCGCCGCCTCGTCATAGCCGTGGTCGATGACCGCGCCCTCCCCGTCCACCTTGTCGGCATGGCACGAGCTGAAGCACACGCCGGACGCCGGGTGCTCGGTTGCGGAGTGACACACGAGGCAGCTCGTCTTCGTGTCTTCGACGGCGAGCAGGTGGATCGCGGTCAGATCACCGTCATCGTGGCATCCGGACTCGGCGCAGATCGCCGACTCCGCCGACAGCGCGTGCGCCGTCCCCGACCCACCGTGGCGCTCGGTAGCGGATCCGGTCGCGTGACAGCCTGCCTGCTGGCAGGTCTTGCCCCACGCGTCCATGGTGTCACGCGGCGTCGGGTGACAGGTCACACAAACGGGAGCGTTTGCGGAGGTTGAGGCCGAAACGCGGCTGTGCTCGGCGAGTACGCTCATCCCATGACAGTCCCCACAGGTGAAACCGGATGCGTCCAGATCAGCGCCGACCTCGGCCGTGTGCATCGCCGGGTCGTACCCGTGGCCCTCGGGCCGCGGTCCGTGGCAGTCCTCGCACGTGCTGATGACGGGGTTCTCGATCAGGAAGCCGTCCACGTTCACGCTCACGTAGTGCCACCGGCCGGCAGCGATCGGCACGTAGCGGATGCGGATGCGCTCAACCGGATCGCAGGAGAACGATTCTCCTTCCGGCGTCTCCGCGTACTTCGGGAACGCCTTCGGCGATCCGTTTCCACCCGGATTCAGGTCTCCGAGAAGCCCGCCCATGGTGGCGGAGTAGACCGGCGTCCATGACCCACCGCTGTAGCCGTCGACGAAGATGGTGCCGAGGGTCGACGACATGATCCTGATGTTCCCACCGACGATCAGCTCACCGGGGATCTCGTAGAAGGCCGTGGTCTCGATCGATGCGCCGGGGGTGGGATTCGTCAGGTACGGCGACGTATCCGTCCCCCAGTACCGGAACCGGAGCGCCGGGTAGGCATGGTCCACGGCGTCACGGACTTCAGGTCGATCGCTCTCATGACACGTCACGCAGTGAGCGGCCGGGAGCAGCCCGTCCTCGTTGCGATCGTACGCGTGCTCACGGGTCAGTACCGCCGAGTGGCACATCTGACACGTGTCGTCCGGGTAGCCGACCCGGTGGTCCCCGACGATGTCGTGGGCCCGGGATACCGTGCCGTTCGCGTAGTTCTCGATCTCCTGCGATCCCTTCGGCCCCTGATGGCAGTAGAGGCAGTCGCGCGGCTCACCCTCGCCCGCATGAGGGGATGACGGATCGTAGCGCGTCCCATCGTCGTGATCGAGGAAGCTGAAGTCCGCGAGCGCAGCCGTCCCACCATGAACGCCGACCGGGATCGGGTTCGCCCTCGGCACGGCGTGACACATCTGGCACGGATAGAGTCCTTGGACGTGGAGTGGTGCCGGCGTGTAGGTCCCGCCGGGGCCGGCCACGCTGTAGTGGCAGATGTTACAGTTGTACTTGTGCGGGGCTCCCGTGCTCGGGATACCCCACCCGCGCGCGTCGCCCACCGTCCAGTGGACTCTGTTCCACGCCGCGATGTCCGTCGCCGGGATGGCATGACACTCCGAAGCGAGACACGGGCCGTTCTCATCGATGGCGATATCCGCCTGCCCGGTCTGCGGGACGACATCGAAACTCCAAGAGGCGCGACCCTCGGCACGGGTCGTGTCGGCGACGGTCGCCACGACCGTGTGCGTGATCGAGCCGACGCCGCCGACGTTGCGTACCCGTGCCGTGACGTCGAGCGTGTGCCCGCCGTCGAGGACGGTCACGAAGATGTCCCGGGAAGGCACCGGCCGGCCATCGAAGGTGAGCGAGAGAGACGACTCATCGATCCGGTCGACCGGCTCCGCGAATCTCACGCGCACCGGCACATCCTCATAGCGGTAGGTGGAACTGAGTGCCGGGGAGAGGGCTGACGCGGTGGGAGGCGCCGCGACGGAGAAGTCCCAGTCGAGTGTCGCGGGCAGGCCGCCGTTGTTCTCGACGTACGCACGCGCACGGTACGTGCGATTGTCGGCCAGGTCCACATAGGCGTACGCGATCACCCCATCGGCGACCGGCTCGGTCCGCACACCCGGAAGCGGCACGCCGTCGAGGTAGAGCGCAACGCTCGACAGGTCGAGGCCGGGTCCATAGTCGCGCATGCGCGCGGACAGGCGCACCCCCTTCGTCGCGGACACCGCGCCATCAGCGGGCGTCGGACTATCGACGATCGGAGGGTCCGTTGCGGGCAGCACGAACGTCCAACTCGGAGCGGTGGCCGCGTTCCCGAGCACGTCCGAGCCTCTCGCGGCAACGGTGAACGCACCGCTTCTGCCCGAAACGGGGATCGATGCGTAGAGGTCCCAGACCGCATACCCGTTGGCCGCTCGCGAAGTCAGGGTCGGCACGACGGTGACACCGCCCGGTTGGACCTCGAGTCGCACGGTAGCCGGATCGATGCCGTCACGGTCGCACGCGAGGGCGGTCAGGGCGACCGTTCCATCGGGCCCGGGCGTCACGTCCGACCCGTCCGGGGGCGAGGTCAGCACGAAGCCGGGTTGGTTCGCGGTCACGTAGAAGACCCAGAGGTACGTGTTCGCCAGTCCGGATGCGTTCGTGGCGGTGACCTGCGCGGTGTGGACGCCCTGGTTGAGGGGGGCCGATGGGGCCCAGGACAGGGTGTTCACGAGATTGCTGGAGGCGGTCAGAACCGCGGGAACCACCGCACCGTCGATCCGCATCGTCGCGCCGGTGATCGCGCTGCGCGGCCCCGCGATGTTGCACGTGATCGCGGATCCGGGCGTTGCGGCCACCCCGCCGACGGACGGTGTGGTGGCGGTGACCACGGGTGTCGTCAACCCCGCGTAGAACGACCACGTGTAGGTGGTGGACGCGCCGCTCTTGTCCTGTGAGGTCACTGTCGCTGTGTAGACGCCCTCCGGTAGGGTCAGCGTCTGGTGCACCGCCGTGATCGTCGCTCTCCGCTCGCCAGTGCCCGCTACGTACGCGAACGTCGTGGTCACGGTGGCAGCCGTGCCGTTCGGCTGGACCAGTCTGAGAGTCCTCGCGGTGGACAGCGAGGAGACGCCGTCGGGGTCATCGACGACCACCTGCAGTGTGAGCTGCCGGAAGTTGGGGTTGACGCCTACCTTGACCGGCACGAGCGCGGTCTGTCCGTTGACAGCGGGCGTGACAGAGTACACGTATGGTCCCGGTTCGGCCGCCGACCCCGCGGCAGGGACGATGAGCATCGTCCCAAGAACGAGCGTGCACAGCACGCTGGCTACAAGACGGCCCCTACGTCTCGCGCGCATCGAAACCTCCCCGGTCGATGTCCCCTATGAAGCCCGAAGCCCGGCTCCGATGCCGTTCATCGCTAGCCGGGCCCCGGTATGTACCTGTCTAGGGCAGGCCGCGAAGCAGCACGTCCCAGCCGGTGATGGTCCAGTTCGGCACGGTACCGTCGGTACGGTAGCCGATCTCGTAGAAGACGTTGTTGGCGGTGAAGGAGGTCTCGTACGAGGGATCGCTGCCGTTCCAGATGTTCGGATTGTGGCAATCAAGGCACGTGGAGTCGAGGTTCTCGGTAACGGCATCCACGAGCGCCTCGATACGATACGAGCCCCTCAGCCCGAGCGGCGAGCCCCCCGGCAGCGTGGCGGGCGTGAGGCCGGCGCCACGCCTCGCGCCCGGCGCCAGCGGAGTCCCGTCGAAGTCGATGCCGTAGAGGGCATCCTTCAGCATGTTCGCGCCGAGCGTGCGGTGCGGGTAGCTGAACCCGCCGTCCATGCAGGCGTTCCCCACGACCGTCGCGACTTCAGGTCGCACGTTCTTCCGGAACGGCTGTGCCACGAAGACACTCACGCCCTCCGTCAGTACATCGGTGCCGTATGCGGACGGATCCAACGCATTCGTGGGCAGATCGTATGTGGGATCGGCGTGGCACTGCTGGCACGACCCCGCGCCTGAGTGGCACTGACGGCAGTGCGGCCCGAAGTTGTTGGCGTCATCGGGGTTGAGATAGAGCTGCCGGTCGCAGCCCCGCGCGTGCGAGTCGTGGCCGTACGCCACGGTGTAGGTGCCGACGCTCGACGCGCCCAACCCGAGGCCAACGCCTGAAGGCGCCCAGACCTCGGCGGCCTGTGAGCTCAGACCCGCGGCGCCGTCATGGCAGTCGACGCAGAACTCAGAGGTTGTGGCAACACCCGGACGGGCCTCGTCGAGTCCCGTGTACCACATCGGGTAGGGTGTGCGCTCCGTGCCTGACGTCTGGTACATGCCGTAGCTGTAGTAATCATCAGGGGGATACCAGGAGGTCGCCACCCCGAGCGGGTTCTCCCAGTCGATCGCCATCTTGTTGCTGCCGTCCGTGACCGTCTCGACGCCATCGATATCGGTCGTCGCCACGTCCAAATCACCCGCGGATCCGGACCCGTTCTCATCGTCAGGGTTCTTGATCAGCAGGAAGCGACCGGTCGGGAAGATTGGCTTCTTCTCGACGATCTCCCCGTAGCCCAGCCCATGCAAGGCCAGGTTGTACTTCGCGACGATGTTGCCGTCGACTTCGTCGATGCTCCACGCGTACAGCCATCCGTTGTCGTAGATCGCATACTCGCCGCCAGAGCCGTCATCGGCGAGGATCGGCGCATCGCCCTGGCGGTCGGGCGGCCAGATCTCCACATCCGCGATGTCGGGCCCGATGCCGGTGTACTCCTGCACGTACACCTCGACCGGATCGATCGTGCCGTCGACCTCGGTGTCGAACCGAAGGTGCACGGAGTACTTCAGCGGCCACGTCGCCATGACCTCATGGCCCGGGTCGTAGAAGGTGGTGAGCACGCGCTGCGTGTTCCCGTGCGGGGTGTGGCAGTTGAAACACGCGAGGCCGTCCGGCTCGGAGAACGCCGGCCTGATGTCGACGGGAGCGTTGCCGGTGAAGCCGAGCGTGTGTCCGGTGCCGAAGCCGGAGGTCGTGGTGGCGTCCGCGGCCGGGCCGAGGGTCGCGACCATCTCGGCGGCGCTCGTCGTGTAGGCGTTGTCCATCATGATGTTCTTGTTCGAGCCGCCGCCTCCGCCGTGGCAGAAGTCGCAAGCGGCTTCACGGCTATTGGCCCGGAGCAGCATGTATGAGCCGACAGCGTAATGGGTGGAGTGGCAGTCCGCGCACTTGTTGGTCGTCGTCGTATAGCCGCCGTGCGGGCTGAACGAGTACTCCATCGGGCCGGTAAGCTCCTTGTAGCCCTCGGGCTGATAGCGGAGCGCCGGGTTGCCTGAGAGAGAACCCCAGCCCATCTGGCTCGTGATCTCCCGATCCGCGTTGTACCCCTCGCCGAAAGCGGGTGCCGCCATCAGGATCAGTGCGAACAGCACGGCCGCCGCTATCGGAACGGTCCTCATGCCCCTCATTCGTACCCCCATTCACGCCCCCCGGGGACGCTGTCCGCTGCCGGATCAGCAGCGACGACGAACCAGCGGGAATCCCTCCCCACCGTTGCCAAACGTACCACCGGGGGCATACAGGGGCAAGAGAAGTCGTGACGGGAATCACAAGCACCCTGTACCATCCGACGAGCGGCCGTTTCCCGCTGACAACCGGTGCCACTGAGCAACCTCCGGGCGCACTTCCGCCCGGGCTGGCAGGGTTGTCCGGGTGCGGCACGAACTCTCACGGTGTCAGGCCGTCGCACCATGCGACCCCGCGGGGGGAGGGCGCGGTCAGGGTGGACGAACGTCGGTCGCAGCCCGTGCTCAGGGCGATCATAGCGAGCGCGAGCGAGGGCATGATCGCTATCGCGCAGGACATGACGGTCCGTCTCATGAGCGAACAGGCCGCCGAGATGCTCGGCGTGCGGCGGAGGACACGGCCGGACGCCGTGCTGCTCGACCTGCGGATGCCGGTCATGGACGGCTACGAGGTGCTCGACACGCTCAACGCGGACGAGACGCTGCGCGACATCCCGGTCGTCGTCATGACCGCGTATCACGTCGACGAGAACCGTGCGCACCTGCTCGACCTCGCGACGACGTGCCTGGCCAAGCCGCTCGACGCCGACTCGCTCGTCGGACAGCTCGAGAACCTGTTGCCGGGGAAGGCGGACCGATGAGGCGCATCCTCATCGCCGATGACGAAGCGGATCTCCGGCGGCTGGTCTCCTTCACGCTCGGCAACCACGGGTTCGAGGTCATCGAGGTGGCCGATGGTGCGGCGGCGATCGAAGCGATCCGAACTGAGCGGCCGGATCTCGTCCTGCTCGACGTGATGATGCCGGAGCGTTCCGGGTACGACGTCCTCAAGGACATGAAGGAGGATGCGGCGACGCACGGGATCCCGGTAATCATGCTGTCGGCGATGAGCCAGACGCGGGAAGTCGCCGAAGGACTCGAGCTCGGCGCGGTGGACTACATCTGCAAGCCGTTCGCGCCGGGAGACCTCGTCCGGCGCATCGAGGCGCTGTTCGATGAAGGTGACGGTGGTGCGCTGTGAAGACGATCCTCGTGGTCGATGACGAGCCCTCGATCCGGACGCTGTTGCGACACACGCTCGGCAACCGCAGGTTCCGGGTGCTCGAGGCGACAGATGGCTTCGCGGCGCTCGCGATCGCCGAGACCGAACGCCCCGACCTGATCGTCCTCGACGTGATGATGCCCGGCATGAGCGGGCACGAGGTGCGTGACAAGCTGCGCGCGGCCGCATGCTGTGCCGAGACACGCCAATCCTGTTCTTGGCGGCGGCCGGCACGTTCGAGGAACAGCGCTCGCAGATGGCGGCGGACCACAACACCGACTACCTCATCAAGCCGTTCAGCCCGTCGGAGGTGGCCGAGCACGTCGACGCGATGCTCGACCCCGCCAAGCGCGACGCGTTCGGCAAGGAGCGCGGGCTGAAGGAGGCGCGACTCAGCCGGATCGTCGAGATCATGCACCGGCCGAAGGAGTAGCCGTCACCTGCCCGCACGAGTCAGGAATCGCGAGATGCCGGAAGGCCCGCCGGTGGCGAGTCAGGATGCGCCGACCGGGCGCTTGAGACGGATCTCGTCGCGCACCGGTATGCCGGAGAATCCGGGTTCGGCCGAGCCGTACCGGTCGGCGAGCAGGCCGCGCGCGACCGACTCGATCACGAAGCCGTGGCGCTGGTAGAACGACAGCGACGGGATGTCGTCGTTGCTGACGGCGATCCTGACGCCCGGCAGCCGCCGCTCGGCCGCCCGCTCCACAGCCGCGTCGACGAGCGCCCGGCCCACCCCGTGGCCCTGGAACCCGGGGTAGACGCTGAGCAGAACGATGACGAGATCGCCGCCATCGGCCGCAAGCGAGATGAGACCGGCGAACCGTCCGTCCGATTCGGCGACGAGGTTCTCAAGCGCGAGCACGTCGAAAGTCCGGCCGAACGCGTCGACGAGCGTCTCGCCGAGCGCCTGGTCGCAGATCGCCTCGACATCGTGCCGGTCCGCATCCCCCGCCGAGCGGACGACCAGCGGGACGTCGGCGCGCCCGGGCTGATGCGCGGTACAGGTGACCGCCAGGCGAGCCTCGGTGAGCGGGAGCTCCGCATCGCACTGACCGCACCGGTACTGCGGGTACGGTGTCGCAACCCTGTCGTCCACCTGACGCCTCCTCACACGGGTGCCGAACCAGCCCAGTATAGACCGTAGCGGCGCACGCGGAAGCAGGCGACGGCATGCGGCGAGACCGGACCGTGCGCTCCACACATCCCGCCGTCGAGCCGTACAATCGGGTCCTGACCACGTGAGGAGTCCCGCCCGTGCCGACACCGCCACACCTCATCGCCGACGACGAGCGCGCACGTGCGGCGCTCTCTCGTGTGCGCGTCCTGTACACCGACCTCGACGGCACGCTCGTCGCCCCCGGCGGCAGTGTGCTCGCCGACGCGACCGGCACACCATCGACGCTCGTCGCCGAGCGGATCGTCGCGCTCGCCCGGACCGGCCTGTCGGTCGTGCCCATCTCGGGACGCGGCCGCCTGCAACTCCGCGAGTTCACCCAGCTGCTCGGCTGGGACGGCTACATCGCCGAGGCCGGCGGGATCATCGTGCACGGCACCGGCCTGGACGCGGAGATCCGCGTCGATCGCGGCACGTGGCCCGATGACGCGGTCAGCGTAAGCGAGTCGCCGTTCGAGGCGATGAACCGCGCGGGCGCCGCCGAGGCGCTCATCGCTGCGTTCCCCGGCCGGATCGAGCACTACGCCCCCTGGCAGATGGAACGCGAGGTGTCGCTGCTGCTCCGTGGTTGCCTCGACGTCGCCGAAGGGCAGGCCGTCCTCGACGGGCTGCCGCTCGCGCTCGACCTCGTCGACAACGGCATGCTTCGCAACCGGGGAACCCTCACCTGCGACGACCGGATCCCGCACGCGTACCACGTCGTCCCCCGCGGGGTCTCAAAGGCCCGCGCGATCGAGATCGACCTCGCGTGGCGCGGCCTCGCGCGCGACCAGGCCGCCGCCATCGGCGATTCGGCCACCGACCTCGAGATGGCGGACGCGGTCGGAGTGATGGCGCTCGTCGGCAACGCCTTCGCGAGCCAGGGTGTGACCGGCGGACTGGAGCGCGGGCGTCGCGACAACGTCTGGCGCACGGCCGGGGAACGCGGCGACGGATGGGCCGAGTTCGCAAGCGCCTGGTTGCACGCCGCCGGACGCTGATCGCCGGTCCCGCGGCACGCCTATGGTGCCCATGCGATAACCCCGCTTGATGTCTACTATGCATTGGCGCTATGGTAAGCCTCACCAGCACCCTAATGCGGAAAGGCGCGACCATGAGCGATCAGGCAGTGGACTACCGCCCCATGTGGACCGAACTCGGGCTCGATCTCGACATGCACGACGCGCTGCTCGGCGCGGTGGGACCGATGTACGCCGACGCGTACATGTCGCAGGCGAACCGTCCCGAGGGCATGAGTTACTTCGACTTCGTGCTGTCTGAGATCCACGGGCTACGCATCAAGGAGCTTGACGACTTCCGCAAGTCCGGCGGCAAGGTGTTCGGCACGTTCTGCCTCTACGTCCCCGAGGAGATCATCCGCGCGGCTGGCGGCTGGTGCGTGGGACTGTGCGCGGGCGCCGAGTTCGCTTACGACGAGGTCGAGAAGATCATGCCGCGCAACACCTGCGCGCTCATCAAGAGCTTCATGGGCTTCAAGCTCGGCAAGGTCTGCCCGTACATCCAGGAAGCCGACCTCGTCATCGGCGAGACGACCTGCGACGGCAAGAAGAAGGCGTACGAGCTGCTCGGCGAGCTACACAACGTCTACGTCATGGAGCTCCCGCAGATGAAGCGGGACAAGGACAAGGATCTGTGGCGTAGCGAGGTCCGCGAGCTGATGGTCAAGGCCGAGGAGATGACCGGCAAGAAGATTACTGCCGAGTCACTCAAGACAGCGATCGTTGAGGTCAACGACAAGCGCCGCGCGCTGCAGCGGATCGCCGAGACTCGCAAGTCCGACCCGGTGCCGATCAGCGGCAAGGACGCGCTTCTCGGCGTGCAGGTCGCCTTCTACGACGACGTGCCGCGGTTCACGCAGATGGTCAACTTGATCGCCGGCGAGTGCGAGCAGCGCGTCGCGAGCGGCGTGGCCGCGGTGCCCGAGGGCTCGAAGCGCATCCTGGTCACCGGCACGCCGATGGCCATCCCCAACTGGAAGGTCCACGACGTGGTCGAGAAGTCTGGCGGGGTCGTCGT
>CAYYLR010000046.1:0-442 GCA_964472485.1 uncultured Coriobacteriaceae bacterium
GGGTTCGATAGAGGCCGGCTGTAGACTTTCAAGTCCTCGTTCGTGCACGACTTCCAGCCCATCTGCCCCAGCCAGTTGAAGACGGGTATCTCGACGCCCTTGCCCTCGCTGATCTTGCTCATTTCGCCTCCGCCATCGGTAGCCGCACGCGACCCGTGAGGAGATTCTGCATGAGCGACTGCTTCGTCCCTCTGATTGAAGCCACCCTCTGCTCCTTCTCCCGAACGAGACTCTCGCATAGACGCAGAATCGCTGAGATCGATCGCTGTTCCTCTCGGTCAGTCGGATACTTGATGAGTAGTGGCTTCAAAATCCCGTAATTCAGATTCTCGCGCGCAGACTCTCCAGCGAGACATGCCAGTCGCCTGCTAACGCTGCGAAGATAGAACTCGAGGTACTCGCTTTCGATCCCCAAGTTAGGGATCATGCCAATCACGCTATC
>CAYYLR010000046.1:469-10888 GCA_964472485.1 uncultured Coriobacteriaceae bacterium
AGCGACGTTTACACCCACTATGGCAATGAATACAGTGCCCTTCGGGAATCTACGGCTGATACGCGCCCCGTCGTCGGTCAGGGTTTGACTGTGCGACAGAATGTAGCCCCGGCTATTGGCGACATCGCCGGTCTGGATGAAAGGGTGAGGACCTCCGTAGAACCGCGGTTCATTACGCGGGCGATGCGAAAACCTGCCTCGCTGAACATGAGCAAGGTTCTTCAGCGGCGAAACGTCCCATCCCTTGGGAACAGGACCCACCTTCGGGTGAGTCCAGAAACCCTCTCGATTGCGGACGGTGCCATCGGGTCTCTGGCGACCTTCCAGAAGGTTCTGCAAGAGCCCTCGATGGAAGTGTTCGACCGCTGCAATACTGCGGCGGGCAGCGGTTACACTCCTGTCACACAGGTCTAGGATCGCGGCGATGGCAGACTGCTGGTCATCGTCGGGGAGTGGAATCGGCAGACGGCGAAGGAATCCGGCGTCTACGTGGCGTATTACAGAGCCGGCACCCACCGACTTAAGACGAGGTTCCAAACGCTTCAGTTGATGGTATAAAAAGCCCGGACGCACCTTCGTCTTGTCCACGTTGATGCGGACCATCGTAGATGCTATGGCCCCAGCCTTCGCGCGGAAAAATTCCCCGGCGTCTCCGTCCCAGAGGACGAGAAGGTCGCCGGGCTCTGCAAGAACGAGACCCTCCTGTGGGGGAACTAGCAGTGGCGGGGCATCGCCACGCAGATACTCGGGTGTCAGGTAGACCTGAGACGGCTTAGTCGTGAGGTCCGTTTGGGGGTTCTTGCCCTTGTCGAGGCCAAGATAGAGTGTCTTGAGAGCGACTTCTCTCATTCTCGGCCGCGCCCCTTTGCGATGAGATCGAGCCACTGGGACAACTCATTGTGCGTGAGTACTTCCTCGTCCCAGGCCTCTTGAAGTTGGCCAGCTGCGTTGACCAGGTCGACCTCGACCTCTGGATCGAGCGTGTCGACGTAGCGAGGCATGTTCAGGCTGAATTCATTCTCTTCGATGTCCGTGATATCAGCGATGGCAAAGTAGCGTTTGCGTAGGTCCGGGTTAGCCAGCATCTCCAACAGCTCCGTCTCGACGCTGTCTACGGCTCTGCGCTCCTCGGCGGCGCGGGACTCGGTTGCAGCCATGAGAGCATTCATCTCGGTCAGAATCTCGTCGAGCCGAGCGAGACGCTTTTCCAGTCTGTTGCGCTCGGAATTCTTCAGATCGCCGTTCGTGAGCTTCTCGACGATCTGCGGGCGCTCGGCGAGTTCTTCACGATATTTGACCTGTAGGTCGGCCTTTTCGAAGTCGAGCCGCTCCTGGATAGCAGTGTAGAGGCGTTCCTTGTGCGCGGGGAGGATGCGACGGGCGACCTCGATGTCTCCCCAAGACAACAGTTGAATGAGGATGCGCAGGACGTCGTGCGGCAGCAGAATGTTCTGATCTGGCATCTCTTTGCACCAGCCCGGCCGGGCCGCGTAGATCATCAGCACCTTGTTCTTCCGGTCCTCGGGCTTGTTGCGATTGAAGAAGACGAGCGAACCCGGAATCGGCGTGCCGTAGAACAGGTTGGCGGGCAGGACGACAATGGCCTCGATCATGTCGTTCTCGATCAGGCCGCGACGGATAAGGTATTCGTCGTCGGCCTTGCGATTCATCCCGTCCTCTTCCTCGGTCTTCTCCGGCTGGCCGCGGAAGAGAACGCCTTGCGGGCAGACGACGCCCGCACGTCCAGTCTCATTGAGGGAGGCAACGATGTGCTGGAGAAACACGAAATCGCCGTTCGAGAACGGCGGAATGCCGAAAACAAATCGGTTGAAGGGATCGGAGAACTCGTCTTTGCCGGGGTACTCCAATTGAGGCGTTCCATCCTTCTTCAGTATCGCGTTCCCTTTCCGATCCTTCTTCGGCTTGCCGTTCAGCCACCAGTTCTCCTCCGAGAAGGGGAAATTGGCCCCCACATAGTCGAACAATCGGAGGGTTCCGTCATCCGCGAGAAACTTCGGATCCTTGATCGTGTTGCCCTGTCTAACCTGTGCGTCCAGGCCGTGGAGGAGCATGTTGATGTTGGCAATGGCCCATGTGTTCCAAATGGTTTCCTGGCCCAGAAGGCGCAGGCGCTTGGCGTCGATGCCGACCGCGAGGACGCGCTTCGTATCCTTCTCGACCGCGACCACGGAGGGCTCGATCAGCACGATTCCACGCCCACGCACCGACACGAGGGTGTTCGCGGTGCCGAGGTCCACGGCCATGTCGCCGCCCCATGAATCGAAGAACATGTCGATCAGCGACACGTCGTTGTCTCCTTTCGGCACGGCGCTCCCGCCGGCCGCCCAGCGTCATCATCGTGCGTTCAGGGACGCACGAGAACGCCCGGCTTCATGAAACCTCCGCACATCCCGAGAAGTGTAGCAGATGCATACGGACCGAACACGCCTCTGACCTGCGGCGGTGTTACGCAGGGGCCTGCCGGACGGATGTCGGGCTACATGAGTCCAAGGTCACGAAGACTCGCATGGCCCCCGCTGTCACCGATGACGACGTGGTCAAGCACCTCGATCCCGAGCACATCGCCCGCCTTCACCAGTCGTCGCGTCAGCTGGATGTCCGCCCCCGACGGCGTCGGATCACCGCTCGGGTGGTTGTGCACCACGACAACCGAGGCGGCCGACAGTCGGACCGCCTCCTTGAACAACTCACGTGGATGGACGATCGACGCGTTCAGGCTTCCTATCGAGACCTCGATGACGCGCAGAAGCTGATTGCGGGTATTGAGCGCCAATGCCCAGAAGTGCTCCCGGTCAGAGCCGCGCAGCTGAGGGGCGCACAGTCGCACCACGTCCTCGGGGCGCGATATCTCCGGCCGGGGCCCGCATTCGCGCACCGCCGCGCGACGGCCGAGCTCGAGCGAACCGAGGAGCCGTGCCGCGCCCACCGGGCCGACCCCGGAGATCCGGCACAAGTCCTCAGCGCTCAGCCGCCACACCCCTTCGGGAAGCGGGTGGCGTAGCAGAAGCTGCTCACCAAGCGAGACGTCACCTGTCCCGAGGACGAGCGCCACGAGTTCGGCATCAGAAACGGTGTCACTCCTGCCCGCGAGAACGAGGTCGCGAGCAGGCAAGCTTTGCGCGAACAGCCGTGGCACCACACGGCCCCCTCCCGATCGAACCTACCAGCTGCGGATGCGGGAGACTGTCGCGCGTGCCAGGAGACCGGTGAGGGTGCCGGTCAGTAGTGCGATGAGAGCCGAAGGCGGCGCAAGGGAGATGAGGGACGTACCACCGATCAGTGCCGAGCCCGCCGCCAGCTGCGCCATGACATGAGCGACCGATCCAGCAGCTGATAGCCCGACCTCGGTCAGAGATGACGCCGCAACCGCTCGGAGGAACGTCATCACCACCACGGCGGAAACCGCGCCCGCGACCGCGATGATGAACGTCGGCGTGGCGATGGTACCCGCTAGGAGCCCCACGACGACAACCCGGCCGAGGGCGACCGCGAGGGCAACCCGGCCCCCGCAGATCGAGAGCGCCATGACGACGGCGATGTTGGCGAGCCCGAGACGGAGCCAGGGCAACACCGCTATCGGAGGAACGGCGGATTCGAGCAGACCGATTACGCTCGCGACCGCGATCAGCACCGCGGCGAGAGCGACATCCCGGTTGATCGCGGCAGGCACCGCCGACGCACGGACGGGACTAGCGGACGCGAGCGTCGTATCCACTGTCCCCCTCCGCTCCCACGGTGATCACGACTCGATTCGGCACGCATGCGATCAGCGAACCCAGTGCGCTGACCCGGCCTGTCCGGACACAGACTCCATCGGGGCAGTCGGCGTGCGTGACCCGGATCGTGCGATCAAGAACCTCCACCGTCAGGTCACCGGCGCTGCCATCGACGGTAAGAACCTGGTCAACGGTCAGGTCGACCCTCGTCTCACCGTGCGGCCCGCTGATCTGAGCCGTGCTGTCTGAGCCGCTCGCCCCGGCGAGCAGCGGCCACGCGACGAGTGCGGCAACCGCGACCGTGGCGATCAGGATGCGGTCACCGGCAGTCGAGGTCCTACCCTTCATCAGCGACCACACTCACCGGCTCGTTCTCGAGCACCTTCGGGCCCTTGCCGTCCGAACCGAGGGGGTCTGACTTCGCTCCCCTGCCATGGACGTCGATGCATCCGGCCGGACACACAACGACGCACATGAGGCATCCGGAGCACTTCTCGTAGTCCACCACCGCGATCATGTCGATGACGTGGACGGCGTCCTCAGGGCACTCGCGCTCGCACTTCTTGCAGGCGATGCAGCAGGAGGGGCAGTTCGCCTTCCGGCTCTTGGGCTTGTCGTGCGCGCCGCACCGGACCACCACCGGCGCCTCGTCGGTCACGAGCGAGAGGAGGCCGGTCCCGCCGCGCGGACACTCATGGACGCAGATGCCGCAACCCGTGCACTTCGCCGGATCGATCCTTGGAAGATCGCGGTCGTCTATGGACATCGCTCCGAAGGGACATGCCTGCACGCAGTCCCCGAAACCGACGCATCCCCACTGACACCCGAGCGGACCTCCCGCCAGCCGATGCGCGGCCGCGCAGGACGACACACCCGCATACTCGAACGTTCGGGCCGCGCCGCTGCCACCGCCGCATGCACGCACCGAGACGACTGCCGCCATCTCGCAGACGTCAGCACCCAGAGCGGTCGCACACTCATCGGCGACCGACTGCCCGCCCGCGAGACACGCCGAGACCGGCAACTCCCCTGCAACCATGCGCTCCGCGACCACGAAGCACGAGGGGTTCCCGCACGCCCCGCAGTTGGAGCCAGGCAGCGCCCGGGCCACCTGCTCGACACGCGGGTCGACCTCAACGCGGAACTTCCTCGCCGCACTCGCGAGCACTGAGGATGCGATGAGTCCGATGACGCTGAGCGCGGCGACCGCTTTGAGAACCATGAGTAGATCCATCGGCTACCTCACAACCCGAACCAGCCGGAGAGTCCGACGTAGGCCAGCGAGAGGAGACCGGCCGTGATGAACGCGATGGGCGTTCCTTTCAGCAGACGGGGCACAGGAGCTACCTCGAGGCGTTCCCGCAACGCGGCGAAGGTGATGAGCGCGAAACCGAAGCCGACCGCGACGCCGAGTGTGTACACGAGCGCCTGTCCCATATTCAGCGAGGGACCGATCGCCACATTCAGTTTGAAGAAACCGGGCTTGGCCACCTCGGTGGCCGTCGCGAGGACGGCACAGTTGGTGGTGATGAGCGGCAGGAAGATACCCATGGCGCGGTAAAGGACCGGACTCGCCTTCCGCAGGTACATTTCCACGAACTGCACAAGCGACGCGATGATGAGGATGAACGCCGGGATGTACAGGAACTCGCCCACACCCAGCGGCGCGAGAATGAACTCCCACACGAGCCATGTCGCGCTGCTGGCCATGGTCATGACGAAGACGACAGCCAGGCTCATACCGACCGAGGTCCGCATGTTGCCGGAGACGCCGAAGAAGGGGCACAGGCCGATGAACCTCGTCAGGAGGATGTTGTTGATCAGCGCCCCGCCGATGAACAGCAGCGCGAGTTGGCTCACGGTGCTCATGAGCGGCCCTCTGATCGCGCCGAGGCGCGCTCGGCGAGCCAGCGTGTTGCGGCGATCATGAGCCCGAAGACTACGAACGCGCCCGGGAAGAGCATCAACAGGCCGGGAGGGGCGTACCACGAAGGGAGGCTCACAACCGTTGCGTCGAACCACTCGATGCGGCCGGTCCCGAGGAACTCGCGGATCACGGCAAGAAGCACGATCACCCACGTGAAGCCAACCCCCATGCCGAGCCCGTCGGCGACCGAGAGCAGAGGCTTGTTGTGGTATGCGAAGGCCTCGGCGCGCCCAAGGATCATGCAGTTGACCACGATCAGCGGGATCCAGATACCGAGAACGTCGTAGATAGCGGGCACGTACGCCTTCATCACAAGATCGACGATCGTCACGAACGACGCGATGACGACGATGAAGACCGGGATGCGTACCTGCGATGGGATAAGCGAGCGGAACAGCGAGACGATCAAGTTGCTCATCATGAGAACGAAGATGACGGCAAACCCCATGAAGAGCGCGTTCTGAACCTGCGTTGAGACAGCGAGCGTGGCGCACAGGCCGATCATGAGAACCGTCAGCGGATTCTCAACGCCGACGCCCTTCCTGAAGACCCTCACCATCTCCTTCACCGTGCACCTCCTCCCGCAACCGCCAGCACCTCGGCGTAGACCCGCCCCGCAGCGGCGACGCCGTTACGAACCGCGTTCGACGACTTCGTCGAACCGGCGATCACGTCCAGCGCGCGTACGTCTTCATCATCGAACCCCGAAACGAGCGACGCGAACCCTCCCATGAACGCGGGATCCTCGAACACTCGCGTGCCAAGCCCCGGCGTCTCACCGTGCGCCAGTATCGTGACACCCGCGACTTTCCCATCACTGTCCAAACCGATAACGATCTGAACAGGTCCCGCGTAGCCGCGCGACGCAACCTTCACTCCCCAACCCGCGTACGCTCCTTCTCGCGTCGCGCGGTAGATCGCCCGGACATCGACCTGTCCCGCCGCGTCCACCGCGTCGGCGAGCACATCCGCGTCCTCGACGCGCTCGAACGCGTCAGCGTCGGGCAGGACCGCCTTGAGCGAGCGCTCCTCGGCAAGACGCTCCTGCTCCGCGATGCGGGGGGCGGCCACACCGTAGGTCACGGCAAGCCCTGTCGACGCAACGACGCAAGTGACGATCACCGCGAGCACCAATCGCATGAAATCACGCACGACCCTTCACCCACCCGAAGGTTCGCGGCCGCGTGAGCCGGTCGATCAGCGGCGCGAGACCGTTCATGAACAGGATCGCGAAAGCCGTTGCCTCGGGCATCGGGCCGACGAACCGCCCGAACGCGTTGAAGACCCCGCAGCCGACGCCGAAGATGACACGCCCTGTCCTCGACATCGGCGACGTGACGTAGTCGCTCGCCATGAAGAACGCTCCGAGCATGACACCGCCGCTCAGGATCGCGAAGAGCGGATCCGAACCCCACAGGAACGTGATCAGGCCGAGCGTGGCCAGGTACGACACGGGGATGCGCCAGTCGATGATGCGCTTCGCGATCAACACGAGTCCTCCAAGCAGCAGAAGCGCCGCGGAGATCTCCCCCATCGAACCCTCGAGGTTCTTCCAGAGCAGCGGCTGGTACTGCGCCGCGAGGTCGAATCCGTACGCACCGCCAGCGGCCCGGTCGGCGGCGCTCACCGCCAGGCGGGTCGCGCCCGAGATCGCGTCAAGACCTTCCGCCGTGACCTCCGGCACCGCCCGGAACCAGCCGCGGTTCGGCGCGTCGGCGATCGGGCCCGCCCATGACAGCACCACGAACGCGCGCCCGACGAGCGCGGGATTGAACAGGTTGTGACCAAGCCCGCCGAAGACCATCTTGCCCAGCGCGATCGCGATGAACGCGCCGGCAAGCGCGATCCACCAGGGCGTGCGCGGCGGAAGCGTCATCGCGAGCAGCATGCCCGTCAGCAGCGCGGTCCCGTCGCCGATCGTCTGGGCTCTCCGCGCAAGGCGGTTCCAGACATGCTCAGTCGCGATAGCTCCTAGGATGCACACAATGAACAGCTGGGCTGCCACGACTCCCATGTTGACGACCGCCCACACCGCCGATGGCGTGAGCGCCGCGACGACCCACAGCATGATCCCCCGGGCGCTCGCTCCTGACGAGATATGAGGTGAGGGTCCGACGACGCGTCGTCCCGAGGGTGGACCGACCATCACCGGACCCCCTTGGACATGGCGACCGCCTTGGCGAGCCGAATGAGCTGCACGAGCGGACGATCGGTGGGGCAGACGTACGAGCATATTCCGCATTCGACGCAGTCGGTGCAGTGTCTACCGGCGGCGTCGTCCCAGCGCCTGAGGGCCGCCGCGGTCCCTACGGCGTACGGCTCGAGCGCCATGGGGCAACCCTCGACGCACCGCGCGCACCTGATGCACGGCTGATCATCGGTGACGGACCGGGCGGCCGCACCGGGCGGAAGCGCGACAATGCCCGACGTTCCTTTGACGACCGGCACGTCGAGGGAAGCCAGCGCCTGCCCAGTCATCGGGCCGCCAGCGACAACGCGTTCCACCTCGTCGGCGAAGCCCCCCGCGTGGGTGATGAGGTCGGATACGAGGGTGCCGATCAACACCCGGTAGTTGCCGGGCCGCTCGACGGCCCCCGTGACCGTCACCACACGCTCCATGAGCGGCTTGCCGTACTCGATCGCGTCGGCGATGGCCGCGGCGGTGGCCACGTTGTGGACGATCACCCCGGCGGCGGCGGGAAGCTTGCCGTGCGGGATCTCCGTGCCGAGAAGCGCGTACACCAGCTGCTTCTCAGCGCCTTGAGGATAGCGCGCGGGCAGGACCTCGACCTCGACCCGCCCGCCGGCCGCTTGACGCAACGCGACGATCGCGTCCGGCTTGTTCTCCTCGACGGCGACGATCACACGCTCAGCGCCGATCATCCGCTTGATGTGACGCGCCCCGGCTACGACACGATCCGGCGACTCCACCATCAGCCTGTCGTCGCACGTGAGGTACGGCTCGCATTCGCAGCCGTTGAGGATCACCGTGGCGACCTTCATGCCGGAGGGAGGCGTGAGCTTCACCGCGCTCGGGAAGGTCGCGCCGCCGAGGCCGACGATGCCCGCGGCGCGAACGCGCACCCTGTCGTCATCCGACGCCGCCACGGCCACGTAGGCGCTGAGATCCTGGTCGGCATCAGGCTCGAGCACCACGGCCGCCACTCGTGTCCCCGCGATCGTCAGGACGGGTTCCACCGTGACGACGGTCCCCGCGACCGGTGCGTGCACGGGAGCGCTTATGACCGCGTCGACCGACCCGATCATCTGCCCGCGCTCGACCCGGTCGCCGACCGCAACGAGCGGCAGGTTCGGTGCGCCAAGATGCTGTCCCAGCGGAACGACGAGCCGCGCCGGGACCGGCGCCCACGACACAGGCGCTGACGACGTCGCATCCTTCGACTCAGACGGGTGGATCCCGCCTCTGAACCTGCGTCTCCTCACAGACACCCTCCCGTGTCCGCTCGTGCTTACCCCGCAGCGCCGCGTGGCGCACGAGGCTCGTCACCGGCAGGTCACGAGAAGAAGATCGCAATCTCGCGTTCGGCGCTCTCGGGCGAATCGGAGCCGTGAACGACGTTCGCGTCCAGCGTCAGTCCGAAATCGCCGCGGATCGTGCCGGGCGCCGCGTCCCTCGGGTTGGTCACGCCCATCAGCTTGCGTACCACCGGCACCGCATCGGGACCCGCGAGAACCATCTTCACGACAGGACCTGAGGTGATGTACTCGACCAGACCGTCGTAGAACGGCTTGCCCTCGTGCTCGGCGTAGTTGGCGGCGGCTTGGCCGGGGGTCACCATGCCGTACTCGAGCCGCTCTATCGCGAGGCCGGTGTCCTCGAACCGGGCGACGATACGACCGACGAGGCCCCGCGCGACCGCGTCGGGTTTGATCATGCAGTACGTTCTCTGGGTCACCGGTGCTCCTCCGTGTCTGGGGTTCGACGTGGTGACATATAAACAGCAAGCGCCCGGCATAGCAACCAGCCGGGCGCCTCTCGCTGAGCCGGACGAACCACCCGACGTCAGGTGCCTCCGTCCATGGAGCTGAACGAGTTCGTCAGACCGTTGACCTTCCAGCCGACCCCCTCGCGAGCGAGGGATACCTCGTAGGTCACCACGCCGCCTCGGTCGAGCGTGACCGTCACGGCGACGCGTGAGGTCCTGCCCGAGCGGACCACCGACCCGAGCGAGTATGAGGTCCACGCCGGCGGCAGCGCCGACATCGCCTTGTCGACGTCGGTCGCCGGGACGGCGACCCAGTACCCGGTGACGGGTTCGCCAGCGCCGTACGCCTCCATCAGACCGTTGACCGTCATCTGCTGCGTCGGGTACCCGAGTCCGCCGAGGTACGCGCCGACGAGCACGCCGGCGGTCACGATCGCGACGGCCACCCACATCACGATGCCGAACCACAACGGACGCCGCTCGCGGTGCGCGCGACGCTCGCGCTGCCGGTTCTCGCGGTCGAGGGCGCGCATCTCATCGTCGGTGATGGTGAAGAAGGTGGAATCGGCGTCGTCCGCGTCCTCGCCGCGCACGGGCGACCCGAGCACCGGCGGAAGCTCGCCGGTCGACCACCCCTCGACCGTCTCGCCCGCACGATCGACGCCCGGCGCCTCGAGAAGCGCGCGGTTCTCGGCGAACACCTCGGACATCGCGGGTGTCAGCTCGAAGCCGAGTTCGCCGGTGGCGCGCTCGAACCACTCGACCGACCGTGCCGGGATACCGAGCGCCGCGTACGCCATGGCGAGGT
>CAYYLR010000047.1:0-6240 GCA_964472485.1 uncultured Coriobacteriaceae bacterium
TCGAGGATGTGGTTGCGGCTCTGAGGGTCGATGCCGACCGTCGGCTCATCCATGAGGAGCACCCGCGGATGATGGAGGATGCCCGCGGCGATGTTGATGCGCCGCTTCATGCCGCCCGAGTAGGTCTCGACGCGCTCCTTGGCCCGGTCGGCGAGCCCGGCAAGGTCGAGCGCCTCGGCGACCGCGGCGCTGAGCGCCGCCCCCGAGAGACCGTACATTCGCCCCCAGAACGAGAGGTTCTCGGCCGCGGTGAGCGTCGGGTAGAGTGCGATCTCTTGCGGAACGATGCCGAGGGAGCGCTTGACGCCGAGGGGATCGGAGGCGACCCGATGCCCGTCGACGACGATCGTCCCGGCGTCGGGAGTCAGTAGGCACGCGATCATCGAGATGGTCGTCGTCTTGCCCGCTCCGTTCGGGCCGAGCAGCCCGAACATCTCCCCCTCATCGATGGCGAAACCGACGTCGTCGACCGCGACCACGTCGCCGAAGCGTTTGACCAACCCCTCAACCTCGACGATCGCTCCCATACACGCCCCCAACCCGCGCTCTGATCGTGCCACTCTCGGTCTATACCCTCACGAAGCGCACGCCGGCGATGCCGACCGTGGCGGCATCGTTGGTCAGACCCCTGTGGCGAACCTATACTCTGCTTGACGGCCACGGAGGAAGGAGCCGGCATGGCGCGCGAGGGATCCAAGGCGCTCATCATCGTCCTCGTCGTGCTCGGCGCGATCGTCATGTGCGGCGCGCTCGCGGTGGCGGCGGGTATCGCGCTCTACCTCCCGGTCCGTCAGCAGATCGAGCTGGTCGCGGAGGAGAGCGGCCCGGGCGGCGACCCCGCCGAGATGGACGCGGAGCTCACGATCCGGGACGAGGTCGAGCTCGTCGCGGCGGCCATCGACGATGCCGACGCGGACTGGCGCGCCCACATCACCGGCATCGAGGTCGTCACCCGGCTCCGGCGGCCGGTCATCTTGCTCCAAAGCGACATCGGCCCCGATCAGGCGACACTCGCAAACGAAGTCGCCGACGCGGTAACCGCGCTGTGCGACGGCGTGACGACTCCCGGCGGCACCGCCTGCACGTACTGGTTCGCCCTGCTCTCCGCCGAGGGCGACTCGCTCGGCCGGCGCGGTTCGACCGACGAGCGCTGGCGGCTCGACGCGCCCGCATCCCCGGTTGACGCGGCCGGACTCTACGAGTGGCTTGACGAGGTCTACGGGAGCCGCTCGGACGCGCCCGAGTCCTGGTTCTCCCGCATCGTCGGCATCGCGGATGAGGAGGGTTCGCCCCAAGGGTACCTCGTGGTGCGCACCGACCTCGACCCCGCGTCGGGCGAAGACGTCCGCGCCGCCGAGACGATCATCAACGCGATCGACTCGTCCGGCGCGACGTTCGCGCCCGGCGTGCGTGTTCTGTTCGCCACGCCCGACTGGGAGTGGACGAGCGGACTCACCGGGACCGATCCCTACGCGCCCTGATAGGCGGGGACCCGGCGCACGAGAACGGCCCGGCCGCCTGAGCGACCGGGCCGATGCGGGTCGTGGTGGACGAGATCGGATTCGAACCGACAACCCCCTGCGTGCAAAGCAGGTGCGCTCCCGTTGCGCCACTCGCCCGTTCGCGTCGCCCGAAGGCCCCCGCGCAGACGGAGAGTATAGCACCCGCGAGCGGAGCGTCGTCTGGCAGGGAACGAAAGCGGCGGGTGCTGCGCACCCGCCGCTGGTCTGATCGGACACCGGGGCGACCATCGCATCGCCTGAGTCACCCACATCGGGCTGTCTGAGGAGCTCTTGGCTTGGTGGGTCGTTCTCCCTCCAGGCCGCACCCCTGCAGTGTCCAGAGACTTATGCCCGGCCCTACGCCATACGCGCGGTCTTCACATGCGTCGCACACGTTCGGATCACGAGTAACACAGAAACGCCTGAGTCGATGGACCTTGCACGAACCGAATCACTCACGAGCGCGTTCAGCGTCGGCCTTCATCTGCCGCCCCGGTGGTAAAGCCTGGCGCTATCGTCTCGACCTCGATAGTGTCACCTCGCTTCGTCCCGTCGGCGGGCGCGTCGCCCGTCTACCTGGTAGATACCCAGGAGCGACGGACTCTAGCTACTCGAGCGCATCAAGCGCGGCCGCGAGTTCATCCTCGGCGACCTCGCCGATCAGGGTGTCGGCCACCGAGCCGTCGGTGTTGACTAGCACGAACGTGGGGACCCACTGGACGCCGTACTGGTCCGCGACCTCCGACGCCGCCGGGTCACGCTCAAGGTTGAACAGACGGAACTCGACCGTGCCCTCGAAACGCTGCTTGAGCCTGTCGACCACAGGCTTCATCGCTTTGCAGCTGGGTCAAGAGTCGGTGGAGAACTCGTACATGACCGGGAGCGAGCCGGACGGGGCCGTCTCGGGCTGCTCCGCGGCTGGCTCCTGCGGCGCGACCGCTCCGCCCGGCGCTGTCGGCGCCCCGCGCACGATCTCGCCATCCCAGCCAGCGATGCCGCCGGTCAGGTCGTACACGCGCTCAAAGCCCATTGAGACGAGCGTGCGGTGGGCGTCCGCGCTCCTGCTCCCGACGGCACAGTACACAACGACCGGCTCAGCGGGGTCCCAATCACGCGCCACGATCGCGAGATTCTGGAGCGGTACGTTATCGGCGTCCGGGATGTGGCCCATCACGAACTCCCCCTCGCTCCGCACGTCGACGACGCGGGCGCCGTCCAGCGCGAGCTGGCGCAGCGTCTCGTTGTCGACCGGGCCGGAACCGTCGCCACTCGAACTCAACGCCACCGCGGCGACCACAGCCACCGCGGCGACGGCCGCGAGGATGACCCACTTCGATCGATTCATACATCCTCCATGTTCATGACCTGACCGGGTAAGCATACCCCCGAGAGGTATCCGCTCTGCAAGCACCGTGCCGCCGGGCACCACGGCCGGTACGGGGTAACATGACACAGTAGGGCGGCGCCGGCGAAGGGCCGCTCCGCGACGACCGGGCAGGTGAGGAGGGATCGTGGTCCGCGCTGAGGAACGGATCCCCGCACCGCTGCGCTCCGAGACCGCGCCATTCCGGGACGAGCTGCTGGGTGACACGCGGCTCGCCAACGTCGCCCGGGCCCTCGGACACCGGCAGCGTGTCTCCTTCGGCGCCCCTCCGCGGACGTCGTCGCTTGCCGGTCCGCTCGACCGTGCCGAACGCGAGATCCATGCGGTGTACCGCACGCTTGCCGCCGACGCCCGTGAGGACATACCGGTGGCGCCAGCCGCCGAGTGGCTGCTCGACAACCTCTACCTCGCCGACGAGCAGACCCGCGTGGCGCGCGATGATCTCGAAGGACGCATCGAGCAAGAACTCCCGCGACTGACGGAGGGCGCGTACGCTGGGCTGCCCCGGTTGTTCGAGGCCGTGATCGCGCTCCTCTCCCACAGCGACGCCAAACTCGACCGCGAGCGCCTCGAGCGGTTCCTGATGGCCTACCAGGACACCGCCCCGCTCACGATCGGTGAAGTCTGGGCGGTGCCGGTGGCGCTTCGGATCGCTCTGCTCGAGAACTTGCGCCGTCTGTCGGCCGGCATCCTGGCCGCCCATCAGGCGGTCGTGGACGCCGACCGGCTCGCCGACCGGCTGCTTGCCGCCACCCCGGAAGACGCAGGCTCGTTGCTCGCCGAAGTCGAGCGGGGGTACCGTGAAGCGCCCGACGCGTTCATCGTGCGCCTCTCGCAGCGGCTCGCCGCCCAGGAGATGGTCCTCGCGCCACTCGCGGACTGGCTCGAACGTGCGCTCGAGGATCGCGACGACACGCTCGAGCATCTCGCGATGCGTACCCATCAGGCGCAAGCGGCGGACCAGGTCTCGATCGCGAACACGATCACGAGCCTCCGGTTCCTCGGCGCGCATGACTGGCGTGACTCGTTCGAGGCTATCAGCCTTGTGGAGCACGCGCTGCGGGAGGATCCCGCCGACGTCTACGGCAGGATGGACTTCGACGGGCGCGATCGCTACCGCCACGCGGTGGAGGGCATGGCGCGCCGGTGTGCGCTCTCTGAGGTCGAGGTCGCGCGCGCCGCCGTAGCGCACGCGGCCGACGCCCTGGCGGCCGATCCGGCTGACACCGCCCGCGGGCATGTGGGGTACCACCTGATCGCCGGAGGACGGGTCGCGTTCGAGCGCGATGTGGGCTACGCCCCGCATCTTCGGGAGCGCCTCTATCGCGGACCGCTGGCGGCCCGTGAGGCCGTGTACTGGGGCTCCCTCGCCGTGATCGTCGCGAGCCTGGTGGCCGCGCTGGGCCTGTCCGTGGCGGAGCGGCTCGGCGGCACCGCCGCGCTGGTAGCCGTCCTTGCCCTCGCCGTCATCCCGCTCTCCGACGCGGCCCTCGTCATCGCCAATCGTATCGCCGCCTGGCTCTGGCCCCCCCGGATCCTTCCGCGCCTCGACCATCGGCGCCCAGTGCAAGAGGCGCACCGGACCATCGTGGTCTACACGGCACTGCTCACCTCGCCGGCGGCCGCCCGGCATGTCATCGACAACATGGAGATCGGCCATCTCGCCAACATCGACCCCAACGTGCGGTTCGGCATCCTCGCCGACCTCAAGGGCGCCTCGTCCGAGCGGGCGGCCGACGATGACGCGATCCTCGACGCCGCGACGCGTGGCGTGCATGAACTCAACGCGCGATACGCCACGGGCGGCGCAGGTCCGTTCCACCTCTTCGTGCGCGGCCGCGCCTACAACGAGCGGGACCGCACCTGGATGGGCTGGGAGCGCAAGCGTGGAGCGCTCACGGAGTTCTGTCGGCTGCTGCGCGGGGACACCGACACCTCGTTCATCGTGAACGAGGGTGCCGCCGACGCGCTGCGCGGAGTCACGTTCGTCATCACCCTCGACACCGACACCGTGCTGCCGAGGAATGGCGCCCGGTCACTCATCTCGACGATCGCCCACCCCCTCAACCGCGCGGTGCTCGACCCGGGCACCAGGACGGTGCGCCGCGGGTACGGACTCGTGCAACCGCGCGTGGCGATGACCCTCGAGGGTTCGGACGAGAGCCTGTTCGCGTGGCTGCACTCAGGGGCCACCGGGATCGATCCGTACGCGGGCGCCGTCTCCGACACCTACATGGATGTGTTCGGCGAGGGCTCGTTCACCGGCAAGGGCATCTTCGAGGTCGATATCTTCAACGCGGCGCTCGGCGAGCGGTTCCCTGAGAACCGGCTGCTTTCGCACGACCTGCTCGAGGGCAGCTACCTGCGGACAGCGCTCGCCTCGGACATCGAGGTCCTTGACGACCAGCCCTCGAGCTACATCTCCCACTGCGCGCGTCTGCATCGCTGGGTTCGCGGCGACTGGCAGACCCTTCCCTGGCTCGCGCCATACGTACCCACTCCGTCGGGCGGTGAGCGCAGTCCGCTCACAGCGGTGCATCGCTTCAAGATCCTCGACAACCTGCGCCGAAGCCTCTCGGCCCCCGCGACCGTCGCGTTCGCGATCACCGGATTCGCGCTGCTCCGGAATGCCGGGTGGGCCTGGCTCGCCGTGATTCTGACGCTCGCGTTCTTCCCGGTGCTGTTCCGTCTCGCAGATGCGGTCATCACCAAGCCGCGAGGCACCGACGCGCGCGAGGACATGACGGTCTTCGCCACAGAGCTCCGCCGGGACGTGCTCCGCGCGCTCCTCGCGGTCGCCACTCTTCCCCACCAGGCGCATCTGATGACGGATGCCGTCTCGCGCGCGCTCTGGCGCATGCTCGTCTCGCGTCGGGGTCTGCTCGAGTGGGAGACAGCCGCCGAGGCTGAGCGCCGGCTCGGCACCACCGCGCAGGCGGCCTTCTGGCGCCGGATGTGGTCTTCGGTGGCGATCGCCCTGGTTGCCGCGTCGATCATCGCGGGGGCAGGCGGCGTGACGGCCGTTCTCCCGGCCGTCCCGCTCCTCATCCTCTGGGCAGCGGGACCGCTTGCGGCGTGGAGAGCCAGTGTCCCCCTCGCCCGCGAGGAGTCACCGCTCGGCGCCGAGGAGTACGTCGCCATGCGGCGTACGGCCCGTAAGACGTGGCGCTTCTTCGAGACGTTCGTGACGGCGGAGGACCACCACCTCGCACCGGACAACTTCCAGGAGGACCCGAAGGGTGAGATGACATGGCGAACACCGACGCGATGACGGCCACGCAGAGCGGTGGGGCGACCGAGCCCGAGCGGGCGCGCGTCGTCCTGCTATCGCTGATCCTCGTCGCGGCGGTCGCC
>CAYYLR010000047.1:6250-10857 GCA_964472485.1 uncultured Coriobacteriaceae bacterium
GAAGGGTGAGGAGGCGCATCGAACCTCGCCGACGAACATCGGGCTCCAGCTGCTCGCGTACCTCTCCGCGTACGATCTCGGCTACCAGACCATCGCCGCGATGGTCGACCGTGTCTCGCGGACGCTTCAGACGATGGTGGGGATGGAGAGATTCCGAGGTCACTTCTACAACTGGTACGACACCCGCACCCTCGAGCCGCTCCGGCCCACGTACGTGTCCACGGTCGACTCCGGCAATCTCGCCGGGCACCTGCTCACGCTCCGCGTCGGGATGATCGAGGTCTCGGAGCGGCCGCTGATCGCCGCCGAGGCGCTCGACGGGATCGCCGACACGGCCCGCATCGCGCTCGAGGATCTGCAGCAGATCCGCCCGTCGCTCACCACCCCCGACGCCGCGGCCGACCTGCGCACCACCCTCGAGGAGGTGCTGCGTCGAATCGCGCTCGATTCGCCGCCAACCGACGCCGGCGCGTGGCTCGGAACGCTGGAGGGCATCGCCGCGCTCACGGCGCACCTCTCCGGGCGATCGGCGGCACTGCTCGCTGATGACCACGCGGCGCTCGACGCCACACACGCGGCCGTCGCCGAAGTCGTGTCGATCGTCGCGGCGCACCACGAGCTCCTCGAGACGTACGCGCCCTGGGCCCGCGATGTGCTCGACGGCGAAGGGTCGCACGCCGTCGTTGGCGATCCGGCGCTCGCGCCCATCCTGTCGCACATGCCGAGCCTCGCGGGTCTTGCCGAGGGACTCGGCGACGCGCTCGACCGTCTCGACGCCATCGCGGAGGAAGGCGGTGTCGCTGCCGGTTGGGCGGGCCGGGTAGCGGCCGGCATCCGCGAGGGGCGGCCCCGGGCGCAGCGTCTGCTCGCCGAGCTGCGCCTACACGCGCGGATCGCTGGCGACATCTTCGAGCAGACCGACTTCGCGATGCTGTACGACCCGAGCCGGATGCTCTTCTCCATCGGCTACAACACCGCGGAGGGGCGCCTGGACGGCTCCTGCTACGACATGCTGGCGAGCGAGTGCCGCCTCGCGAGCTTCCTCGCGATCGCCACGGGCGACGTCGGACAGGAACACTGGTTCCGGCTCGGGCGGCCGATGACGCGCACCGAGGGCGGCACCGTGCTCATCAGTTGGAGCGCGAGCATGTTCGAGTACCTCATGCCGCTGCTCGTCATGCGGACGTGGGAGGGCACTCTCCTTGAACGAACGTACGTCGGCGTCGTCAGGCGCCAGATACAGTATGGCGAGCAGCGCGGGGTTCCCTGGGGCGTGTCGGAGTCGGCGTTCAACGCCAAGGACGTCGAGCTCACGTACCAGTACCAGGCGTTCGGCGTGCCCGGTCTCGGGCTGAAGCGCGGACTGTCGGCCGACCTGGTCATCGCGCCGTACGCGACCGTGCTCGCCCTCATGGTCGCGCCCGCCGCCGCGCTCGCGAACCTGCGTGCGCTGACACGCCAGGGAGCCGAAGGGCGCTACGGCTACTACGAAGCGATCGACTACACGCCCGGACGGGTGCCACCCGGCAAGGAGCGCGCGATCGTCCGGGCGTACATGGCGCACCACCAGGGCATGAGCCTCGTCGCGCTCGGCAACGTCCTCACCGGTATGCGGATGCGGGAGCGCTTCCACGCCGACCCGCTCGTTGCCTCGGCCGAGCTGCTGCTACAGGAGCGCGTGCCGCGACGCGTCGCGCTCGCGCAGCCGCGGGTGGAGGAGGTCGAGTTCGTGCGGGCCGTGCGTGAGATGCCGGCGCCGGTCACGCGCGCCTATCCGCTCGCCGACACACCCACACCGGCGACGCACTTCCTGTCCAACGGCTCGTACTCGGTCATGGTGACCACTGGCGGCGGCGGCTATAGCCGCTGGCGCGACAGAACCGTGACGCGCTATCGCGAGGATCTCACCCGCGACTGCTGGGGCACGTTCATCTACGTGCGCGACCGGGACACCGGCCGGGTGTGGTCCGCCGCCCACCAGCCGACCCTCGCCACGCCCGACGACTACCACGTCACCTTCTCGGCCGATAGGGCGGAGTACGTGCGCCGGGACGGGGGAGTCGAGACGCACACCGAGGTGTTCGTGTCTCCCGAGGACGACATCGAGATCCGCCGGGTGACGATCACCAACCACGGACTGAGCGATGTCCAGCTTGAAATCACGTCGTACCTCGAGGTCACGCTCGCCGTCCGCGGCGCCGACCAGGCCCACAAGGCGTACAGCAACCTGTTCGTCGAGACCGAGGTGAACGAGGAGCACCATGCGTTGCTGTTCACGCGGCGCCCGCGTTCTGCCGAGGAGCCGCGTCTGTGGGGCGTGCACCTGCTCGCCTGCGAGCTCGATGAAGCTGACTGCGGCTGGACCTACGAGACCGACCGGGCCTCCTTCATCGGGCGCCTGCGCAGTCCGGTCGACCCGCGGGCAATGGCGGACGGCGGACGGCTCGGCGAGACGGTCGGCGCGGTGCTCGATCCGATCTGCGCCATCCGCCGCGGTGTGTCGATCCCGCGAGGCGAGACAGTCCGTCTCGCGTACATCACCGGGGCCGCGGATTCGCGCGATGCCGTCATCACCCTGGCCGAACGCTACCGCGACCTGGGCAACGCCCAGCGCGCCGCGGACCTCGCATGGTCGACAAGCCAGATCGAGCTCAAGGACCTTGGCATCACTCCCGAGGAGTCGGTCACGTTCCTGAGACTCGCCTCACGCCTGCTGCTCACCGACCCGCACTCGCGTCTCAAGGTCCTCACCGAGGTCGAGAACCGCCTGCCGATGTCCGCCCTGTGGCAGATCGGCATCTCGGGCGACTACCCGATCCTCCTGCTCCTCATCGAACGGCTCGAGGAAGCGCCGCTCGTGCGGCAGGCGCTGCTCGCCCACCAGTACTGGCGGTCCAAGGGGTTCGAGTGCGACCTCGTCATCCTGAACACGAAACCGTCAGGGTACTCGTCCGAGCTCGACGGGCGTCTCCGCGCGCTCATGCGCACGGGCCACGCGCTGCAGTTGAACGACCGGCCCGGCGGGGTGTTCCTGCGCCGCGCCGACCACATGCAACCCGAGGTGCGCAACCTGCTCGAGAGCGTCGCCCGGGTCGTGATAACCGGCGACACAGGCCCGATCGCGCTCCAGCTCGCGCGCCGCGCGAAGCACCCGGAGCCGCCCGACCCGTTCGTGCCGTCTCGCGAGCCGGAACCGTGGCCGGCGACTGCGTTCCGGCGGCCCACGCTCGCGTTCGACAACACCCTCGGAGGGTTCGACCTCGAGCGTGACGAGTACGTCATCGTCCTGCGTGACGGGCAGACCACGCCCACGCCGTGGGTGAACGTGATGGCGACACAGCGGTTCGGCGCGCTCGTGAGCGAGGCGGGCATCGGATGCACCTGGGCCGAGAACAGCCATGAGAACCGCATCACCACATGGAACAACGACCCGGTGTGCGACGGTTCGGGCGAGTGTCTCTACATCCGCGACGAGGAGACGGGCGAGTTCTGGAGCCCCACGCCACTGCCGGTGCGCGGTGACGGCGTCTACGTGGTCCGTCATGGCCGAGGGTACACGCGCTTCGAGCACGAGGGCCACGGTATCGCGCACACGGTCGACTGGTTCGTCGCGCGCAGCGCCCCCGTGCGCGTCGTGCGGCTCCTCCTGCGCAATACCGGGAACCGGGAGCGCTCACTGTCGGTCACGCAGTTCATCGAGTGGGTGCTCGGCGATTCGCGTTCGGCCGCGCAGCAACGCGTGGTCACGTGGTTCGACGAGTCCGCCGAGGCGCTCATGGCTCACAGCTGGTTCAACGCCGACTTCCCCGGCCGGCCGGCGTTCCTCGCAAGCGACGGCCCGTTGCATTCCTACACCGCGAGCCGGACCGAGTTCATCGGCCGGAACGGCGCACCGGCCGCGCCGGCCGCGATGCGTCGCGTCGGGCTCGGCGGGCAGACCGGGCGCTTCCACGACAACTGCGGGGCGCTCATGCGCAGGTTGACGCTGATGCCGGGCGAGGAGGCCGAAGTCACATTCCTCCTCGGCCAGACCGCGACGCTTGAGGCCGCCCACGAGACCCTCGCGCGGTTCCGAACCCCGGGCGCCATCGAGTCGGAGTTCGACGCGATCCGCGCCGCATGGCGACGAACGCTCAGCACGATCGAGGCGCGCACACCCGACGCCGCGCTTGACGCGATGGTCAACGGAGCCGCGCTCTATCAGTCACTCGCGTGCCGCTTCTGGGGCCGGACCGCCACGTACCAGTCGTCCGGCGCATTCGGCTTCAGAGACCAGCTGCAGGACTGCCTGGCGTTGATCGACGTGGATCCGGCGCTTGTGCGCGACCACATCATCGAGGCGGCGCGCCGACAGTTCGTTGAGGGGGATGTGCTGCACTGGTGGCAGCCGGTCTCCGGCCGGGGCGTCCGCACGCGGTTCTCCGACGACCGGCACTGGCTTCCCCTCGTGGTGGCCGAGTACGTGCTGTCGACCGGCGACCACTCCGTGCTCGGGGTCGAGACGCCCTACATCGAGGGTCCGGCGATCCCTGAAGGCCGCGAGGATCTGTACCTGCAGCCCCAGGAGTCACTCCGGCTCGGCACCATCTACGAGCACTGCTGCGCCG
>CAYYLR010000048.1:0-10687 GCA_964472485.1 uncultured Coriobacteriaceae bacterium
CCTCGATCTTGTGGGCGGTCTCGAGCGCCTCGCCGCTCTTGATGAGGATGCCGTGCTCGGCCCCTTTGCCGGTCCCGACCATGATCGCGGTCGGTGTCGCGAGACCGAGGGCGCACGGGCACGCGATCACGACGACCGCCGTGCCGGTGAGCAACGCCTTGATGAACGGGGTCATGGTGGCGTACAGCGCGGGGTCGGCGAAGCGCGGCACCAGGAACAGCCACACGAGGAACGTCACAAGCGCGATGGCGAGGACCGCCGGCACGAAGACCGCGCTGATGCGGTCGGCGAACCGCTGGACGGGCGCCTTGGAGCCCTGCGCCTCCTCCACGAGCCGGACGATCTGGGCCAGCATCGTGTCGCGACCGACCTTGAGGGCTTGGAAGCGGAACGAGCCGAGCTTGTTGAGCGTCGCTCCGATGACGGTGTCGCCGGGCCCCTTCTCGACGGGGAGCGACTCGCCGGTGATCATCGACTCATCCACCGCCGAGCCGCCGTCGGTGACGACACCGTCGACGGGTACCCGCTCGCCCGGGCGCACGACGACGAGGTCGCCGACGCGTACGTCCTCGATGGCGACGTCGTACTCGATGCCGTCACGCAGCACACGCGCGGTACGCGGGGCGAGCCCCATGAGCTTCTTGATGGCGTCAGAGGTCTTCCCCTTCGCGCGCGCCTCGAGCAGCTTCCCGAGGATCACGAACGTGATGAGCAGGGCGCTCGTCTCGTAGAAGACCGGCTCGGCATGCAGATGCGGCACGAACGTGGCGGCGACGCTGTAGAGGTACGCCGCCGAGGTGCCGATGGCGATGAGCGTGTCCATGTTCCCCGTGCGCCGCTTGAGCGCGTGCCAGAAGCCGCGATAGAACTGCGCGCCGGCGATGAACTGCACCGGCGTGGCGAGCGCGAAGCCGATGTACTTGAACACGAGCATCGGGTCCCACGCGCCGCCGAGGGCGCTGGCGAGTGCGGTCGCGATTGCGACGGGGACCGCCTCCATGAGCGACGGCACCATGAGGAACACGAGCGGGAGCGAGAGCGTGAGCGAGAGCGCGAACAGCCGCTTCTCGTGACGGATGTGCCGCTGCTGCGCCTCGCGCTGCAGGTCGGCGCCACCGCCGGGCCCCTCGGCGCCTTCGGCTGCCGGCGGCACGGCGTCATAGCCGACCGCACGGACCGCGCCGACGATCGCGTCGATGTCGATGGCCCGCGCGTCGAAACTCACGCTCGCGGTCTCCGTGGCGAGGTTGACCGAGGCGCGCGTGACGCCAGGCGTACGGGCGAGCGTCTTCTCGACGACCGCCTGGCATGAGGCGCAGGTCATGCCGACGATGCCGAGGGTCACGGTGGCGTCGTCCGCCGAGGGTGCGTTCGCGGGGGCGGACGCGGGCGCCGGAGGGGGAACCGGGCAGTCGCCGGTCTCGCACGGCGCCGCCTGCGCGGTCGCTCCCGGCACCGGCTCGATCACGACCGAGCCGCCCGCGGGTGTGAACCCTGAGGCGATGATTGCGGCCTCGATGGCGCTCGCTTCAGGCATGCGCTCAGCGGTCAGGACCGCCGTTCCGGCCTGTGCGTCCACGTCCGCACCGGTGACGCCCGGAACCTCGAGCATGTTCGCCGTCACGAGCCGCTCGCACGCGTGGCAGTGCATGCCATCGATGGCGACCCGGTATCTGCTGGATGTCTGTGTCATCGTGAGCTCCTTCATTCGACGACGAACTCGCCGAAGACCATCTTCATGCCGCATGAGAACCCGTACCGCCCAGGCTCGAGCGCGGGGATCCGGATCGTCGCGTCGCCCTGGGTCAAGTCCTCGTAGAAACCGATCTCCTCGCTCATCACGACCGCGAGGCACCCGCCGGCCTGACGGAAGGTGACCTCCGCGGGCACCCCCGCTCGCAGCTTGATGACGTTCGGGTCATACCCGCTGGCGGTGTTAACGGTGATGCGCTGCACGCCGTCGGCCCCAAGAGCCGCGGCGCCTTCGATCGGGGTACCGTCACCGGCGCCCGCACAGCAGGCGCACGCGACGGTGCCGCCGGCCAGCTGGCCGGTCAGCGGGCCGGCGGCGAACGAGCGTGCGCTTCCGGCGCGGATCTGACCCGCCATCATGCCCATGCCACACGTAAGGGTGTACGTGCCCGCGGGAGCGGACGGAAGCTCGACGACGGTGGTTGCGTTCGGGGCGAGATCGACAAGCACACCGAGCTGCGGCACGGCGAGCTGGTCGGAGCAGGCGTTGGCCTCGCGACGGTCGACGACGAGCCGCACCGGCCGATCGGCCGGGATGTCGACGGTCTGCGGCGAGAACCGCACGTTCTCGATCACGAGCGACACCTCGGCGACACCGTCCGCGGCCTCGATGAAGCCGGCGCTTCCCGCGTCGGCGGATCCGCCCGTGAAGGCGGCGCGCGCCGAGGCGAGCGTCACCGGCGAACCGAGGAGCATCGCGCCCCGGTCGAGGTAGGTCACGCCGAAGATGAGGACGACGACGGCGAGCGCGACCATGACACGCTCCTTGAACCGCTTCGGGAGAAGGCTCGAAGCGGTCCCGAAACCAAGCATGAGCGGTGCCGTGCCGAGGCCGAACGCGAACATCGCCAGCGCGCCCGAGAGCGGGCTGCCGCTCGTCGCGGCGTTGAGCTGCGCGGCCATGAGCGGGGCGCAGGGCATGAGACCGGTCAGCAGCCCGAAGGTTATCGGGGTGCCGAGCGAAGCGCGGCCCGTCTCGGCGTCGGTGACGGCCGAGCGGCGCACCGCGGAGAACGCGCGGATGAGGAAGCGCGGCGGGCGGGGCGTCAGCCGGGCGGCCCACGGGACGCGGCCGGTCATGCCGAGGGCGAGCACGATCATGAAGACGCCGGCCAGGACCAGGGCGTACGGCCGGATCGCCTCGAGGTTGATGGCGGCGCCGATCGTGCCGAGCGCGAGTCCGACGAGCACGTAGCTCGCGATCTTGGCGCCCTGGTAGGCGAGGTTAGGCACGAGACGGCGCGCGATGGACGCGTCCTCGGTGCCCTTGAGGGCATACGTGACGACCATCGGGCCGCACATCGAGACGCAGTGCAGGCTCGTGACAAGGCCGAGCACGAGAGATGGCAGGAACAGTTCCATGGAAGCACTCCTCAGTGTCGAAGCGACGACAACGGCGGTCCGCGCGCGGGTGCGCCGGCCGGGCGAGGAGGGCTGCTAGATCGTGAGGCGAACGCCGAGCGGATCGATCGGCGGCGGCGCAGCACGCGTCTCGGGCAGGGGACGCGACCGGTCGGCTACGGCGACAGCACCGGGGACGGAAAGCGCGCCGGTGACGCCCGGGGACTCGGCCCACGGAGCGGCGGCGAGCGCGCCATCGTCAGGGGCGTGCTTCATGACCACCGTGTCGGGGCAGTCTCCGCACACGGGCTTGTAGTCGGCGCAGATGCTCGTGCCGGTCTCGTCGCAGTCCGGCATCGCACAGGCGGGGGTGAGAATGCCGACAAGCACGAGCGCGGCGAGCGCGCCCGCGAGCACTCTCGTGATGTCGGCGATACGAGTCATCAGGCCCCGTCCAGATCGCGGTACTCATGTCGATGTGAGCAACGGCCGTGCCATGCGCTGGTCGCGCGGGGTCGGCTCTGCGCCGCCCGGCCGGTGGTCTACGCGCCGAATCCTTCCCAGAGCGGGGTGGACAGGTAGCGTTCGCCGGTGGAGGGCGCTACCGTCACGACCGCCGCGCCCTCGAGCTCGGGGCGCGCGGCGACGCGCAGCGCCGCCACCACGTTAGCGCCGGCCGATATCCCGACGAGCAGTCCCTCCTCGGCGGCGAGGCGGCGCGCCATCGCGACCGCCTCTTCGGTGGTGACATGCTGGACCTCGGACAGAACCTCGATGTCGAGCACGGAGGGCACGAAGTTCGCGCCGATACCCTGGATCCCGTGGGGCGCGGGGGTCACGGGCTCGCCCGCGCGAGTCTGCGAGATGATGGGGGATTCGGCCGGCTCCACCGCGACGCGAAGCGCGTCCGGGCGGCGTTCGCGCAGGTATCGGCCGACGCCGGTGATCGTCCCACCAGTGCCGACGCCCGCAACGAAGGCGCCGAGGGGCGTGTCGCCGAGCGCGGCGTCGAGCTCGGGGCCGGTGGTCGCGTAGTGCGCGGCCGGATTGGCCGGGTTGTCGAACTGCCGGGTGAGGTAGCCCCCGGCTGTTCCGGCGGCGATGCGTTCGGCGGTCTCGACGGCACCGCGCATGCCATCGGCCCGCGGCGTCAGGACGAGCTCGGCACCGTAGGCGGCGAGCAGCTTCCGGCGCTCGACGGACATCGAGTCAGGCATCGTGAGGATCACGCGGTAGCCGCGTGCGGCGCCGATCATCGCGAGCGCGATGCCGGTGTTGCCCGACGTCGGTTCGACGAGCGCTGAACGGCCACGCTCGATCAGACCGCGACGTTCCGCGTCGTCGACCATGCCGAGCCCGATGCGATCCTTGACCGATCCGCCGGGGTTGCGTGACTCAAGTTTGATGAGGATCGGCGAGGACGTCTCCGGGACCAGACGGCCGAGGCGGACCAGAGGCGTGGCGCCGATGGTCGCGTCGATGGTGATGGTTGAGATGGCCATGATCGCTCCTCAGGATGGCTCGCGTCACCTGCTGAACGTAGCGCGCGCGGCCCGATCGCGCAAACGCGGCGCGGTCGGGCCGCGCCGAATGCGGCTCGAAGGGGCCGTCAGTCGCGCGACCGCGCCAGGGCCGGCGCCTGGTATGCTGTCCGCATCGCCTTACGAGGAGGGCGCATGACATCCGGAGCCGGACCGCGGCACGCGACGGCGATGCTCACCGACCTCTACCAGCTCACGATGGTCAACGCCTACTGGCGCGCCGGCCGCATCGACACGCAGGCGTGCTTCCACCTGTACTTCCGGTCGAACCCGTTCCACGGCGGGTACGCGATCGCGTGCGGTCTCGAGCAGGCGGCCGCCTACCTGCGGGATCTGCGCTTCGGCGATGATGACCGGGCGTACCTCGGGACGCTCCGCGGCCGGGACGGCGAGCCGCTGTTCTCGGCCGCCTTCCTCGACTGGCTCGGGTCCTTCCGCTTCTCCTGCGACGTCGCCGCGGTTCCCGAGGGCACCGTCGTGTTCGCGGGCGAGCCGTTGCTGCGGGTCACGGGTCCGTTGGCCGAGTGTCAGCTGGTGGAGACGGCGCTGCTCAACACGGTCAATTTCCAGACGCTCGTGGCCACGAAGGCCGCCAGGGTCTGCCAGGCCGCCGGGGGGCAACCGGTCATCGAGTTCGGCTTGCGGCGGGCCCAGGGTCCGGACGGCGGGCTTTCGGCCAGCCGGGCGGCTTACGTCGGCGGGTGCTCGGGGACCTCCAACGTGCTGGCGGGACAGCGGTTCGGCATTCCGGTGGGCGGTACTCATGCGCACAGCTGGGTCATGGCGTTCGATTCCGAGATCGAGTCCTTCCTCGCGTACGCTGAGGCGATGCCGAACAACGGCGTGCTGCTTGTCGACACCTATGACACGCTCGAGGGTATCGCCAACGCGATCGTCGCGGGCCGGCGGCTGCGCGAGATGGGTCAGGATCTGGTCGGCATACGGATCGACTCCGGCGACCTCGCGTGGCTCTCCCAGCGGGCGCGAGCCATGCTCGATCAGGCGGGATTCGGCCAGACCCGCGTCTACGCGTCCAACGAGCTCGATGAGCACACGATCGAGAGCCTTAAGGATCAGGGCGCGGCGATCGACGTCTGGGGTGTCGGCACACGGCTTGTGACCGCGTACGACCAGCCGGCGCTTGGCGGCGTGTACAAGCTGTCCGCCATTCGTGAACCGGGAGGTCCGTGGGAGCCGCGGGTCAAGCTCTCCGAGCAGTCCGCTAAGGTCACGACGCCCGGACTGCTGCAGGTGCGGCGGTTCTCCGACACCGAGGGCCGGTTCGTGGGGGACATGATCTACGACGAGCTCGCGCCGCCTGCCGGACGCGCGGTCATGCGCGATCCCGCCGATCCCACGCGCTGGACCGCGTACGAGCCGGACCAGCCTGCCGAGGACCTGCTGCACCCCGTGTTCGAGAGCGGCGTGCACGTGTGGACGGCGCCGCCGCTCGACGCGGTGCGCGAGCGGGCGGCCGCCCAGCTCGGCCGACTCGATCCGAGCCACCGGCGATTCCTGAACCCGCATACCTACAAGGTGGGTGTCGAGACGGGGCTGCAGGAACGCAAGACGGCGCTCATCCTCGCCGCCCGCGGGACCCCGACGGTCTAGGAGGCCGCGATGCGCGCACTGCTGCTCGTCGATGTGCAGAACGACTTCATGCCGTTCGGATCGCTGCCCGTACCCGGCGGTGACGCGGTCGTCGACGTCGCGAACCGCCTCATGGGCCACTTCGGCTGCGTCGTCGCAAGCCAGGACTGGCACCCGGCCGGGCACGGCAGCTTCGCGTCGAGTCACCCGGGCGCCTCGCCGGGAGACGTCGTCGAGCTCGGCGGGGTCGAGCAGGTCCTGTGGCCGGATCACTGCGTACAGGGCGCGCCCGGGGCGTCGTTCCACTCACGGCTCGATGTCGCGGGTATCGGGCACGTCATCCGCAAGGGCACCGATCCCGGGATCGACAGCTACAGCGCGTTCTTCGACAACGGCCACCGGCGGGACACTGGCCTGAACGCGCTCCTGGATCGCCTCGGTGTGCACCACCTGGTCGTGATGGGACTCGCGACGGACTACTGCGTGCTCGCCACCGTCCTCGATGCGATCGGACTCGGCTACGGGGTGGCGGTGGTCGAGGAAGGGTGCCGCGCGGTGGACCTGCACGCTGGGGACGGCGACCGTGCGCTCGCGCGTATGCGCGACGCGGGGGCGGTGTCGTTCGTCGCTCCCGTGTGAGTGCGGTCACCCCCGGCCGGTGCCCGGCGCCGTCCGTCAGGTCGTTTGGCCGGTACGGTCTCAAGCGGGGAACAACAGACCCGATAGCGTTCTATGGAGGTGGTTCTCATGAAACGTCTGTTCATCGGGATCCTCGTGTTCACCCTGGTCTTCGCGCTCGCCGTACCCGGCGTGGCGATGGCCAAGAAGGGCGGTGTGCCCGCCAACGGCACAGGCGCCCCGTCGTTTGCGGAGTCTGGCGACGACGGACCTGTAGACGCGACTCCGGGTGCGTCGGCGGGTAAGGAGGCCCGAGCTGCGGAGAAGCGGGCTGCGAAGGATGCGCGCGCGGCGGAGAAGCGGGGAGCGGAGGCGGCTGAGTCCGACGGGGAGGCGACCGAGCCCGAGGCCGGCGAGGACGGACCGACCGTCGAGCCGAAGCGGACCGGCATCGAGAACGCGCTTGCCAGCGTCCAGCGCAATCTCGAGCGGATGCAGACGCAGATCGATGAGGGATCGCGTTCCGATCTTCCGCCGGGGCTTCAGAAGGTCATGCTCAAGTTCATGGCGTGGCTCGGCATGTCTCCTGACGACGGCACCGTCGGTGATGGCGATGGAGCAACCGACGGCGATAGCGCTGGCACCGCCGGTAATGATGACGGCACCGAGACCGGAGGCGAGGACGAGACCGGTTTCGAGCTGGACGCGGTCATCCCGTAGCGGTCCGAGGGGTTATGCGGCTCCCTGTTGGGAGACCGGCGCGCTCCCCCTGAGCGCCGGTCTCCCGCTGTGTCCGGAGTCGTTCGTCGCGCTGTCGCTCCGGGCCCGGTGAACGCCTGCTATCCCGACGTGACCCGCGCGACTCGCGACCGCGGATGGAAGCGTCCGATCGCCCACGTGAGCGCCGGGCCAAGCAGTGCCGCCGCGCCCAGGGCGGTCATCTGGATGAGATCGAGGTCGTACTTGAAGGCGTCCCCCATGTCCGGGAGGATCCAGGACACGCTCGGCCCCCACAGCCACGTGAACACACCGACCTGCACGAGCAGGACGAGCTGCGAGACGAGTACCGTGGCGACGCCGAGCCCGATCCAGCCCGCTGTGTACCCCGCGTGCGGACCCTTCGGCTCCGCGCGCAGTCGCACGTAGACGAGCGCCGCGATTCCGCATGCTGCAAGCGCGGCGATGACCGTTTCGATCATGCGCTGATTGAAGAAGGCCTGGAGCATGTCCTCGCTGTTGAACGCCGAGAGCGACCAGCGCAACCGGTGCACCCCGAAGAACAGCAGGTTGTAGACGGCCGTATAGCCGACCGCTCCGGCGAGGACCGCGAAGAGCGCTCGCCGCGAGGCGATCAGGATGCCCGCGAGGAGCGCGACGAGCGCGACGACCGCGGCGACAAGGTACGGGAGCCTCGTCAAGCGTTCATCGGCCAGCCGCTCAGTATCCGCGGCCTGGCGTAGTCCCGGGAGGGCCTCCGGGCCGCCGATCGACGCGATGTCGGCGACGCCTCCGTCGCCGAGCACTCTCCGGATGTAGGACAGCGTGACTCCTGCGCTCCTCACGAACTCCGCGTCGCGGGATCGTCCGTTCGTGTCGGCGAGTATCTCATCGATCGCGGTGCCGGTGCCCTGGAGCGGCCCCTGCAGACCCGCGAGCACCGCGACGGTCGGCGCGATGTCGGCGAGGTCCGCTTCGGCGACCGACTGTTTGACGCCCGGCCCGGCGAGCGCGGCGAACGTGCGCACGACCGGCTCCTCCCAGCCGCCGTGTCCGCCAGAGTCGGTGTGGCCGTGATCGGGAAGCACGATGAAGGTCGTGGCGCCGTCGTCGAGACCGTAGATCAGGCGGCGCAGGTCGGCATCCACCCTCCGCACGACCTCGGCGTACTCCGGTGATGAGCCGCCGAAGTCGTGTCCGGCGTTGTCGATATCGGGCAGCAGGACGAAGACGAGGTCGCCGCCGCCGACGCGCGCGTCGAGCGCGAGCGCGTTGTCGACGACCTCGGCGGAGCGGTACTCAGCGTAGTCCCACTCGATGAGCGCGGACGCGGTGGCGACCTCCGAGGCCGAGAACATCTCATCGAGGTCCTTCGGCCCCGACACGATGACCGAGCGTCCGGATCTCGCCGCCACGTCGAGCAGGGTCTCGATCTTCACGGGACCCTCGAACCAGTTGGTGGTGACTCCGCTGATCTGCGGGGGAGCCCCGGTCATGATCGTCGTCCACGCGGGATAGGAAAGGCTCGGCTCGGGGACGGTGAGGCGCACGTCGGCGCCGCGCACCCGAAGCTCCTCGATCGACGTCATCGTGCGGGAAGCGTCGTCGCGTAGACCGTCGATGACGACGAGCACCACGCGCCGCGAGGTGGCGCCGGGAATGGGGTCGGTGAGCGACGGCCGCGTTCCGGAGAAGTCCGCTCCGCTCATCGTCGTGTACGGACTCTCGTACGAGACGACCTGGTCCCACGAGAACCCCGCGAGCCAGTAGGCGCCGTAACTCAGGCTGAGGCACACCGTCAGCCCGAGGACTGGCGCGATCCAGCGCGTCCACTTCCGGGGCCGAGGGGCGTGGTGCGCCGTCGCGTCGCGGTCTCCGGTCATCGGTCCTCCCAAGGTCGCGGGTGCGTACAGTCTATGCGAGGCCGCGCTCGCAGGACAGGCTCCGCCCGACGCGAGCAGCGGAAGCGGAGGTGGCGGTCAAGCGCGAAGTGGGCATACACGAGGAGAACGGTCCGGCACCAACCGGCGATGAGGAGCAGCGCGTGAGCGTCAAGGTGGTCACCGACAGCACATCGTACCTGCCAAGGAATCTCCGCCGCGACCTCGACATCGGGGTGGTGAGCCTGTCTTCCCTGCTCGATGGCGTCACGTATCCGGATGACGCCGAGGACTACGAGCCGTTCTTCCGCGCGCTCGAGACGTCGAAGTCGATGCCGACCACGTCACAGCCCGCGGTGCAGGATCTCGTCGATCTCATGGAGGCGCGGGTCTCGGCGGGTCACGAGGTGGTGGGCGTGTTCATCTCCGAGAAGATGAGCGGCACGTACTCCACAGCGATGCTCGCCCGCGATATCGCGCTCGGCACCTACCCTAGCGCCGTGATCGAGGTGATCGACGGCAGGAGCAACTCGATGGAGCTCGGGTATGCGGCGCTCGCGGCGGCGGAGGCCGCCGCATCGGACGCTCCGCTGCCCGGGGTCATTGAGGCCGTGAGCGAGCGGATCGCACGGACGCGCTTCCTCTTCGTGCCGGAGACGCTCGAGTACCTTCGCCGCGGCGGCCGCATCGGCAACGCTTCGGCGCTGATCGGCGCGTTGCTTCAGGTCAAACCGATCCTGACGGTCGTGGAGGGTCAGACCGACGTGTTCGGGAAGGTTCGGACCAAGGCGCGCGCGCTCGACACGATCCTGGAGGCGTTCGCTGCCGATATCCGCGACAAAGGCGGGCTCGGCGATGCGATCGTGCATCACATCCACGATGAGGAGGCTGGCGCGGCGCTGGCCGAGCGCGCATCCGAGGTTGCCGGACGGCCTATCGGCGTCTGTCCGATCGGACCCGCTATCGGTGCGCACGTCGGGCCCGGCGCCGTCGCGCTCGTCTACCACACGCTCGAACCGATGCGCAAAGGCGCCTGACGCGCCGCGCTCCTACCCGCTGAGACCGTGTTCGGCCGCGAACCGGTCGATGACGACCGCGAGCGAGCCCCCGCCGGGCCGCGTGCCGATGCGGTACTTCGCGCGGACCGCCGGCTTGCCGAGGTCGACGAGGCGCGACAGGTCGACCGGTGTCGCGACGAGCACCACGTCAGCCTCGGCCGCCTGCACCGTCGCCTCGAGGTCCGCGAGC
>CAYYLR010000049.1:0-10546 GCA_964472485.1 uncultured Coriobacteriaceae bacterium
AGCCGGGAAAGGGCGTGTCGGTAAGAAGGGTGTCGTGCGCGACCCGGCCGTGCATCGAGAGGTGCTCGAAACGGTGGTCGACGGGGCGCTCGATCTCGGATGGAGGGTTCGCGGTCTCACGTGGTCGCCCATCACGGGGCCCGAGGGTAATATTGAGTTCCTGGTGCTGCTTGGCCGGACGGGCGGGCAGACCGAGGTCGACATCGAGGGAGTCGTCTCACAGGCTCATCGAGCGTTGGGAGGCTGAGGTGCGCGTCCTACTGGTACCCAACCCCGCGAATCCGCGGTCGGTCGCGGCGGCCTTCGAGGTGGCGGGACGTCTCGCGGCCGCCGGGTTCGAGCCCGTGCTCGCCACTGACGACGCGGTCGCGTGCGGCGTCCCCGACGCCGGCGTGCCGCGCGCCGAGATCGGCGAGCCGCTGCTCGCTGTCGCGCTCGGAGGCGATGGCACGATCCTGAAGGCCGTGCACTTGCTCGGCGGATCGACGGTGCCGGTTCTGGGCGTGAATCTCGGACGCCTCGGTTTCCTCTCAGGCGCCGGTGAGGCGGACATGCACGACGCTATCGCGTCGGCGCTTGCTGGCGAAGGCAGGGTGGAGTCGCGTCAGACGATCGAGGCCGCGGTCAGTGCCGGAGGTCGCGCCGCCGGTGAGTACCGCGCCCTGAACGAAGTGTTCGTCGGCCGTAGTGGCGCCCGCGGGGTCGAGCTTGAGGTCACCGTGAACGGCACGGTCGTCTGGCGTCACATCTGCGACGGCCTCGTGGTGGCGACGCCCTCGGGTTCGACCGCCTACGCGCTGTCGGCGGGCGGACCGCTCGTCGCCCCTGAGGTGCGCGGCATGGTGCTCGTCTCGGTCGCGCCGCACGATCTCGGGGCGCGACCGCTCGTGCTCGGGCCTACCGACCGCGTGAGCGTGCGCTGCCCCAACCCTTCACGGGCCGACGCGTGCGTCTCCGTCGATGGCGACCAGGTGCCGTGCCGGACGATGCTCGACTCGGTCGAGATCGGCGTTGGGGAGCACGACGTACGTCTCGTGCGACTCGATGGCGATGACTTCTACGCGACCCTCGCGCGAACGTTCCTCGGGGCCTGACGTGCTGCTCGATCTCCACGTGCGCGACCTCGCGCTTGCCGAGGACGTCTGGCTCGAGTTCGGTTCCGGGATGACGGCGCTCACGGGTGAGACCGGCGCGGGCAAGACCGTGCTCGTGGAGGCGCTGAAGCTGCTGCTCGGAGAGCGCGCTGACTCCAGCATGGTGCGCCAGGGCGCGAGGGAGACGCTCGTCGAGGGGCGTTTCGAGCTCGCCGGCGCCGAGGTGCTCGTTCGCCGCCGGGTCTCCTCGGAGGGTCGTTCGCGATGCGAGATCGGCGGTGAGATGGCGACCGTGGCGATGCTCGGCGAGCTCATCGGCGGGCACGTCGACCTGCACGGCCAGCACGACCACCAGCAGTTGCTGTCGCCAGCGCGTCATGCGGGACTGCTCGACCGATTCATCGGGCCGGCCGCCGACGTCGCGTCGACGCGCTACCGGGCGTCACTCGCCGAACTTGACGCCGCGCGCGACGCCTTCAGGCTGCTTGAGGCGGCGCTTGCCGATCGGGACCGCCGGATCGAGCAGCTGCGTCACGTGATCGCCGAGATCGACGCGGTTGCGCCGGAGCCCGGGGAGGACGAAGCGCTCGAGGCCCGCCTGCCGCGACTGCGCCACGCGGTCCGGCTCGCCGAGGCGGTGGGTCGTGCGCGATCGGCGCTCGGGGATGACGCCGGCGCGTCCGACGCGCTCGCGGTCGCGGAGGGTGCGCTCGCGGCGGTCCGCGGACTCGATCCCGGCCTCGACGCGATCGCCGAACGCGTGGGGGCCATCGGTGTCGAGCTGCAGGACACCGCCTCGGCGCTTCGGGCGTACGGCGACTCCGTCGAGCACGACCCCGAGACGCTTGACGCGACCGAGCGGCGTCTGCACACCCTGCGGGATCTCGGCCGAAGGCACGGACCGACGCTCGCTGACGTGATCGCGCAGCGCGAGCGGGCGGTGCCGGAGCTGGCGTCGCTCGAAGAGGGGGAGGCCGGGCTCGAGCGCGCTCGGGAGGCGCTGGCCACGGCCGAAGCCGCTCTGCGCGACGCGGGTGAGGCGCTCGCGTCGGTACGGGCCGAAGCGGCGGACCGCTTCTCCGCGGCGCTCGCGGACGCCGCGGCGGACCTGGCGCTGCCCGATGCGCGGTTCGCTGTTCGAAGGACCCCGCTCGCGTTCGCGGAGTGGGGGATGGCCGGTCCGGAACGGGTGGAGTTCATGTTCGCCCCGAGCGTGGGAGAGGAACCGCGCGCACTCGCGCGGATCGCGTCCGGCGGGGAGATATCGCGGGTGATGCTGGCGCTCAAGGGCGTCCTCGGCTCGGCGGACGATGTCCCGGTCCTCGTGTTCGATGAGATCGATGCCGGCATCGGCGGCGCCACGGCCCGTGCCGTCGGCCGGAGGCTCGCGTCACTCGCGCGGGGCCGCCAGGTGATCGTCGTGACGCACCTGCCGCAGGTCGCGGCGTACGCTGACGCGCAGGTCGTGGTCTCCAAATCGGCGTCGGGCGAGCGTACCGTGACGACTGCAACCACGGTGACCGGCGGCGATCGTGAGGCCGAGACCGCGCGCATGCTGGCGGGATCGGTGTCGGACGCGAGTCTCTCCCATGCGCGTGAGCTGCTCGGGCACGCCGCGGCCGAGCGCGGATCCCGGCAGGCGGCACGGTGAGGGCCGCCGGGACAGCGAGGCTCGATCGCCGTACGAAGGACCTCGTCAAGCGCCTCTCGCGCGGTGACGTGGCGGTCGTCGATCACGCGGACATGGACCGCGTGAGTGCCGAATCGCTCCTTTCCTCGGGCGTGGACGTCGTGATCAACGCCGCGGCGTCGATCTCGGGAAGCTACCCGAACTTCGGCCCGCTCCTCCTCGTCCGCGGAGGCGTCATACTCATCGACGCGGTCGGCCCCGGCATCTTCGAGTCCGTCCGCGAGGGCGACGAGATCGAGATCGTCGGCGGCGACGTGTTTCGGTCGGGCGCACGTGTCGCGAGCGGTACGCGGCTCACGATCGATGCGATCGAGACCGCGATGCGGGAGGCCGAATCCCGTCTCGGCGACCGTCTCGACGAATTCGTGCGCAATACGATGGCGTTCATCGATTCCGAGCGCGGGCTTCTGACCGGCTCGGTGGCCGTCCCGCACCTCGAGACGCGCCTCGACGGACGCCACGTGCTCGTCGTCGTGCGCGGATACGACTACAAGGAGGACCTGCGCACGCTCATCCCCTACATACGGGAGACGCGCCCGGCGCTCATCGGCGTCGACGGCGGGGCCGACGCGCTGCTGGAGTATGGCGAACGCCCCGACATCATCCTCGGCGACATGGACTCGGTGAGCGACCGCGCGCTCACCTGCGGGGCCGAACTCGTGGTGCATGCATACCCCGACGGACGCTGCCCGGGCCGCGCTCGCCTCGACACGCTCGGTCTCGCGGCGACCGAGTGGAGCGCGCCGGGTACGAGCGAGGATCTGGCGCTGCTGCTCGCGAGTGAGTCGGGAGCCGACCTCATCGTCGCGGTGGGAACGCACTGGAACCTCCTCGAGCAGCTCGACAAGGGGCGCAAGGGGATGGCGTCGACCTTCCTCGTCCGGATGCGCATCGGCCCGCGCCTCGTCGACGCCAAGGGTGTGAGCAAGCTCTATCGCGCGTCCGTGCGCCCGGGACAGCTGCTCGTCCTTGTCGGGGCCGCGCTGGCTGTCGTGTCGGTCATCGTGTTCATCTCGCCGCCTGCGCGCGCGTTCCTGCGTCTGCTGCTGCTCGGCGTCCGGACCACGCTCGGGATCTAGGAGACAGTGCGATGTACAACCTCCGCTATCATCTCGCCTCCCTCGTCGCGGTGTTCCTCGCGCTCGCCGTCGGGCTCCTGCTCGGCACCGTCGTGGCGGAACGGGGGATGCTCACCGACCAGAGCACCGCGATCGTGCGCGACTTGCAGCAGCGTTTCGACGAGATCAACGCGACGAACGACGATCTCCGTACACGCCTGGAGCAGGACCGCGCGTTCGCCACGGACGTCGAGCCGCTGCTGACGGGGGGTCTGCTCGCCGGACGCAGCGTCGTCCTCGTGACCACGCCCGGACGGACGGACGGGGCGGACGAGGCCGCCGTCCTCATCGAGCGAGCGGGCGGCGTCGTGTCCAGGATGACCGTGAAGATCCCGGGCGCGGGACTCGGCGCGCAGGTACCGGACGGGCTCGCCGATGCGCTGGCCGCGCGCGGCGAGGAGCCGGCCCCGGCGGGTGATGAGCGCATCGCGCAGGTGGCGGCGCTCATGGCTGCCGAGTGGCGGGCCGGGGGACCCACGCCGGTGGGTGACCTTCTCGCCGAGGCGGGACTCGTCGAGATGCGCCGGACGGAGGCGACGCCGACGATCGACGCCGTGCTCGTCATGAGTGCCCAGGGCAGCGCGTGCGACTCCTTCTCGGGCGCGCTGGCCGAAGCGATGAGCGAGGCCGGGGGCGTCGGTGCGGCCGCGCAGGTGACGCCGGAAGCGGGTCCCGCGGCGGCCGAGTGCGCGGCGCGCGGGCTTTCGGCGGTCGATCATCTCTCGACGCCCCAAGGCCGATTCTCGCTCGTGTGGCTGCTGGCCGGGCGCGCTCAGGGCTTCTTCGGGTCCGGGGAGACCGCCGAGCGCTACTACCCGAGAGTCGACGCGCGCTAAGACCGCCGCAGACCGAGGCCCGCGAGCGTCCGAACCACGTCGATGAACTGGCGGCCCCGGTGGATGAAGCCGCCGACATCCCGGCCGGTCGCGTCGTGGGTCATCGCGACGGGGATCTCGCGTATCCGCAGGCCGGCCCGCGCGACCCGAACGGTGAGGGCGACCTCCACGCCGAAGCCGCGGGCGAAGGGCGTCGCCACGCGCTGCGCCGCAGAGGAGAGCGCTCGCTGGCCCGAAAGCGGCGCCGATGGCGTGAAGCCGCAGAGCAGCCGGATGCCCCGACGAGCGACACCCTTGACGAGCCCGAATCCGCCGGAGCGGGCGGGACGCGGCAGGATGCCGACGGTCATGTCGGCAGTGCCGTCCAGCACCGGGGTGATGAGCGGCAGCGCCTCGGCGGCGCTTTCGGCGAGGTCGGCGTCGAGGAGCACGAGTACGTCGACCTCACCACGCAGTGCCGCGAGTCCCGCCTCGAGGGCGCCGCCCTTCCCGCGGTTGCGCTCGAGCCGTATGACCTCCGCGCCCGCCTCCGCGCCCGCTTCGGCGGTCCCGGCGGTCGATCCGTCGTCGACGACCACGACGCGATCGACCACCGGCAACCCTATGACGGCGCGCACGGTCCTCCCGACGCGGGCGGATTCGTCGTGCGCGGGGATGAGGACCGCGACGCGCACGCGTCACCGGCTCCCGCGTATGCGCTCGCCGAGACGCGCGGCGAGGTCGGCGAGTTCCGGAACGCGGAGCGCGGTCATGACGCCGTAGGCGGCGGCAAGGCCGGCAAGTCCGGCGATCAGCAGCTCGGCCAGGAAGCCGTACGCGAGTTCTCCGAGCGGCGCCGCCAGGCGAAGACCCGCGATCGCGGCGGCCGCGCCGGCGATCGACGCGACGCCGACCTTGCCGAGCGTGAGAGCGAGCGAACGCCCGTCGATGGCCCGGGTCCGGCGCCAGAGGATGAGCAGGAGCACCCCGACATGGAGCGCGTAGAAGACGCCGTCGGATATCGGGATGCCGGTGATGCCGAGGCCGCTCCACCCGGCGGCACCGCGCGTGAGCACGGCGTAGAGCCCGATGTGCACGACCGTCGCGGCGATGTTGGTCACCATCGGTGTGCGTGTGTCCTGAAGCGAGTAGAACGACTTAAGGACGAACATGTACGTCGCGAAGAAGAAGAGGCCGAGCGCCCACCACATGAGCACCGAGGAGACGAGGGGGACGTCCGCGGCGGTGAATCCGCCGGCGCGGTAGAGGGTGACGAGCGGCGCGGAGAGCACCGCCATGAGCACGCCGAGCGGCAGGATGAGCACGATCGTCGCTCGCAGTCCCCGGGTGAACATGGCGCCGAACCCGCGCATGTCGCGCGCGTTCGCGCGCTCGGCCAGCTCGGGGAAGACCGCGGTCGCGACGGATACAGCGAGAATCCCGTAGGGGAGCTGGTAGAACTGCCATGCGTAGCGCAGCGCCGCCTGTCCGCCCTCGCCGGTCGCGACGGCGAAGTTGGTCCGGAACGTCACCGCGATGAGGTTCGTGATGACGTAGACGAGGGTGGGCGCCATCTTGATCGCGATGGTGCGCAGCGCCGGATGGCGCCAGTCGATGCGCGGCGTGTACCTGACGCCGAGCCGGACGAGCGCCGGGAGCTGCACGAGCACCATCGCCACCACGCCGAGGGTCGTGCCGATCGCCAGCGCGGTGAGGGCGAGCTGCGGATCGTCGTCGCGCAACGGCACGTAGAAGCCGAGCAGGGTGACGGTCACGACGAGGTTGTTGAAGATCGGCGCGACCATCGGCGCTATGAACGAGCGGTACGAGTTCAGGACACCGGTGGTCACGATCGACACGCCGTAGAAGACGATCTGCACGGCGAAGAAGCGGAAGAACCACACCGCCAGTGACGCTTGCTCGGCGGTCACGGTCAGGGTCTGGGACCGGACGAACGGGAGCGGCCAGAGGGTCGCGACGAGCGCCACCGAGCCCAGGACCAGGAGGTTGATGTTCACGATGTAGCTTGCGAACCGTGCGGCGTCTTCGTCGCCGTGCCGCTGGCGGCGCTCGAGGAACAGCGGGATGAAGACGCTCGAGAGCACGCCGCCGACGAGCAGCTCGAAGACCATGTTCGGGAGGTTGTTGGCGATGTCGTAGGAGTCCGCGATGGCGGTGACGCCGAGCGCGTAGGCCATGGCCCATGTCCGCAGGAAGCCCGTCACACGCGATACGAGCGTCGCGACCGACATCGATGCGGTCGAGCGTGCGATCGACGGAGTGGAGATGGCTGGCTCCTCGCGGCGGGTTCGGACCGCACCAGTGTAGCCCAGCGCGACTGATGCGCGCCCGGCCGCCCGGTCACAGTTGGTATACTCCTGGCGGCGTACCGCGGCGCGACGCGGCACCGGACCTCGCTCCGGAGGTGGGGACACGGGGCGCTCATCGCGCTGACGGGGAGAGGACCAGATGGGGCGCATCGCACGGACGATGGCCATTGCGGCTGTCGCAGTCATGCTGGCCGTCACGCCGGCATCGGGCTCCACCGATCCTTCTCCGACGGTGGTGATCGTCCTTGCGCCGTACCTGACCTGGGAGCACGTCGGCTCGGGAGTCGCTCCGGCGCTCGAGTCCCTTACGAGCGACGCGGCGCTCGCATCGGTCAACGTGCGCTCGGGGAACATCGACGCCGCTCCTGATGAGATCACGGGCGCCGCGGTTCTGTCCGCCGGGAGGCCGCTCGGCGCGACCGACGAACCGGCCACGGCCGCCGGCGTCGGCGAACTCGGCGGCTCGGTACGCGCCGCTGGCGGGCGTGTGTGGGCGCTCGGCACCTCGGCCGCAAGCGCGATCGAGGCGGTCGAGTCGACGCGCCAGCCGGCGTGGATCGTCGCGCGGGACGACGAGGGTCGCGTCGACGGTGCCGAAACCGGTGCGCGGATGCTTCGCCCGGCGTCCTGGGCTCCGTTCGGCCTCACCACGGACCTCGACGTGTTGGAGGCGTCGTACGTCGCCGCGCTTGTCGCCGCCGCGAGAGACGAGGGGCCGGCGCTGATCGTCATCGACCCGGGCGAGTCCTCGCGTGCCCGTCTGGCTGCCGAAGCGGGGACGGCCGCGTTCGAACCGGCGGCTGTCGACAGCGCCCGGATGATCGACGCCGTCGTGCGGATCGCGCTCCGCACGCTCCCGCCGAACGCGGCGCTCGTGGTCGTTTCCACCGCGCAACGAGCCGACGGCGGGCCGCCGGGGTTCGGCCCGCTGATACTTTACGGTAAAGGGCCCGGGCTCCTGGTCTCCCCGGGGACGCGCAGGGAGGGTGTGGTGACCCTTCCCGACGTGACCGCGACCGTCCAGGGACTGCTTGGCGCGGCGTCATCACCCGCGGTCACGGGGTCGATGGTGCGGCTCGAGCCCGATACGCGAACGGGTGCCGAGCGGCGTCTCGCGCTCGCCCGCGCCGATCGCGCCGCCCGCTCACTGGAGGCGGTCCGGGAACCGGCCTGGTATGCGTATCTCGATCTGGCGGTCGCATCGTTGCTTATGGCGTTGGCGGTCGTGTTCCTCGACCGCGGAGGCCGGCTGCCGGCGGCGCGGCGTGTGCTCATCGCTGCGCTGCTCGCGCTCCTGAGCTTCCCGGTGGCGTCACTTCTCGCTCGGTTCGCGCCGCTGCCGCGGTCGCCCGGGGACGTGTGGATCGCGCTCGGGGTGGCGACCGGTCTGTTGACGGCGGGTGCCGTCGCGGTGCTGCTGGCCCGGGGGACTGGCAGGGCTCTTGGGTGGGTCGTGGCCGCGACCGCGTTCGTGATCGTCGCCGACCAGCTGACCGGCGCGCGTCTCGCGTATGGCGGCGTCTTCAGCTACTCGGCGCTGTTCGGGACGCGCTTCTACGGCCTCGGCAATGAGGGCGCGGCGGTGCTCATCGGCGCGCTCCTCGTGGGCGTCGGCGGGCGGATCGACCGCTTCGGGAACGATCGGGCGGAGGGGCTCTGGCGGATGGGGGTGCCGTTGGTGGCTATCGCCGTGCTGCCGATGCTCGGGGCCAACTTCGGCGTGCTCGCCTGGGGTCCGGTCGGCATCCTCGTGGCGTACCTATACGCGCGGCGCCTCGAGCCGAGACTCTCGTGGCTGCCGCTCCTCGCCGGAGTCGCGGTCGTGGCGCTGGCGTCACTCGTCTTCATCGACGCGCTGTTGCCGTCCTCCTCGCACCTCGGCCGCCTGTTCGGCGGGCTTGCCGCGGGACCGGAGGGGCTCGCCGGACTGCTTGAGCGGAAGGTGAGCCTCGCGAGCGCGCTCGTCGAAGCCACGCCGCTCGTGCTCGCGCTGCCGGCCGGCCTGATCGCCGTGCTTATCTTGCTGTGGCGTCCGGCCGGGACGCTCGGCCGCGTGCTCGCCGCCCGTCCGGGCGTGGCGGCGGCGCTTGCGGGGACGACCGCGGCGGCCATCGTCGCGGCGGTGACCGAGGACTCCGGCGTGGTGGTCTCGGCCCTGCTGATGCTGTTCGGGCTCGCGGCGCTGCTCATCGCCGCTCTCGAGACGGGAAGGGGCTCCGAAGCCGCATGAGCGCCGTCACCTGGTCCTGGCTCGCCATCGCCGCCACCGCGCTCGTCGGCGGGGTGGCGCTTCCGTTCGCTGCCGCCCGGATGCTCGTCCCGGCGCTCGAGAGCGGTCCGCTCGTTGAGAACCATCGGGGCCGCCCGGTCGCGCTCGGACTCGGACTGGTCTGGCTGGTCTGGGCGCTCGGTCTGCTCGCGCTCCAGACGGCGCTGGATGTCGCGGTGCGGTTCTCCACACCCGCGACCGTCGCGGGCATCGTGGCCGAACGTGTCGGCACCACCCCGCTCGCGCTGCCGCTGTTCGCCGTGCCGTTCCTGCTCGTGGCGGGAGCGGTGTCACTCGGGCTCGCCGACGACGTCTTCGGCGCGTCCGGTCCGAAGGGGTTCAGGGGCCACCTCGGCGCACTTCTCCATGGACGCCTCACCACCGGGATGCTCAAACTCCTCGGCATCGGCGTCCTCGCGCTCTTCTACGGCGCGGGAGCGGCCCCCGGCATCCTCGCACGGTCACAGATGTCCGCCGCCGGGCCGGGATGGTTCGTGGTCGCGGGCGTCCTTGCGGCACTGACGATCGCGCTCGCGGCCAACCTCCTGAACCTGCTCGACCTTCGGCCGGGCCGGGCGCTCAAGGCGTACACGCTCCTAGTGCCGGTCCCCGCGACGATCTTCGCCGTCGGGGCGGTCGGCGCCTACAACGACAGCATGCTCTCCTTCGGCCCCGACGCGGCCGGCGCCACGCTCACCGTGTCCGACACCTGGTTCGTCGCGGGAGCGCTCGTGGTCGTGCTGCTCGGTCCGGTCGCCGCGGTCTGGCGGATCGACCTGGGGGAGCGGGCCATGCTCGGTGACGCCGGCGCCAACGCCCTCGGGGCGGTGCTGGGATACCTGCTGACGGCCGCGCTGCCCCTCGCGTGGCTTGCGGGTGTCGCCGCCTTCGTCCTCGCGCTCAACCTTGCATCCGAGCGGGTGTCGTTCACGGCCGTGATCGAGCGGGTCGGCGTCTTGCGGCGCCTCGATAGCATCGGCAGACTGCCCGCAGCGTCCGATGACCCGCCAGACGGCGTCACGGAGGATGGTGGCGTGGGGTACCATGCGAAAGGGACCGCGACGACTGGAGAGGACTGAGGCGCACGCATGGCAAAGCATATCTTCGTCACCGGAGGGGTCGTCTCGTCACTCGGCAAGGGCATCACCGCGGCATCCCTGGGGCGCCTGCTCAAAGCGCGGGGCCTCAAGGTCACGATCCAGAAGCTCGACCCTTACCTGAACGTCGATC
>CAYYLR010000050.1:0-10383 GCA_964472485.1 uncultured Coriobacteriaceae bacterium
TCGCCGTCAGCTTCTTCGTGTACGGACGCGGCACGCGCACGGGCCAGACCTGCATCATCGTGAGTTCGTGCACCGCGCCGTCTTCGGCCATCAGCCGGGCGACCGGATCGGTCACCGTGAACGTGCCGGACCGCACGTGCTCGATGGTCCCGCACAGCGCAGGCGGGACCATGACGCGGTGTTCGATCACGGCGTTCTCCTGCACGGTGCCGATGACGTCGCCGCCGCGGACACGGTCGCCGGCCGAGACGATCGGCACGAACTCCCACGACTTCTCACGGTCGAGCCCGGGCGCGGTCACGCCGCGCGCGAGGAACGCGCCGACCTGACGCTCGAGCGCGTCGAGCGGGCGCTGCACGCCGTCGTAGACGGCCTCGAGCAGACCCGGCCCGAGTTCGACCGACAGCGGCGCGCCCGTCGGCTCGACCGGGCCGCCGGGACCGACGCCCTCTGTCTCCTCGTACACCTGGATGGACGCGCGCGCGCCGCGCATCTCGATGATCTCGCCCATCAGCCCGTCAGCGCCCACGCGGACGAGGTCATACATCCTCGACCCGCCGAGCCCCTCCGCCACGACGAGCGGTCCGGCGACCTTGATGATCCTGCCCTGCTCCATCTAGCTGTCCTCTTCCCGGATCGGCATGCTCGTACCGAGAGCACGCTCTATCGCTCGGGCCAACTTGGCCTCACCCGCTCCACCCGGGCTGCCCGCTCCCGGAATCACCGTTACGGCCGGAAGCGGCCGGTCCATCACGTCGGCAACCAGGTCCTCGAGCGCGGCATGCACCGGCTCGGTCATGAACACGACGTCGTACGTCCCGTCAGCGAGCTCAGGCCAGAGCGCCCGCGCGTCGGAAGGCGCCACCACCGGGAACACCGCGAAGCCGAGCGGCCGGAACCCCCCGACGCTTGTGGCGTCGCCGACGATCGCTACTCGGCCCATCGATCGGCCCTGCTCTCGTAGCGCAGACGCACGCGATCGCGCAGCGCGCCGCGGTCGACACCGGCCAGACCCCCGATGAGCAGCGTCCGGACCATCATGGCTTCGGCCTGGCGGGCCATGACATACCCGATCACCGGCTCGGGACCGACGGCGACGACGCGCGCCTTCCAGAGGTGGCGGACCACCAGGTCGTCCGCGAGCACGTCGTAGCGCGCGAGATCGACGAGCGTCTCGGCGCGCAGTCCGTGGAAGGGACCCGGTCGCGCGGCGAGCGCGCTGGCGATGTCAGCCGAACCGAGCGCGTAGAGACGCATCAACACGTCGGGCTCGAATGATCCGCCGCCGAGAAGCAGCCCTTTGGTCTCGCTGTGCAGCCGCGCTCGCGCGCGCGATCTGAGGAGCACGCGCACGTTGGCCACGTCGATCTTGAGGCGGACGAGGTCCTCGAGGAACGCGCTTCGAGCCTCTCTCGCCTCCTCGGCGAGGGAGGAGAAGAGGGCGGAGTCGATCGCAGCGGCGACGCGCTCGTCGGTCCCGGGCCCCGCTCGGTTCACGAGCGCCGCGTGCAACCCGCGAAACGGCGCCGGGAAGAGCTGCGGCGGCCCCTCGAACACGGCGACCGGGACCGTGCCCAGGCCGGCGTATGACCCTCCGGTCGGCATCCCGAGGCGATCCCCGCTCAGGCGGATCCGCAGGTTGGCGAAGTCATACGGCAGCCGCACGAAGCGCTCGACCGCGCCGGGGAGGTTGGCCCCGGCGAGCATCCCGATGAGCGCCTCGAGCACGCGCTCGGCGGCACGCTCGACATCGTCGACGGTAGCGTCCACGGTCAGGAACGCGCCGTACGGCGTGTCGGCGAGGACCCTGACCTGCTCGGCGAAGTCAGGGGCGTCGAGCAGGCGCTCGTACGTGGCCGCGGGCAACATGCGGTGCTCGAGCACGCGTACCCGGCCGACAGCGAAGCCGTAGCGGACGGGGTCCGTGATCGCCTGCCGGATGCTCACGCGATCCTCACCCGCTTCCGCGCGTCCCGAAAAGCACCGAACCCGCGAGCGCCGACAACTCCTGCCTGCGTCCGGCGAGGATGGTGCGCGGCGAGACCTCCGAGGTGACGCGGCCGGAGTCGAGCACGACCCCGCGCGCGACATTCGCCGGCTCGTCCGAGAACTCCAGTCCCCCGAGCGACGGTTCGAGCGCGAGCACCGCGGCTTTCAGGCCGGTGAGCCGATCGGCGTCAGCGGGGGCGACCCGTACGACATCGGCGCCGAGCGCTTCTCGCGCCACGCCTTCGGCGATCAGCGACGTGTACGCGTCGCCGGGGAGTTCGGCGAGCCCCGCTTCGGCATCGGCCAGCACCCGCGCCATGTTGATCTGCTTGGCGCGAAGGATGTCATCGCGCGCCTTCAGACGTGCGCCCGCGACGATCGACGCCCCTTCGGATCCGGCCTCGCGCGCCGCTGCTTCGACGATGGCCTCCGCCCGCGCACGATCCTCCGCGGCCGCTCGCTCAAGCGCCTGCTGGGCGCGCGCCTCGGCCGCCTCGACGATCGCGCGAGCCTCGGCGGCGGCGTCGGTCGAGATGCGACTGATGATGTCGGCGAGCGCCATCGTCTAGCTCGCGGGGTAGATGGCCGCGATCCGCGACAGCATGATGATCGTGGTGATGAGCGCGAACACCGCGTACGTCTCCACGAGGGCCGGGAAGATGAGCGCCTTGCCGGCGTCCTCGCTGCGGCGCGCCACCATCCCCGCGGCTCCCACGGCGGTCAATCCCTGGTAGATCGCCGATACCAGACAGACGAGCGCGACCGGCAGACACGCGAGGAACACCTTCACGCCGGTGTTCGCCTCGATGGCGGGCTCGGCGGTTCCGAAGAACCCGAAGAAGGACAGCACGAGGATCGCCGTGATCAGACCGTAGATGCCCTGTGTGCCCGGCATCGCGGCCAGCGGCAGAACGCGGCCGAACTTCTCAGCGTCTTCGGTGACGATCCCCGCCGCTGTGTTGCTGATGGAGGTGATGCCGATCGCGGATCCCACGCCACCGCCGATGGCGGCCAGCGTCGCACCCAGCAGCGCCCACGTCGTCCCCGACATACCCAGAACCGCTTCGTTCACGATAGCGCTCCTCCTTCCTGCCCCCGGCCAGCGGGATGCAGAACGACCGACGTTGTGACGGCGGAGAACGGAGCGTACGCTCGGCCTCCGCCCTCATAGAACTTACTGAAGAACTCGACGAACTGCAGGCGCGTGGGATGCACGAACGCGCCGAGCAGGTTGATCCCGAGGTTGACCGCGTGCATTCCGACGAGGATGGCGATGCCGGCGAGGACTCCGACCGGGAACGGGCCGATACTCACGGGCCACACCATCTCCGCCAGCAGGTTGACCACCTGGCCGACGAGTGTGCTTGCCAGACCGAGCGCGGTCAGGCGCGTGTAGGAGAGGAAGTCCGACATGAGCGACGTCATCCCGTAGATCTCGTAGGCGCCCAGAAGCAGCGCCAGCACCGTGGCCCTGAGCGGAGCGATCGCCACCACTCCGACGATGGTCGTCGCGAGGAGCGCCCAGCCGCTGAACGCCGGCGCAGAGCCGGTGGCGGCCGCGATCGTCCAGACGAACAGCGCGCCGAGCCAGCCCCACGCGACCGCCCGCCGCCACCCCGCCGCCCCCGCGCTGGAGGGCGCGCGGAACGCCCTGCCCTTCATCGTGAGCGCCACCAGAAGACCGACCGCCAGCACGGGGCCGGCGGACACGGAGGGCAGCACCCCGGTCACACCGAGGACGAACGCCACGACCACGAGGAGCAGCCAGAGGGCCGCCAGCGGACCCGTGACCGCGCCCTCCACATCCCCGTCCTTGAGCCGCGAGCGCGCCGAGATCATGAACCCGTAGACGATGTGAACGACGCCGAGCGCGATCGCGACGCCGAGCGCCGGCAAGACGTCCTTGACGGGATCGATCAGCATCATCGTCCGGAGCGCGGATGGCAGCCGCGCGGGATCCACCGCGAACCAGGAGCCGGTGAGCACGCCGATGACCATCGCCGACACGCCGCCGTACGAGAGGAGGTCCATGAACCGCTTGACGCCCGGCCCCACGTCGAGCACGTGCTTCATCGCCTGCGTCGCCACGACCAGCGCCGCTCCATAGCCCACATCGCCGAGTGTCATGCCGAAGAAGATCCAGAAGAACAACGCGAGCCGCGGCGTTGGATCGACCTCGCGATACCGCGGGCGCCCGTACAGCTCGGTCAGCGCCTCGAACGGGCGCAGCCACGGCGGGTTGTCGAGCAGAACCGGTGGTTCCTCGTCGGGGGACGGCTCCTCGAACGTCAGGTCGGTGTACGACCCCATCGGACGCAGGGCGTCCTTGAGATCCCCCAGCCGCTGTTCAGGAACCCACCCGGCGATCACCACCGTGCGCTCCGTCGCGCCGAACCGCGAGCGGGCCTGGAGGCAGGTGCGATCGCTCGCGAGCCGCTCGGAGAGCGCAAGCGTCGACGGATAGTGCTCGGCGGCGAGCTCGGTCGCCCGGTCGATCGCCTCGCGCTCCTTGCGCGCTATCCGTTCCAGGCGAGCCTCGGCCAGACGAACCTCCTCGACGGGGTAGTTGGAGAGCTCCGGGAAGGACACCTCCGTGAAGCCGGTGATCGTGAGCGCCGAGCGGACCTCGTTGACCACGGAGCGGTGAGCCATCACGACCCACGCCTGCAGACCCCCAACCGAGCCGAGCTGCTCGATGCTCACCTCCGCGGCGGTCTCGCGGAGCCGCTGGCGGATCGTCTCGGCGTCCGGCGAGGGAACGGTCCCCGTGAACAGGGCGACGTTGACCGTGCCCTGCCACCTGCTGATCTGCAGCCTCAGGTCGTGCCAGGGTCCAAGCTCGGCGATCCGCCGGTGCAGCTGCGCCCGTTCTCGTTCGAATGAGGCGAGCTGACCGGCGAGAAGCTCGCACTCCCGGTACAGATCAGCGAAGCGCTGGTCGGCCACAAGCGAGCGGAACTCCTTGTCGCTCATGTGGACCTTCTCGCTGATGAACGACGAGAGCGCGACATCCGGCGTCCGGAAGCGGCCGAGGAACGACACACAGAACTCGGCATCGGCGACCTTCTCGTCGAGGGCGCGGATGCGCTGCTCGATGATGTCGCCGGCAAGGTCGGGCAGGTCGTACTTGGATCTCGTGAGATCGAGTACGCCGACCGACTCGAGCCGCTCGGCCAGATCGTCGACCGCGGGCCCGTAGGCGATCGCCGTCGTCTTGAGCATCCGGGCTACGGCCACGGCCTAGCCCGCCAGCTCCGCGAGCACGGCCTCGACGGCTGCGGCGTGGTGCCGTTCGGCGGCCTCGGAGACGAGCGCGAGATCGTGCGCACCCTGCGTGGAGACCCGCTCGGCCTCGACGCGCGCGGCCGCGAGGATCGCCTCGCGGCGGCGGGCCGCTTCCGCGCGGGCCTCGGCCATCGCCGACGTGCGATGCTCGGCGATCCGGGCGGCGACACCGTTCACGATGGAGTCAGCGTGATCGGACGCCTCCCTCAGCCGGGCGCGGGCGTCGTCCTCGGCACGCATGATGCTCTTGAGTTTCTCCACACCAGCCCCTACCCTCGGCACGCGACGGCGCACCGTGCGATGGCATCGACGTCTCCGAGACGTGCCCATCCGCCGATCGATGAAGACACTGCTAGAGTATTGTACGCCGCATAACGCTGAACGGGAGGCTACGATAGGCGACCGCTTCGACACCCCCGACGACCTGCCCTCATCCGCTCCTTCAACGCGATCCCCGCGTGCCGACCGGCCGCGGCGCACGACGTCCGAGCCGCGCCGGACCGTCACGATCCGGAGCGACCGGCCGGTCGGGCCCGCCGCGCCGCTTACCGGCACGGGGATCGAGATCGGTCCGCGGTCCCGGCGGCGTACCCGCACACGGAGCGGTGCCGGCCGTGCGCCGCTCGCGCTGCTGGCGGTGCTGTTCGCCGGAGTCTCGATCGCGGCGGCCGTCGGTTCGGGCACCAACGCGGAAGCCGAGCCGGTGATGACCTCGACGCTGCTCGCCGAGACGGTGGTCGAGATCGAGCGCACGCCGCGGTTCGCCACCTTCGAGGCGCTCGAACTCCGTCTCCCGGTCCGCTGCGACGACCTCACGGCCCTCGCGTTCCACCAGGCTTCGGGCGACAAGGCCCTCGAGATCCGCTCACTCCTGCCCGATGCGGACATGGACGCCCCCGATATCGTGCAGCGCGTCGCGTCCGAGTCGCGGGACCCGCTCGGGGACATCGTCGGGGGCACGTGCCTACGCATGTGGCGTTCCAACCGAACCGGTGAGCCCAACACGGCCGCGGACATCGGCGCCCGGCCGGGCACGACGGTGTACTCGCCTGTCACCGGCACGGTGACCCTCGTGCGTCCCTATCAGCTCTACGGCAAGCACGACGATATCGAGGTCCACATCCGTCCTGACGGCTACGAGGACGTCGACCTCGTGCTCATCCACCTCGACGGGGTGACCGTGGCCGCCGGCGAGCGTGTCGAAGGCGGCGCGACGCGTATCGGCGCCGTCCGCTCGATGTCCGACAAGATGGATCTGCAGCTCGGCCGGTACGAGCCGACCGGCGGAAACCACGTGCATCTGCAGATCAACCGAGTGGTCCCGGGGGAGGAGGTCGCTCCGTCCACCGGTTCATGAGGCGCTGGACCCCGCGGGGGGCCGCTCAGGACTCCGCGTCGCCATCCCCCATGGGCCGCTGTGACGGCCCTCCGTTCGCGGCGTCGGACGGCCGGCTGATGAAGCCCCGGAACCTGCGGTCGAACTCGTAACGCTCGAGACGCACCTTGCGACCGCATCCGACGCACGCAAGCCCGATGTCCATCCCGAGCTTGGTGACCTCCCACTCGTTCGCGCCGCACGGATGCGGCTTCTTGAGGCGCACCACGTCGCCGAGTTGCACGGGTGTTATCGGGATCGCCACGGCCGCTCCATCGCGCTCGAGGTCAGAGGCGGGTAGAGTATAGCGCGGAAGCCCTCCCGCACCCGAAGGGGACCTATGAAGACACGCGCCGTACTCTCGGTGCTCGGCGAGGATCGCGTCGGCATCGTCGCCGCCGTCTCAGCGGCTCTGGCCGAGACCGGGACCAACATCGAGGACATCAGCCAGACCATCATCTCCGGGATCTTCTCGATGACGATGCTCGTGACCATCGACGAGGACGTCCATCCGTTCGAGACGGTGCAGGCCCGCCTCGCGGAGGTCGCCGAACGGATCGGCATGCAGATCACGCTGCAGCGGGAGGACGTCTTCCGCTTCATGCACCGCATCTAGCCGGAAGGGGCGTCGATGCCGCACATCTCGCCGGAGGAGATCTCCGAGACGCTGCTCATGGTGCAGCAGCAACACCTGGACATCCGGACCGTGACGCTCGGCGTGTCGATCGCCGACTGCGGCGCCGACAGCGCGGCCGAGATGGCGAGCCGCGTCTACGACAAGATCACCCGGACCGCCGAACGCCTCGTTCCTGTGTGTGAAGCGATCGAGCGCGAGTACGGGATCCCGATCCGGAACAAGCGTATCTCGGTCAGCCCCGTCGCGGTTGTCGCCGGTCGTTGCGCATGCGACGACCTCACTCCGGTCGCGGTCGCGATGGACCGGGCGGCGGCGGCGGCCGGCGTGGACTTCATCGGCGGCTTCTCCGCCCTCGTGCACAAAGGGACCGGCGCCGGCGACGACGCGCTCATCCGCTCGATCCCCGAGGCGCTCGCCACCACCGAGCGGGTGTGCTCCTCGGTCAACGTGGCGTCCACGCGCGCGGGCATCAACATGGATGCGGTCGTGCGCATGGCGCACACCGTCCGCGAGACCGCGGCCCTCACCGCTGCCCGCGACTCGATCGGCTGCGCCAAGCTCGTCGTCTTCGCGAACATGGTCGAGGACAACCCGTTCATGGCCGGAGCGATGCACGGTCCGGGCGAGGCCGACGTGGTGGTCAACGTGGGCATCTCGGGACCCGGCGTCGTGCGCGCCGTCATCGAGGCGCTGCCGGCGGACGCCGACTTGACCGCGGTGGCCGAGGCCATCAAGGCCACGTCCTTCAAGATCACGCGGGCGGGGGAACTCGTCGCCCGCGAGGCCGCGCGGCGCCTCGGTGTGGCGATGGGCATCGTCGACCTCTCGCTCGCCCCGACACCCGCCGAGGGCGACAGCGTCGCCGAGATCATCGAGGCGATGGGCGTGGAGCGCTGCGGTGCGCCCGGAACAACCACGGCGCTCGCGCTGCTCAACGACGCCGTGAAGAAGGGCGGCGCGATGGGAACGTCGTCGATCGGCGGGCTCTCCGGCGCGTTCATCCCCGTCTCGGAAGACGCCGGCATGGTGCGCGCGGTGCTCGACGGTGCACTCAATCTCGAGAAGCTCGAGGCTATGACCGCGGTGTGCTCGGTGGGTCTCGACATGATCGCCGTTCCCGGGGACACCCCCGCGGAGACGCTCGCCGGTATCATCTCGGATGCATGCGCCATCGGCGTCATCAACAACAAGACGACCGCGGCCAGGTTGATCCCCGCGATCGGGAAGGCGGCGGGGGACCGTGTGACGTGGGGCGGCCTGCTCGGGGCGGCACCGGTGATGGATGTGTCGCGGTGGAGCAGCCACACCTTCGTCAACCGCGGCGGCAGGATGCCCGCCCCGCTCGGGAGTCTAAGGAACTGAGCCGAGCGTGCCGATAGAAGGAGCGGGCGGGCAATCGTGCCCGTCGCCGCGTCATGCGGTGATGGGCTGTTTCGACCGGCACGGAAGGAGCTCGCGCGTGCGCCACGGGACACTCATACTCCTCCTGCTGCTGTCGCTGCTGCTGATGGCTGTGCCCGCGAGCGCCATCAGCGTCGTCACGGGGCCGACGACGACGATCTCCGACCGCACCGCAGGCGCGACCGCGCAGTACACCTTCGGCGTCTACCGGACCCTCGGCAACGAAGCGGTGACCGGCTACGAGCTGACGTTCCCCGCCGGTTTCGACGTCTCTGGCGCCCACGCCGTCAGCCCGCCGGGTACGGTGCAGGTCAACGCGCAGACCCGGACGGTCTTCGTGACGCTCACGAACCCTGTCCCGAGCCGGACGGACTTCTCGCTCGTCTTGGGCGGCATCGTGAACCCGGGCGTCGGTACGTACAACCTCGGCACTCTGAACGCCTACCGCCAGCAGGACAAGCAGGGCAGACCCATCGACCCTCAGCCGCTGACGACGGGGCCGGCGGTCATCGGCAACTCGGTGCTGTCGCTGACGCTCTCAGCCGCCGCGATCGATCTCGAGCTCGCACCGGATGCGGCGCCCGTCACGCGGAACCTGACGGTCACGGTGCAGTCCAGCACGCCCTACGTCATCAGCCGTGCGCTCGGTGGCGCCGCCGCTACCATCGGACTCAACGTCACGGGGCCGGCGAGCGGCGCCAAGCCTTCGGGCACGGCCGCGATGACCGACACGCTCTCGGCGGGCGTCGGCTGGAACGTCGAAGGCGACCGGACGTACGTCGCCACGGTGACGTACACCGTCGTTCCGCAGTAGCAGCGCCCCGGCGGCTCCCGCCGTCCACGGCGCCTCCGCGCCCCGCCGCCCGCACACCGTGGCGCGTCCCCCGCCGGAACGTTCGTCGCCCGTTCAGGACCGCTCATCCGCTCCTCGTGCCGCACGGCCGAACGCCCTCATGCAGTATTCAGGCTCCCCCGATACATCTGTCAGCGAAGGAACACCGGGACCACGGCGGTCCCGGGAAGACCCAGAAACAAGGAGGAACCACCGTGAAGAAGACAGCCCTGATCGCCCTGATGGTCACCGCTCTGATGCTCGGCACGATCGGCTACGCGTTCGCCAATACCAAGGCCGAGAACGTCACCGTGACGGCGAAGGTCCCCGCGGCTTTCTCGATGACCATCAGCACCAACGCGATCGATTTCACCGGCGCCGCCTTCGGCGCGATCACGAACGGCAGCGCCGGCATCACCGTCAAGTCGAACAAGGACTGGGACTTCTCCAAGAGCCAGGCCGTTCCCGCGGCGCTCACCGGCTACCTGACCGAGAGCACCTCGGACGCTCCGGGCACCTACGGCCGCGGCGTGAGGAACATCACCGCCAGCTACGCCCTGAACCTGACCGGCGATGCGGCCTACGACCTCGAGGCCGGCGACTACACCGCCACCTACGGCTACACCGCGGTCCAGAAGTAGCACCGGATCTCTGTAGCCCCGGGACCTCCTTGCGAGTGAACGATGCGGCCGGGGCGGGCAACCGCCCCGGCCGCTCACCATCCCGGAAGCGCCACGGCCCCGCACGCACCGCTGCTGGTTCAACACACCGGATCCCACCGCACGACGATCCTGAGCGCAACCGGCACGACCGACCGAGGAGGAGGTGAGCACGTGAAGACGGATTCGATGGCGCGAGACGCCA
>CAYYLR010000051.1:0-6913 GCA_964472485.1 uncultured Coriobacteriaceae bacterium
ACCCGATCATCATCCTCACGGGCGGCGAGCCGCTCATGCGCCCCGACATCTGGGACATCGTCGACTACGCGCACGAGAAGGGCGCGATGCCGGTGATCGGCACGAACGCGACGCTCATCACCGAGGAGATCGCCGCCAAGATGGCCGAGCACAAGATCCCGCGCATCTCGGTCTCGATCGACTTCCCGACCGCCGAGGAGCACGACGCCTTCCGCGGTCAGCCGGGCTGCTTCGATCAGTCGATCGAGGGCATCAAGATGGCGAAGGCGCACGGCGTCGGCGTGCAGATCAACATGACCGTCACCACGCTCAACCACACGAAGGTCGAGGCCGTCCACGACCTCGCCGAGTCGCTCGGCATCGACGCGTTCCATATCTTCATGCTCGTCCCGACGGGCCGCGGGAGCGACCTGCTCGACAAGGAGCTCCCGCCCGAGGAGTACGAGCGCGTGCTCACGTGGGCCTACCACCGCCAGAAGACGAGCCCGCTGCACTTCAAGCCGACCGATTCGCCGCACTACTACCGCATCATTCGTCAGCTCGCGAAGGCCGAGGGCAAGAAGGTCACGCGCGAGGAGTACGGACTCGACGCGATGACGCGCGGGTGCCTCGGCGGCATCACGTTCTGCTTCATCAGCCACGTCGGCGACATCCAGCCGTGCGGCTACTTCGACATGCAGCTCGGCAACGTGAAGGAGAAGCCGTTCTCACAGATCTGGACGGAGAGCAAGGTCTTCAACGACCTGCGCGACTACTCGCTGCTCAAGGGCAAGTGCGGCGCGTGCGAGTACAAGGCGGTCTGCGGCGGGTGCCGGGCGCGTGCGCTCGAGCTCACGGGTGACTACCTGGAAGCCGAGCCGTACTGCGTCTACGAGCCGCCGGGCTGGACCGGCGAGTGCGAGGCGGCTGCCGCGGATACGGCGGAGTAGGACAGCGTGACGAAGCGGTCTCCGGCAACAACCTCGTCAGGTGCGGCGATGCGTTCGGACGGCGACAGCCCGCGCCGGGCGCGCTTGGTCCTCGCGTCGGCGGTGGGCGTTGTCCTTGGCGCTCATACACTCGCTGTGCCGCAGGACGCCGCGTCCACCGGGCTCAGTATCGGATCCTGGCTCAACTCAGCGGGTCTGCCGACGCTCGTGCGAGCCCTGGAGTTCGGCGCGAAGTCGATGCCGCTCGGCGGGGGGGTGGGGCCGCTCCTGGGGTTCTTGGCGCTGGCAGGCGCTCTCGCCGTACGTTCGCGATGGCGGAAGTGGACCGTGCTGGCGCCGCTCGTGGCCAAGTCGAGGCCAGACGCCGGAACGGCCTGAAGTACGGCGCGCTCTCCCCGCAGGAGGATGCGCTATCCTTGCGCAGGGCGCGCGTGCGTGAGGGATGATCCAGCGATAGACAGCGGAGGCTGCGGGACGGTGGATGTGGCGACGGCATCGGCGCGAGACGGTCGGACGCTCCACTTCGTCTTGCCCGCGTACAACGAGTCCGCCTCCGTCGCCGACCTGCTCGAACGCATCGCCGAGGTGTGCCGAGAGGCGGCCCTGCCGTTCGACGTCCTCGTCGTCGACGACGGCAGTCGCGATGACACCGGTGACCTGGCGCGCGCGAAGGCGCCCGGGATCCCGGTCGAGGTCGTGCGCAACGAGCCCAACGGCGGCCTCGGCTTCACGATCCGCCGCGGTCTGCGCATGACCGCCGAGCGGTGCGCGCCGTCTGACATCATCGTGACGCTCGACGCCGATCTCACCCAGGATCCCGCGTACGTGCCCGCCATGCTCGAGACGATGGATCGCGAGAGCGCCGACGTGGTGATCGCGTCCCGCTATCGCCGAGGCTCCGGCGTCGAGGGGCTCTCGGCGTTCAGGCTCCTCATGAGCTACGGCGCCGGCGCGCTTGTGTCGCTCGTGCGTCCCATCCGCGGCGTGCGCGACTACTCGTGCGGCTTCCGGCTCTACCGCGCGCGCGTCATCCAGTGGGGGTTCGCCACCTACGGCGACCGGTTCGTCAGCGAGAACGGGTTCGCCTGCATGGTCGAGATCGCCGAGCGGCTGCGCGGCCACGCGCGGTTCGCCGAGACGCCGTTCGTGCTCCACTACGACGCGAAGCGCAAGGGCTCTGAGATCCGCATCATGCCGACCATCCGGGCGTATCTCCGCGTGCTCCGCACGGTCCGGCGCGAGGCCCGCCAGGTGCGGCGGTGAGCTCCTCCGCCCGCGCGGTCACGCCGACCGACTACGCGCTCATCCTCGGGAGTGTCGGCCTCGGCGCCACCGGCCAGGTGCTGATGCGGCTCGGCATGGCGTCACTCGGCGGAGGATCGCTGGCCGCTACGGTCGCGGCCGGTCTGCTCGAGCCGCTCGTCTGGGGCGGACTCGTGAGTTACGCGCTCTCCTCGGCAATCTGGCTCGTCGCGCTCTCGCGCGTGGCGCTTTCGACCGCGTACCCCTTCGGCGCGCTCTCGTACGTGATCGTCGTGGTCGCGGCGCTCGCGGGAGGGGAGCACGTGGGCCCGCTCCGCTGGCTCGGGGTGGCCGCGATCGTCGGGGGGATCCTGCTCATCGGCACGGGTGCGGTCGCGCGTGACGCCGATCCGACGGTCGAGGGCGGTGAGGCCGCGTGAGCGAGATCCCCGGCATCCTCGTCGCCGTGCTGCTCGTGATCACCGGGCAGCTCGTGCTCAAGATCGGCATGCTGCGCGTCGGCGCGATCGACCGCGAGCGTGCGCGCACTCCGTTGGCTCTCGTGTTCGAGATCGCGCGCCAGCCCGCCGTGGTGGGGGGTCTCGCAATCTACGGCGTCTCGGCGCTCCTGTGGCTCTACGTACTTTCGCGCACCGAGCTTTCCTACGCGTATCCGTTCCTGAGCCTCGCATACGCGGGGGTGACGGCGGCGGCCACGGTGCTGCTCAAGGAGCCGTTCACGCGCCGTCAGTGGCTGGGCCTGCTGTTCGTGATGGCCGGCGTGATGTCGGTCGCCGCTTCGGCGGTGTAGCGGGCTTAGTGCGCGCTCGGTCCGTGCGGGCCCAGTAGGTGACACCCCCGCAAGAGGATGGTAAGATTCTTACCACTGCATGGGAAGAATCGTCACTCACAGAGTACCGCGTGGCCGAGGGGGAGGTTCCGGTGCAACGGTTCGCGTATCGCAGAGGTGCCGAGGCCACGCTCCTCGCCATGCTCACGGAAGCGCCCGTCGTGCTCGTCGCCGGACCTCGGCAGTCGGGCAAGAGCACGCTCGTGCGCCACCTGATCGCCGACCGTCACCCCGCGCGCTACCTGACGCTCGACGACATCACGCTGCTCGACTCCGCCCTGCGGGATCCGCAGGGCTTCGTTGACGGCGCGGGGGACGCGCCGGTGGTCATCGACGAGATCCAGCGAGCCCCCGGCCTCCTGCGAGCCGTCAAGCGCGCCGTGGATGATGACCGCCGGCCGGGCAGGTTCCTGCTGACCGGCTCGGCGGATCCCGGGCTCCTTCCCGAGGTCGCCGACGCGCTGACGGGCCGGATGCGGACGCTCACGCTCTGGCCGCTTTCCCAGGCCGAGATCGAAGGCTCGACGGCCAACGCGGTGGACCGTCTGTTCTCAGGTGTACCGTTCGTGGCCGGCTCCGGAGGCGCGTCGAGGGCGGATGTGGTCGAGCGCATCGTCGCCGGCGGCTACCCCGAGGCTCTCGCGCAGGGCGCCGGCCCCGCTCATGACCGCTGGATGTCAAGCTACCTATCGCTGATGATCGAGCGCGATGTCCCGCGCATCAGTGACATCGCCGACCGAACCGCACTTCCGCGGATCCTCCGCACGCTCGCCGCGCGCTCGATGCAGCTGCTCAACCTGTCCGAGGTCGGCCGCATGGTCGAGGTCAAGCGGGTGACTCTCGACCGCTATGTCGGCCTGCTCGTGGCCGCATACCTGCTGCGCATGATCTCCGCCTGGTCGGGGGACATCGCCAGGGAGGCGAGCAAGCGTCCGAAGCCGCTCATCATCGACACCGGGCTGGCATGCCACCTTCTGGGCGTCGACGAGGAGCGGTTGCAGGCGTTTCCCGACCTCCTCGGACCGCTCCTCGAGTCCTTCGTCGCGACCGAGTTGATGCGTCAGGCCGAGTACGCATCCGCGCGGATGCGGTTCGCGCACTTCCGCATGCGGAACGCCGAGGTGGATCTGGTGCTCGAGGATGCCGCTGGTCGCCTCGTCGGTATCGAGGTCAAGGCGACCGCGTCGCCGACCTTCGCGGACGGCGACGGCCTTCGGCGCTTCGCCGACCTCGTCGGTCATCGATTCCGGCAGGGCGTTCTGTTCCATACCGGCTCGGTCACAGCGCCGCTCGGCGAGGGCGTGTGGGCGGTGCCGGCGTCATGGTTGTGGCAGAGTGTTACCCGAACGCATGACGCAGCCTGAGGAGCGCCGATGAAGACCGTGCTCGTCGTGTTCGGAACCCGTCCCGAGGCCATCAAGATGGCCCCGGTCATCCAGCGCCTGCGGGAGCGTCCCGATCACTTCCGCGCGGTCGTCGCCGTGACCGGCCAGCACCGCGAGATGCTCGACCAGGTCCTCGCGCTCTACGGCATCACCCCCGACCGCGATCTGGACCTCATGCGGCCCGGCCAGCGCCCCGAGGAGGTGCTCGCGGCCGCCGTCACCGGCATCGGCGCGTGCGTCCGCGAGATCTCACCGGACGCCGTGCTCGTCCAGGGCGACACCACCTCCACGCTCGCGGGCGCGCTCGCGGCGTTCTACGAGCACGTCACCGTCGGGCACATCGAGGCCGGCTTGCGCACTGACGACAAGCGGGCGCCGTTCCCCGAGGAGGTCAACCGCCGCCTCACGACGCACGTGGCGGACCTCCACTTCGCGCCCACGGAGCACGCGCGCGGCCGCCTGCTCGCGGAGGGTGTGGCCGACGACGACATCTACGTCACCGGCAACACGGTCGTGGACGCCGTGCTCGAGGCGGCCGGGATGCCGTGCACGTTCGACGACCCGCGGCTTGCCGACCTCGCGTCGGGCAACGGCGGCCGGTTCGTGCTCATGACCGCGCACCGGCGTGAGAGCTGGGGAGAGCCGATGGAGCGGATCTGCCTCGGCGTGCGCGACGTGCTCGACGAGTTCGACGATCTCACGCTCGTGTTCCCGGTGCACCGCAACCCGGTGGTGCGCGAGGTCGTGCGGGCGACGCTCGGCGGTCACCCGCGCGTCGTGCTGACCGAGCCGCTCGACTACCTGCCGTTCGTGAAGCTCATGAGCGCCGCCACCCTCATCATGTCCGACTCAGGCGGCGTGCAGGAGGAGGCTCCCTCGCTCGACACGCCGGTGCTCGTGCTCCGTGAGACGACCGAGCGTCCCGAGGCGCTCGAGACCGGCGCCATCAGGCTGGTCGGGACCACGCGCGAGGGGATCGCCGCGGCAGCGCGGGAGGTGCTCGGCGACCCGGCGGCGTACGCGGCGATGGCCGCTGCCGCGAACCCGTTCGGGGACGGTACGGCTGCGCAGCAGATCGTGGACGTGCTGGAAGCACGGCTGTGAGCCACGCTCGCTGCCGGCGACGTACATGATGTATCCCTACGGCTTCCATCCGCTTCCAGCGGTTCTAGCTGCGGTGGGCGCGCCGCTCGGGCTCGGGTTCGTGCTTCGCGCCGGGCCGCGCCGTGTCCTCGTGGCGGTGGCGGGCCTGTCGCTCTTCTGGCTCGCGTTCACGCTCACGGTCGGCGCGCCATCGAGCTACTGGGGGCAGCAGTTCACGGGTCTCACGGTCGTCGGTTGCGCCGCGCTCGCCGCGCGGCTCGTCGGCCGTGGTGATGTACCTTTGAGTGGCGATCGGAGAGAGGTCGGGCCATGAGCGCAAAGACGAGGCGGCCGAACACGCCGGCCGGAACCGGAGGCCGCGCGTCCGCACCGCGGTCGAACACGGCGCAGACCCTCGGCATGCCTGCCGTCGTCCGGCGCGCTCTTGGCTACCTCGCGCTGACCACCCTCGCGCTCTCCGCGGCGACGCTCGGCTCGCTGTTCCTCGGCGCGCTGTCCGCTGTCGGCGGCCCGGTGCTCGCGGGCGTCATCTGGGCCTCGGCGGTCTCACGGCAGCGCGTGGCCATGATCGGTGGCGCCGTCACGGGGTCGGTGGGCGCGCTGGCCGCCTACCAGGGCCTTGCCGCTGGTGGGATCGAATCGCTTCTCCAGCGAGCCCCGGGCGCGTACTTCGCCGACGTGCCGGGCGGGGTCATCAGCGAGATCCTCGCCTCCATGCTCTTCTCCAGCAGCGTCACGGGGCTCGGCGCGTTCGGTGCGGTGCTGCTCGGCGGCTCTATCGGTGCGCTTGCCGCCTGGTTGACGTGCCTCGCGCTCGACGGTGCGCGTCAGCGACGGTGGCTCGATCACGCTCCCGCTGGAGTGGCGATCGCGTTCGTCGTGCTCGGAATGGTGTTCGCGGCTTCGGCGGCTGAGCCGGGCATCCAGGCCGAAGTCCTCTCGGAGCCTGGCGCCTACGCCTACGACGCCGCCATCTACCGCCAGGCCCACGCGCTCATGGTCACTCAGGATCTCGGCTACTACGACGCCATCGTGACCGCGGCATCACAGGACGCTCGGCTCATGAACGAGGGCGCGGTCGTCGACGGTCAGTTCCGCTCGTGGGCCACCTCGCCGAGTTTCATCCGGCTCCCGTACCTGTTCTGGCTCTGGGAGGGAGCGCGCGCGGTCGGACTCAACGTGTACGCGCTGTCGACGCTGGTGGCCGCGGCGTTGCTCGCCGGCTCGTACTGGGCCCTTTGGCCTTTGGCTGCGCACCGTGCGGTGGCGGTCCCCGCGCTGCTGTTCCCGATCTTCATCACGCACGCGACCTGGGTGAACGTCTTCTTCCCCGACTACTGGGCCGGGATGTTCGCGCTCGGCGCGCTCCTGCTCGCCATCCGCGAGCGCTGGTACGCGGCCGG
>CAYYLR010000051.1:6992-10257 GCA_964472485.1 uncultured Coriobacteriaceae bacterium
CGCGCTCGCCGCGGCGCTCTGCAGGGAGGTCGCGGCGGTCACGCTCGTGTTCCTCGCCCTCGGCGCGCTTGCGGGCGTCGTCCTCGATCGCGACCGGACCGCGTGGCGGCACATCGCGTTCTACGCTGGTCTCGGCGGAGTGCTCGCGTTGGCCGTCTACGCGCACGGGCGGGTCGCGTCACCCCTCATTGCCGAAGGGGTCGTTCCGCTCACTGTCGGCTGGATGCTCTCCACGAGCGCCGCCCGGCCGCTGAGTCTCAAGTTCGGCGCGCCCGCCGGCTACCTGCTGTACCCCTACGGCTTCTACGCCGTACCTCCCGCGGCCGGACTCCTCGTGGCGCCGGTCGGCTACCTCCTCGCGCTCCGTTCCGGCACCAAGCGCGTGCTCGCGACACTGCTCGCAGCCGCGCTCTTCTGGCCCGCGTTCACCCTCATCGTCGGCGCCCCGAGCAGCTACTGGGGTCAGCACTACTCGGGGCTGATGGTCGTCGGCTGCGCGCTACTGCTCGCGTGGGCGACGCGGTTCGTAGCGGAGCCGCGAAAGGCGCGGAGGGCATGAAGGTCACGAGGCGTGCGGTTGTTCTGAGCGGGATCATCCTGCTCGCCATGGGTGTCCGTCTCATCGGCGTCGGCGAGCCGGCTGCCGGCTTCTTCTCGTACAACGAAGGCTTCTACCTGCAGATGGCGTCCGCGGACGCCGAGCGCGGTGTCATGGCATGGATGACAGCTCCTGGGGATCTCAACAACCCGCCGCTGTACGGGCTCGTGCTGACAACGCTGTTCCGCGTCTTCGGGCCCGGTATCGTGATCGCCCGGATCGCCTCGATACTGGCCGCCGCCGTCGGCGTCTACTACCTATTCCTGCTCGGTCGCGCGCTCTTCACCGAGCGGATCGGCATGATCGCGGCGGCGCTCTACGCGATCATGCCGGGAGCGGTGCTGGTGACGCGCAACGTGCAGATGGATGCGCTGTTCGTGACGCTGGTACTCGCGGGGCTCTACCACTACGTCGTGGCGATTCGAAGCGGGAAGGGCCGTGATGGCCTGATCAGCGGGGTACTCTTCGGGCTGGCGGTCCTCACGAAGCTTCCGGCGGTCCTCGGGTTGGTACTGCTCGCCGTCTGGGAGACGTGGCGCACCCGGGGGCTCGCATGGCTGAAGGCGCCCAGGGTTCGAGCATGCGCCACCGCGTGTCTGGTTGTCGCCTCGCCGTGGTTCGTGTGGCAGATCGTGCGAGACGGCTCAGCGTTCTTCGCCGCGATGGGCGGGGTCGCCGCCCGCGGGGCCGCGGCAGGCCTCACTGTCGAGGGGCTGCGTCTCCGGTTCCTCGATGAGGTCATCTGGATCGCGTCTCCGCTTCTACTCGTCCTCTTGATTCCCGCGGCCGGCTTCGCACTATGGCGACACAAGCCCGCTGACACCTTCGCGCTCACGGGACTCGGTCTGTTCACGGCGCTCTATCTCGTGCTCCGCATGCACAGCTACTACCTGCTACCGGCTCTCCCATTCGCGGCGCTCATCCTCGCCCGTGGCGCCTCGGAGCTCATCAAGCGTCGACCCGGGCCGGGAATCGTCGTAACCGCGCTGACGATCAGCGCGGTGTTCATCGTCGCGCTGCTCATGCTCGGCGGCCACAAGCTTGGCACGTTCTCTCCCGCGCAGATCGTGGACGATCTGCCGGCCGACCGCTCCGGCGTCACCGTCTACGCGACCGAGCGCATCATGGGTGCTTGGGGGCCGGCGTTGTCGTACTACGTGAAGCCTGCGACGGTGGTCGCTCTCCCGGACAACGCGAACCTGCTGATCGAGCCCCTCCCGGACCTTCGGCCGGCGTATGTGGTCGCCACCGTCACGACAGGGCCCACCGGCGGGGACATGACCCGTGTGGCCAGCTACACAGAGCGGGCGACGGGCGTCGTTCTGTTCGGCTGGGCTGTGTACCAGCCTCCCCGGAACCGCCACTTCTTCTACTGCGCACCATGGAACGCGCAGTTCATCGGAGCACCATGGTTCGGACTGATCAGCGCGGAGGTGCTCACCGACATCGTCCTGCTGCGCGTGGAATGACGGTTCGACCGCGATCGCGTGCGTCCGCCACGGCTCAGATCGCCGCGAGCTGCCCTATACTGACCCCCGTGAAGCCGTGCGCTGCCGAGGAGCGACCGCCGATGACCCGCATCGTCCGCGCCGCATGCCTGGAGCCTCGTCAGGGGAGAGGATGGCCCGTGTGATGTCGGCGACAGCATCCTCCCCGCCATCGACTGACTCCCGTCATGCCAGCGTGCTGGCCTTTTTCGCGCTTGCCACCGCGGCGTCCGGGTTGTTGCCATGGGGGATCGTGCAGGGAAAGGATACGGCGCCGGTTCTCCTGGGACTCGCCGGGATCGTCGGCGCGCTCGCGACGTCTCGGCGTGGAACGGCCGCAGTCAGTATCGATCGGTCCGTTCTTGCCGCATGGATCGCGTTCTCCGGCGCTCTCATCATCACCGCACTCGCCGCTCAGGACCGATACTCGGCGCTTCTCGGTGCACCGCAAGAGCATGTCGGCGTCGCCCAGGTGCTTGCCGCTGGACTTGTCTTGTTCGGCGCTGCATCGCTCTCCTCGAGTCTCAGGTCCGTGCTTCCGGCCGCGTTCGCCGGCTTCTTGATGCTTCAGATCGCCTTTGCACTGCCGCAGGTGCTCACCGGCGGGCACATGCGGGGCACGCTGCCGAACTCCGCATACCTCGGGCAGACGGTTCTCTTGGCGCTCCCGATCATGATCGACGGCGCACTGTCACGGTGGCCGCGCGCGAAGCCGTCGCTCACCGCTCTCGCGCTGGGCGCCTTCGGCGCGCTCGCGCTGGCGGGCGCGACCGCACCCGCGGCGCTCGGCGTGGTGTGGATCGGACTGCGTTCTCTGGCCACCCGGATCAGGAAGGGCACCGACACCCTCGTCTTGGCCGGTGGCGTGCTGGTGTCGTGGTTTGGCGTCCCGCTCGCGACGCTCGTGCCAGCGGCGGCCGAAGCGCTCTGGGGCCGGGTGTGGTACTGGCGGATCGCGCTTGCGCAGTGGCTCGACGCGCCGGTCGCGGGCGCCGGGCTGGGGGCGTTCAGGGGCGTGCTCGTCGAACGTGCCCCGGCCGAGTTCTTCACGCTGGAGTCGGGGGGCGCCGTCTTCATCGAGGGGATCTCCCCTGATCCGCACAGCCTCCCGCTCGGTGTGCTTGTCGGTGGCGGCATCGTGCTCGCTGGGGCGTTGACGTGGCTGACCGTCGCGTTCGTT
>CAYYLR010000052.1:0-10076 GCA_964472485.1 uncultured Coriobacteriaceae bacterium
GATCGAGGAGGGGGCGACGTCGATCATCTGCGCCTCGACCGGGAAGACCTCGGCTTTGCGGCAGAGCATGAAGCGCCCGCGGAGCGAGTCGGCATGCGCGGCAAGGTCGTCGGGCAGGTCACTCTCGTCGGTGGAGATGACGTGGTTCGGCACGACGTGCGCGAGCCGGTCGAACCAGAAGAGCGAGATCTTGGTGAGGACCTCGCCCTTGTACGGGATAGGGTCGGGCAGCACGACGTCGAACGCGCTCAGGCGATCGGTGGCCACCATCAGGAGCTGATCGCCGAGGTCGAAGATGTCGCGGACCTTGCCGTGCCCGGTGGGCTGGAGCTGCACGGGCGTCCTTTCTCGAATGCGGCTCGGGCGGCATGCGGCGCATCACTCGCCGGCCGTCACCGGCCTTTGGAGCATTGTACGGGATGGCGCCCCCCGAGATAAGGCGGCCGCTCGCCGGATCGTGCCCCGCCTACCGCGGAAGGCCGAACCGGCGAAGCGTGTCGCCGTCGGGCGTGCGCCACGATGACCGGAAGCCGAGCAGACTGCTGAGGATATCCGAGAACGGGTCGGCGGTCTCGTACGTGATGATCGCCGGGTCGCCCTCGATGCCGCCCAGTTTCGCCGCGGCGGCGACCGCGTCGTCGTAGTTGCCGAGCTCGTCGACGAGCCCGAGCTCGACCGCCTCGGCGGCGAGCCAGACCCAGCCGGTCGCCAGTTCGCGAACCTTCGCCTCGCTCATGCCGCGACCCTCGGCGACATCCGCCACGAACTGCTCGTAGGCGACGTCGATCTGGCCCTCGAGCAGCGCGGTCTCGGTGGCGGTGATGCTCCGATAGGGGCTGCCGGCGTCCTTGAGATCGCCGCTCGTGATCGTGGTGAACTCGACGCCGAGCTTGTCCATGAGCCCGGCGACGTTCGGGATCCGCATGATGACGCCGATGCTGCCCACGGCGGAGCCGGGCGAGGCCACGATGTGATCGCACTGGGCGGCGACCATGTACGCGCCGGAGGCGCCGATGTCGCCGATGTTGGCCACGACCGGCTTCTGCTCACTGGCGCGCTTGACGGCGAGGGAGATCTCCTGCGACGCGGCGACCGTGCCGCCGGGTGAGTCGATGCGCAGGAGGATCGCCGCGACGTTCGGGTCAGCGAGCGCCTGATCGAGCTGGTCGAGGAAGTACTCGGGCGAGATGTAGCCGTCGTACACGGTGCCGGTGCCGGCGATGACGCCGTCGATGCGGATGAGCGCGACACCCTGACCCGAGGAGAAGCTCATGCCGTCGCTCGAGGAGAGCGCCCACGCCATGAGCCCGCATGAGGCGAGCGTCAGCAGCGCGAATCCGATGCCGATGCCGATGCCCCACTTCGCGCCGGCCGAAAGCTTCTTCGCCCTGGCGGGCTGCTGTGCCGCGGGCTCCTGCGGGGTGACTGCCTGACCGGTGCCGGTATCCATGCGGTCCTCCACGTTCGGAAACGTACGCTCCCCATCGTGGGGCCGGCGCGCATGAGCGTCAACAGCGTCTAGATGACGCCGAGATAGCGCAGTGCGATCAGCAGGTGGGTGACCGAGACGGCCACGAGCGCGTACGCGCTCCACCGGTGGACCCGCATGTGCAAGCGGCCCTTGAACCTGATCTTCCGTTTGCCCTCGAACACCTGGAAGAGGATCAGAGCCATGCCGATCACACCGCTCAGGATGGCGGCGTCACGCAGCATGATCACGCCGAACAGCATGGGGCCTCCGAGGTTCGCGGGCTTCGGGGATGTTCGTGCGCGAAAGCCGCACCAGCTAAACCTGGCAGACACCGCCCCACGAGCAGAGGTTGTCGCTCAGCACACCCGGGAGCTCAGCGACGAGATCGCTCGCGCGCATCGCGGGCGTGGCGCCCATGGCGAGACCGGCCGCGCGGTTCGCCCTCGACGCGCAGACCGCCGCGTCGACCGTCGGGAACCCGGCGGCGAGGAACGCCGACGCCAGGCCCGTGATCGTGTCACCCGTGCCGCCGATGGCCTCGAGCTCGGGCACGCACGGCTCATCGATCACGGCCGCCACCTCGCCGTCCCGGGCGACGTGGTCACGGACGCCTTTGATGAGCAGCACGCGCGCCGAGCCGCCCGTCTCGTGAGCCTTCGCCGCGAGGACCTCGGGGTCGAACCCCGCGGTGCCGAAGAGGTAGTGGGACACGTACGCGGGATGCGTCACGGCGGGATCGGCGAGGAAGCCGACCTCACCCACGTCGGGCGTCATCAGCTCGAAGCGCGGCGCGAGCCCGGCGGCCTTCGCGGCGTACATCCCGCCCGCGTCGGCCACGAGCAGCGCGTCCGGCGCGGCCTCGGCGAGTCGCTCGAGCGCGTGGCGCATGAGCGCCATGACAGGCTGCATGTAGTGGAACGCGATCACGGTCGGCTGGATGCGGCGAGCGACCTCGGGCAGGCGCTCGTAGACCGCGCGCGTTCCGTCACCCCGGCCGATGTCGCCGGCGACGAGCGCGTGAGGCGCGGGCCGGCCGAGGTGAGCCAGCACCTGGCACGCGGCGCCCAGCATGGCCGAGGTCCCCTGCGAAGCGGGAACGTCCGTGCCACCGATCGAGATGCCGCGGTCATGCCCGATGGCGACCGGGCCGTCGAGCACCGGTCCGCCGCTGATCGGGTACGTGGCGACGACGAGAAGCGTCATGCGGCGCCCCCGTCCAGCAGCGCGCGCGCCTCGAGGTATGCGCGATCGAGCATGAGGCCGCAGAGCGTGTAGCCGAGGTCCTTCGGCCGCGGGACCTCCGCGATGCGCTTGCCGACGAGCTCGAGGTTGAGGTACGGGATGTCGGGGCAGCCGCCACCGGACGTGTTCACGATGATGCCGCTCGCCTTCTCCACGACGATCTTCATGTTGCCGGCGCGCACCATGAGGTGCTCGCCGAAGTCCACGGTGGTCACCAGGTCGCAGATGTCAGCCGTGCCTTCGGCGTCGTCCACCCATCCGCGGATATGGACGCCGGCGTCGAGGAGCGCGCGCTCGGCGCCGATGTGCTCGACGCGCGCTACGGCGACCGAGAGGTCACACCCCGCTCGCAAGTGCGCGGGCGGAGCGACGAGCATCAGCTCGTAGCCGGCCCCCTTGAGGACCCGCTCGGCGGCGAGCGCCTCCGTGACCTCCTCGAAGAGGAAGAGCCCGAGCGCCTCCTCGGCGCCCGGGCGTTCCTTCTTCTCCTTGCGGCCGAACAGCGCCACTAGCGGGCCCCCTTTATGCGGTACTCCTCGCCGGATTCCTCGACCGTCACGGAGTAGCCGGAGTCCTGGAGCAGCGCGACGACGTTGGCCTTGGCTGTCCCGCTGTCGGCGTGGACCATGATCTCGGACGGATCGCCCTCGAGCGCCTTCTTGGTGTGCATGAGCGGCATCGGACAGGAGAGTCCGCGCACGTCGAGTTCCTTCACTTCCGCTCTCCTTCCTGAGTTAGGCCGCGGCAGGGCGCTTGATGAGCGCCACCGCGACGAGGATCACTGCCATGACCGCCAGAGCCGGCCACGCGTTCGCCGCCAGCCCGGCCGGCGAAGACGCCAGCTTGAAGAAGTGGGTGGCGCCAGCGCCCACGAGCATGCCGGCGACGGCCATGAAGCTGTCGACATCGCCTTCGCTGCCCATGATGACCTGACGGAACGGGCACCCGCCGAGGAGAACCGCGGCGAGAGTCGCGATGGTCATCGCCGCGAAACTCCCGAGCGCGTCGTTGTGCGCCACCGGCTGGTTCGTGAAGCCGAGGTTGTACTGGCCGAAGATCATGTTGACGACGGTCGCGCCGATGAGCAAGCCGGCAACGCCGAAGAGCAGATCGTAGCGCCGGATCAGGATAGCGTCGCGGATGCCGCCGATCGAGCAGAAGCGGCTGCGCTGCGCCACCGCGCCGATGGCGAGACCGGCGAAGAGCGAGATCCACAGCGGGGCGCGCTTGCCGCCGGGCATCGGCTTGGTGGCCTTGACCTTCTCGGCGTCGGCGAGGACCGTGCCGTCCGCCGCGACGACCGCGCCGTCGACAAGCGTCGCGTCCTTCGGCTTGATGACCGTGCCATCGGTGGTGACGACGACCTCACCGGGGATGACAGCCTTGCCGTTGGCCGGCGTGACGGTGGCGAAGTCCGGCTTGGTCCCGAACGAGGAGATCAGCAGGAAGGCCAGGAACACGACCCCCACCGCAGGCAGCAGCCAGCCGAGCGGCTTGGCGAGGTTCTTCGCCCGGCCCATGTTGAAGCCGCGCTTGAGGAACACCACGCCGACCACGACGCCGGCGACGATGCCGAGGACCCCCCACAGCGCGGAGAGGTCGCCGCCGCCCAGACGCAGCCACGCGCGGACGGTGCAGCCGAGGAAGACGAGCGCGGCGCTCATGAAGATGAAGCCGAGCGCGAAGCGGATGAGCGGTTGGCTGCCGCCGCGCGGGCGGAACTCGCGCGTGACGATGGCCGCCCCCATGGCGCCGAGGATGATGCCGACGATCTCGGGCCGGATGTAGGCCACGGCGGCCTGGTTCGACCACTTACCCGCGAAGAAGCCGGCGATGTCGCGCAGGAAGCACGCGATGCACAGACCCATGTTCCCGGGGTTGCCCTGGCTGACAAGCCACGCGGCGATCGCCCCGATGAAGAGACCGGCACCACCCAGAATCCACGCGGTGGGACCGATCACGCGACGCTTGGCCATACCACTCCCCTTCCTCGGACGCACGATAAGTCATACGAATGATATGCATCACCCCGGACATGAAGTCAAGCGCGGCCGGACGGACGGACGAAGGGCGATTGCCGCAGGTCACGGCGCTGAATACGGTGGGAGGTATCGCCTTGCCGGGGTCGACGCTCCCCAGGGGAACCTGCGCGGAACGGGCGTTACGCCGGGAACGTGAGCGCCGCCAGGAACCGGTCCTCGAACGCGGGGTGCGCCGCGAGGTCCGCCGTGCGCACGCTCCCGGCGACCCGCTCGAACTCCCCGGCGAGCGCCGGGTCTCGCGCCAACATGACGGCGCCGGTGAGCGCTGTGTTGCCCGCGAACGAGACGCGGTCGGCCAACTGGCCGGGGATGATGCCGACGCGCGCGAGCGAGGAGGCGCTGACGTGATGCCCGAAGCCGCCGGCGACGATCACCTCGTCGATGTCGCCCGCCGCGATCCCGGCGTCTTCCAGCAGCAGGCCGAGCCCGGTCGCGACGGCGGCCACGGCGAGCTGAACCGCGCGCACGTCGTGCTGAGCCAGAACGACGGCGCCGGCGTCATCGAGCGTGAGGACCCGCTGGTCCGCGCGCTCGGCGATGCGCCCGCCGAGCGCTCCGGTCCCGGGCTCCGCGATCCGCCCGGTCGCGTCGATCGCGCCCGCGTCACGGAGCGCGGCGATGAGGTCGAGCAGTCCGCTGCCGCACACGCCGCGCGGGGCGCCGCCGCCGACCACGCCGAGCGTGAGCGACCCGACCGAACCGAGCTCGGCACGCTCGATCGCACCCGGCTCGGCGCGCATGCCGCACTCGATGGACGCGCCCTCGAACGCCGGTCCCGCGGCGGTCGATGTCGCGACGAGCGATCCGCCCGCCGCGAGCACGATCTCCCCGTTGGTGCCCAGATCGATCAACACCGTCGGCCGTGATCGTCCGGCGAGTCCGGCCGCCACGGCGCCGGCGACGATGTCGGAGCCGATGAACGCCGAAGCGCCGGGTGGCACCTCGAGCCGTGTGCCGGCAAGGCCCGGCATCCCGGCTTCGGCGGCGTCGATCCGGGCGGGGGCGACGGGCGGACCGGCGTAGGGCGCGGCCGCGAGCGGGCTCACGTCACGACCGAGCAGCAGCGCGGTCATCGCGGTGTTGCCGACCGCTACGAGCCGGTCGATCCGCGCCCCGTGCGGGAGCGCGGACCCGACGAGCGAGTCGATCGCGCCGGACACGGCATCGGCAAGCTCCTCGGCGCCACCGCCGATCGCCGCGCTCACGCGGAGCATGACGTCGGCGCCGTAGGCGACCTGCGGATTGAGCGCGCCGGCGCGGGCGACCACGTCACCGGTCCGATCGATGAGCGCGAGCGCGAGGGTGGTCGTCCCGACGTCGACCGCGGCATCCAGCGTCATCGGAGAGCCGTCGAGCGCTGGAGGGCGCGTCGCGGACACGCTCGGCGCGCTGTCGTCCGTGAGGACCCGCACGCTCCCGGGAGCGGCCGGCCCGAGATCGACGCTCGCATCCCCGAGGATGCGGGTCCGGCACGCTAGCCGCCGGCCTGCCGCGACGCTCACGCCGCCGAGCAGCTCGGCCTCCTCGCCGGTCATCGGCGAGACCGCTCCCTCGACGCGCACGCGGCACGAGCCGCAGCGGCCCGAGCCGCCGCACGGCCCGTCGAGGGGGGCGCCAGCCGCGCGGGCCGCCTCGAGCACGGTCGTTCCGGGCGCCACCTGCGCCTCGTACCCGCCCGGCTCGAACTTGACCGTCACGCGCTCCGTCACCACGTCACTCCCCTCACGGTGCATCGTACCGCGAGGCGCAGCCGGACCGGGAGACCGCCTCCCGCGCGATGCGTACACACGACACCCCGGTCACAACGGTGCGACCGGGGTGTCGTTCGAGAGCGGCGATCGTGGCTCAGCCCGCTGTGCCGGCCTCCGGGGAGTTCTCGCAGCTGGGACAGGCCGCCGGACCGCGGTCGGGCCGTACGCCGGGAGCGCACTCGCCCGGGGCACACTGGCCCTGAGCGCGACCCCCGGGACCGCACTCACCCGGAGCGCAGGAGCCCGGAGCGGTCATACCGGGAGCACACGCGCCCTGCCCGCACTGGCTCCGGTCACGCATGCCGGGCGCGCGGTCACCCGGGGCGCACGCGCCCTTGGAGTCGCAGCCGGCTCCCGGCATCATCCCGGCGGGAGGACCCATGCGCGGAGCCCTGTCCGGGGCGAGCACCGCGCCGGTGACCGCGTGCACCGCGGCCGGCAGCGCGAAGAGCGCGCCGATCAGCGTCATGCCGATCGCGACACCGACAAGCACTGACAGCGCATTCTGGAGTTTCGGATCCATCGACAACCTCCTGTCACGGCGGGCACGATCCGGGAGACATGTCACCCGAGCGCCCGAGGATTCACGCGCGAAGCATACCGCACGGCTGTGGAGAAGTCGTGGAGAAGGTGCGGGCGTACCCGGCTCGCTAGCGGATCGGTCCGGGATTAGGCGTCCTGACGCTCCGGCGGTGCCGTACCGTCCGGGGGTGGCGACACGTCGCCGCCCGCGGCCTTGCGCTCCATCCGCTCCGCAGCCTCGCGCAGTCGCTCCCCGACGCCCTTGAACGTACCCGCGAGCCGCGGGCCGACCTCCTCGGAGATGCGCTCCCCCGCCTGCCGGAACGCGTCGCCGGTCTTGTCGGCGGCCTCCCTGAACGACTGACCGACATCGGAGTCGGTCGTTGCCCGCACCGCCGAGCCGACATCGTCGAGCAGCCCCTGGAGCCGGTCACCCAGCTCGTCCATGCGCCGGCGGTTGTCCGGGTCCGCGACGGCCGCTTTGGCCCACCGCTTGATCGCGTCGCCGAGCGAGTCGAGCTCGGTCACAACCGCGCTCCACGCCTCGGCGGATTCGGAACGCGCGCCCTCGACCGGCCGCTGGTCCTGTGTCGTCGTCTCCTCGCTCATCGCTGACTCCCCCTCCGGACGTTCGCCGTCTCGTGTCCTAAGGATGGTACCCAGCGGCTCACACAGGCCGAGCCGCGCGATGGGTCGACCGCGGACGGGTCGGCGCGATGCGGCCCGATGGTTGGCGGTCCCGCTCGGCACACCGGCCGGAACGGGTAGCTACACCTCGTAGCGTCAACGATGCAAGGGAGCGTCCCATGTTCAAAGCTACGCGTGACAGAGAGATCCTGTTCCGTGCCCCCACCCGCGTCGGCCTGCTTGCCGACGTGACCGGAGCCCTTGCGGCCGGCGCTGTGAACATCGGCGCTCTCGCCCTCTACGACAAGGACGGGTACAGCGAGTTCCTGATGGTGACGACCGACGAGGCCGCCACGATGCAGGTGCTGAGGAAGATGAACGGCGAGGTCAGCGTGTCCGACGTCGTCATCGTGAACGTCTCGAACACGCCCGGTGCCCTCGCGCGCATGACGACCGCGCTCGCCGAGGAGAGCATCGACATCGCGCAACTGTGGGCGACGACGGGCGACGGATCGAGAGCCATGGTCGTGATGCACACCGCCAACGATGAGAAGGCGGTCCGGGTGCTCAACGGGGTCTGAGACCCCGGGCGACTCCCGTAACGCATGCGGAAGGATCGGGCGACCGCCGGCCGGATCACCCTCGCTTGGGTGCGACGAAGCTGAACATGAGCGGAAGCGACGGGTGCTCCGGTGGTGGTGCGTGGAGATCGCGTCCGACGTCGTACCATGGGCACATGAACACAACCGCGCGTGACATCCGTGATCTGCTGCCCGCCCGCTCGGTCGTCCTCGGCCCGATGGCCGGGGTCACCGAAGCGCCGTTCCGCGGCATCTGCAAGCGGATGGGGGCCACGCTCACCTATACCGAGATGATCAGCGCCAAGGGTCTTCACTACAACCCCGACGCGGCGGTCTCTCGTGCGCTGCTGACCTTCGACCCGGATGAGGTCCCGTGTGGCGTGCAGCTGTTCGGCTCGGACCCCGCCATCATGGCTGATCAGGCCGCGCGGATCGTGGCCGAGCAGAGCGACGATGTGGCGCTCATCGACATCAACATGGGATGTCCGGTCACCAAGGTGGTCTCCAACGGTGAGGGCAGCGCGCTCATGCGAACGCCGGATCGTGCGGCCGCGATCGTCGCGCGGATCGCCGCCGCCGTCCCGGTCCCGGTGACGGTCAAGTTCCGCTCCGGGTGGGACAGCTCGGAGACGAGCGCGGTCTCCTTCGCACTGCGGATGGAGGACGCCGGCGCCGCTGCCGTATGCGTCCACGGTCGCACCCGGCAGCAGTTCTACCGCGGTGCGGCGGACTGGTCCGTGCTCGCCGACGTCAAGCGCGCAGCCGGAGTCCCGGTGATCGGCAGCGGCGATGTACTGTCAGCCGCCGACGCGTCGGCAATGTTCGAGCGGACCGGCGTGGACGCGGTGATGGTCGCACGGGGAGCCCAGGGCTACCCGTGGATCTTCCGCGAGGCGCGTGCGCTCCTCGATCGTGGCGAGACGCTCAGCCCGCCCTCCGCGATCGAACGCGTAGAGACTGCGCGCGAGCACGCGCAGGCTCTCGTCGCCTTCGGCGGCGAGCACGCCGTCACCCGGATGCGCAAGCACGTGGGCTGGTACATCGTCGGCATGCCCGGAGCGAGCCGCGTGCGCGAACGGGTCAACCATGTCACGTCGTCGGCCGATCTCGACGCGCTGCTGGCCGAGTACCGCGCCTACCTTGAGGCGCGGTCCGCCGGCAATCACGAGGAGTAACCGTTCGTCGGAATCATACCGTTCGCCGCTGTGTAGTATACGTTTGTCTGTGATATGTGACCGTTCAGATGATTGACGGTCGTACCGTTGGGGGCTGCCGCAGGTACACTCGTGGTGGTGTGCAGCAGCATGGGCACGAGGGGGAGACTGTGCCGTACGAGATCCGCTGGGAAGACCGTGGCGTCTGGGTCCGCTTCAAGGAGCGCGTGCTCGACGCGCATGTGCGCGAGGCGGACCACCGCATCCATAACGATCCGCGCGTGGTGAGCATCCGGTATGTGCTCATCGACATGTCAGCGGCGGCCTACGTCGACATCGCTCACACGACACCGGCCGAGCAGGCCGCGATGGACCTCGGCACGAGCCACTACCTGAGGTCGCTGAAGAACGCCATGATCGCGACCGACCCGGTCGCCCGCGCCTGGCTCAACCAGTACGCAGACTACGCGCGGAGGATCGGGATCCCCTGGGAATTCCAGCTGTTCGATGACCTCGAGCAGGCGCGCGCCTGGGCGGAGCGCGTCGAGGACTGACCTGCGCGGAACGACCCTCGGGGCAGCTCGTCACCTGCCCTTCGTGATCCCGCCCAGGATGCCGCGCATGATCTGACGGCCCACCTGGCTGCCGGCCGCGCGCACGACGGATTTCCCCATCGCCTCGAGCAT
>CAYYLR010000053.1:0-10065 GCA_964472485.1 uncultured Coriobacteriaceae bacterium
GCGCCGACGACGACGCCGACCGCCGCGACGACCAGCCACGGACTCACGAACGCGGCGGAGACGCCCGCGATGACCGCCGACAGCGCTGGGCCGATCCACGGGATGACGTTGAACGCACCCGCGAGCAGGCCGATCACGAGTGAGTACGGCACGCCGAACAGGGTGAGTCCGGTCACCACGATGAGCACCGTCGCAGCCGACAGGATGAGTTGCCCACGGAGGTAGCCTCCGAGCACCGTCGAGACCTTACCGAGCACGATCGTCGCTTCGTCCTTGCGGCTCGGCCCGGCCAGGAGCACGGCCTCCCGGCCGATCGCGGGCAGGTCCTTGAGCATCCAGAATCCGATCACGAGCGACAGCACGGTGTTCGCGAGCACGTTTATCGCGGTGCCGCCGGCGCTGAAGGCCTCGCGTGCGAGTATGGCCGACCATTCGGCGGACCGCTCCTTGAGCGTCTGCTCGAGGTTGTCGAGCGCACCCTTCACCCACTCGGGCACGACGATCGCGCGGTACGTCGTCTGAAGATCGAGCACCATCGTGTTCGCCCGCTCGTAGTAGCCGGGGAACGCCGCCACGAACTGCCGCACCTGCTCGGCAAGCGGCGGGATGATGAACGCGAGCGCCCCGCCGACCACGGCGAGGCCGACGAGGTAGCAGATGCCGACAGCCACGCCACGATGGATCCCCCGGCGCTCAAGCACGGCCACGGGTCCCTTGAACACGTACACCAGCACGAGCGCGAGCAGGAAGGGTACCAGCGCGGTCGACACCTTGCCGAGCACCCACCCGGACACCGCGAGCAGGAGCATGATGCCGACGATCGCCCAGGTGATGACGAGGACCCGCATCCATCGATCACGCCACTCTGCGACCGGCACCTAGACCTCCTCTGTCACGAGATGCTCCCGCAGGACGCGTAGCGTCTTGCGCAGCAGCCGGGAGACCTGCATCTGCGATATGCCGAGCGTGTTGGCGATCTCGGTCTGCGTCAGGCCCTCGAAGAACCGCAGGTACAGCACGTGCTGCTCCTGCGGGCCGAGGTGCCTGAGGCCATCGGCGAGCGTGGCGCGGTCGTCCACGACGAGCATGAGCCGGTCGTCTTCGCCGATGTAGTCGAGGATGCTGAACGAGTCGCTCCCGTCGCTGTTGCGATCGCTCTCCAGCGAGACGAAGTTGTACGCCTCCCCGGTCTCGAGCGCCTCAAGGACCTCCTCGGAGGTGACACCTAAGTACTCGCCGATCTCCGCGACGGTCGGCGAGCGCTGCTCGCGTTGCGTGAGCGCATCGATCTCCTGGTTGACGCGGAACGAGAGCTCCTGAAGCCGGCGGGGCACCTTGATCGCCCATCCCTTGTCGCGGAAGTGCCGCTTGAGCTCCCCGACGATCGTGGGAGTGGCGTACGTGGTGAACTCCACCGCGCGGTCGATGTCGAAGCGGTCGATGGCTTTGATGAGACCGATCGTGCCGACCTGGATGAGGTCATCGACCGGCTCTCCGCGGTTGCGGAAGCGGCTCGTTGAGGTACATCGTGATGAGCTCGTCACGCGCGGCCTCATCGCCCGTTTCGCGGTACGTGACGAAGAGCGCTTTGGTGTGCGCCTTGTCCCAAACGAGGCGCCGCTCCGGACGTCGGGTCGCTCTAGGCACCGGCCGCCCCTGACGTCGCTCCGGCGGTGCGGGCGAACCTCATGACGCACTGCCCGGCCTCGTGCCGGATCGAGAACTCGTCGCACACTGAGCGCAGGATGAACTCGGCGTAGTTCTCACCGGCGGCGTGCATGGGCTGCGGAGAGCAGCACGCGTCGAGCGGCCCCACGGTCGCGCAGAGCGTGTCGCCGCCGACCTCGAACATGAACGTCACCGCCGCGGCTTCGCCGACGCAGCCGCACGCGTAGACGAACGCCTCTTCAGCCGCTATGCGCACGTCGTCGACCTCGTCGTAGGACATCTGGAGCCGGGTGGCAAGCTCGGCCGCCACGACGCGAACGGTCTTGGCGAACTCGCCGCGTGCCGGAACGGTGAGCGTGACGTGATCGGAACCCATGGGCCCTCCTCGGGAAGCCTCCGCCGAACGTGTCACCGGCGGCTGAGCGACCGTGCGATGCGCACGACGCTCTGCGCGGCGCGGTTGACCGGCGAACGGATGAACTCACGTGCTGTGCTGACCGCCTCGCCGACACCTTCGGCCTGCGTGACGATCGCGTCGATGCGGAGCAGTTCCGCGTTGACCGCGTCGAGCGTGACGTCGGCCTTGTCGAGCATCGGCATGATGCGAGCGCGCATCCCAGTGACGGCCTCGGCGATGTCGCTGACGGAACGGACGATGGAGCGGATCCCCCATATGGCGACCAGCGCGAGCGCGACGGCGGCGAGCGTCAGGATGATGCGGAGCGCACCTTCGACGTCCACGGATGCCCCTCACGACGCGGCCAGGAGATACCCGCCAAGTGTAGCAAACGCCGAGGTCACTCAGTACCGCTGACGTCCCGGTTCCAGGGCGGCGGCGACTGTCCCATCTCCGGCTTCGGACGGTAGTAGCGCCGCCCCGCGACATCATCGGGCAGGTGCCGCTGCGGGACCCAGGAGCCGGGGTGGTCGTGCGGGTAGGCGTAGGGCGGATACTCCTCGCCACCGGGCCGATGACGATCCCGCAGGTGATCGGGCACCGAGGCGGCCGCTCCCTCACGCACGTCACGCAGCGCCTCGTCGATCGCGAGATACGCCGCGTTGCTCTTAGGCGCGCACGCCAGGTAGATCGCCGCGTGCGCGAGGTTGATGCGCGCCTCGGGCCAGCCGACCGACTCGGCGGCCTTGAACGCGGCATGGGCCACGAGCAGCGCCTGCGGGTCGGCCATGCCGACATCCTCCGAGGCGAAGATCAGCATGCGGCGCGCGATGAACTTCGGATCCTCGCCGCCGTGCACCATCCGCGCGAGCCAGTACACCGCCGCGTCCGGGTCGCTGCCGCGCATCGACTTGATGAACGCCGAGATGACGTCGTAGTGGACGTCCCCGTCCCGGTCGTACGGAAGCGACCGTGTCGCTGAAGCCCGCGCGACGGTCTCCCTGTCCACCACCGGCGCGCCGGACTCAGGGCTCCCGGCGATCTGCGCGGCGATCTCAAGCGTCGTGAGCGCGATGCGCGCGTCCCCCCCGGCCAGCGTGACGATCGCGTCGAGCGCGTCGTCCTCCACGAAGACGCCGCCGCCGAGGCCGCGCTCGATGTCGGCGATGGCGGCGGACACGATGCGCCGGACGTCCGCGTCGGACAGTGGCGCGAACCCCACGACGCGCGACCGGCTGATGAGCGGGGCGTTGACTTCGAAGAACGGGTTCTCCGTCGTCGCTCCGATGAGGACGACGAGCCTGTCCTCGACGGCGTGCAGGAGCGCGTCCTGCTGCGACTTCGAGAAGCGGTGGATCTCGTCGATGAACAGCAGCGTCCGCTGCCCGGTCATCTTCAGCCGCTCGCGGGCCTGCCCGATGACCGCTCGGACCTCCTTCACACCCGCGCTCACAGCCGACAACTCGGTCACCGCGGCCCCGGTCATCCCCGCGATGATGCGCGCGAGACTGGTCTTGCCGGTGCCGGGGGGCCCGTAGAAGATGACCGATGACAGCGCGTCCCGTTCGATCGCGACGCGAAGCGGGGTGCCCTCACCGAGCGCGTCGGCCTGGCCGACGAACTCGTCGAGGGTCCGGGGACGCATGCGGACCGCGAGGGGCGCCTCGCGGTCCACCCGCTCGTCAGCCGCTTCGTCGAAGAGGTCGCGCACGGCTAACGGGTGGCGCGCTCCACTTCGAGCTGGAGATAGCCACGCTCGGTGAAGCCCTTCCAGCGCCACGTGATGTATCCACCCTTGTCGACAACGACGAGGTACGGTGTGCCGCCGGCCCCGAGCTCGCTGGCGTACGCGGCGGCGGCGGCCGTGGCCGGGTCGGTCGACGGACCGCCGACCTCGTAGGTGACGAGGTCGATCAGACCGCGGTACTGCTCCATCACCGCGTCGACCTCGGCTCGAACGTCGGCCGTCACCGTCTGCGACGAGTCGAAGAAGAAGATGATCATCGGGCGACCCGCCTTGAGACGATCGGCGATAGCCGACGGCGTGCCGGTGTTGACGAACGAGGGGAACGGGACCGGCTCGAGATCGGCGTCGTTGGCCGAACGGTCCGGCTCCGTCTCGACCGGCTCCGCGGCGGCCGGCGTTTCGACGACCGGGGTCTCCGCGGAGGCGGCGGGCTCCTCAGCGCCACCGCCGCAGCCTGCCAGGGCAAGCGCGAACACGAGTGCGACGAGTACTACGACGGCCTTGCGCATGTGCGTCCTCCCGAGGCGCGCGGACAGGCACCCCGCCCTGCGTGGTCGGCCGGGTGAACCTGCCGTAGCAGGTGGGCGCCCGCACCGCGCATCCGCGCTTCCCCATCGTTCAGGGATCCCACTTCCGCGCGAGATGTAGAGCTCCCGGTCAAGAGGTGTTGGCTCAACCGCTGACGCCGATACCACGCAAGGCAAGGCATCATCATCGTAGCATCCGGCGGACCCGGCGTCACCGGAGGGCGGTGTCCGCGGTCGTGTCTCAGCCGCGGTCGAGCTTCAGGTGCACCTCGCGGAGTTGCCGCGGCGCGACCTCGTCGGGCGCGCCGGTCAGCGGATCGGCTCCGGAGCTCGTCTTCGGGAAGGCGATCACGTCACGGATGGAGGCGGCCCCGGCAAGGAGCATGACGAGACGATCGAGTCCGAGCGCGATCCCGCCATGCGGCGGCGCGCCGAACGACAGCGCCTCGAGCAGGAAGCCGAACTGCGAGCGCGCCTCGGCCTTGTCGAGCCCGATGCGCTCGAGCACACGCATCTGCAGCGCGGCATCGTGGATCCGAAGCGTGCCTCCGCCGATCTCGTAGCCGTTCATGATGAGGTCGTAGCTGTACGAGCCGACGTCGGCGGGCGCGTCCTCGATACTCTCGATATCCTCCTCGCGCGGCATCGTGAACGGGTGGTGGTTCGCGGCGTACCGCTCCCCTTCAGCGTCGTACTTGAACATCGGGAAGTCGACCACCCAGAGCACGTCGAAGCCGGACCGCTCGATGCCGAGCTCGTCAGCGAGCCTGAGCCGTAGAACGCCGAGCACCTCGTTGGCGACCTCACGGCTGTCGGCGACCATGCACACCAGATCGCCGGGCGCGGCGTCGAAGGCGGCCCTGAGCCCGGCCATCTCCTCGGCGTCAAAGAACTTCGCGATGGGTGACCGCACCTCACCCTCGGTGGGGAACGCGACCCACGCGAGGCCCTTCGCGCCCGCGTCGAGCGCGACCTGGTTGAGCGCGTCGATCATGCTCCGGCTCCAGTCGCCCGCGCCCGGCGCCTTGAGTCCCTTGATGGCCCCGCCGGCGCCGAGCGCGTCGGCGAAGACCTTGAACGCACTCGTCGCGAAGACGGCGCTCACATCCGCGAGCTCCATCCCGATGCGGGTGTCAGGCCGGTCGGAGCCGTAGCGCTCCATCGCCTCGGCGTATGTCATCCTGCGGAGCGGCACGGGCAGATCGACCCCGGCCTCCTTCATGACCTCGTGCATCACGTCTTCCATCATCGCGAGCACGTCGTCCTCGGTGACGAAGGACATCTCGATATCGACCTGCGTGAACTCGGGCTGGCGGTCGGCCCGAAGGTCCTCGTCGCGGAAGCACCGGGCGATCTGGTAGTAGCGCTCGATGCCGGCCACCATGAAGAGCTGCTTGAACAGCTGGGGAGATTGCGGGAGCGCGTAGAAGGAACCGGGCGACATACGGCTCGGCACGATGAAGTCGCGCGCGCCCTCCGGCGTTGACTTGCCGAGGATCGGTGTCTCGACCTCCATGAAGCCCCGTGACTCGAGCGACCGGCGGAACCGCTGCACCACGCGGTCGCGGAGCGCGAGGGCCGCGAAGACCTCGGGCCGCCGGATGTCGAGGTACCGGTAGCGCATGCGGGTGACCTCATCGGTCTCGATGCCGGCCTCGATCTCGAACGGCGGCGTCTCGCTCATGTTGAGCACGACCGCGCGGGTGACCTCCACCTCGATCTCGCCGGTGGCCATCGCCGGGTTCTCGGTTCCGGCCGGACGCCGGCGCACGACGCCGTCAAGCGACACGACCCACTCCGGTCGCACCGTCTCGGCGGTCACGAAGGCCGCTCCTGACGTCTCGGGGTCGAACGTGCACTGGACGAGACCACTCCGGTCGCGCAGGTCGACGAAGATGAGCCCCCCGTGATCACGGCGCTTGGCCACCCAGCCGGCCAGGGTCACGGACGTGCCCACATCCGCGGCCGTCAGCGCTCCGGCGACGTGCGATCGGATCGAGTAGTGAGCGTCGAACATGTGTCCTCCTAGCCGAGCGCGGTCGCAAGAGCGGACGGGACCGCCGAGAGCGCCACGCGGTTCTCTTCCTTGGTGCCCATGTCACGGAGCGTGACCTCGCCCGCGGCGAGCTCATCGGGACCGACGACCACCACGAAGCGCGCCCCGAGACGGTCGGCCTGCTTGAACTGCGACTTGAGGCTCCGTGACTGGTGATCGAGGTCGGCGGCGACGCCCGCGTCGCGCAGCCGCTGCGCCAGCGCGAACACCTCGTTCGTGACGCTGTCGTCCACCCGGGCGACGTAGACGTCGGCCCGCGCCGGCGCCGGGATCGTCGCACCCGCCGCCGTGAGCGCAAGCAGGGTCCGCTCGAACCCGAGCGCAAAGCCGAGGCCAGGGGTCGGCGGTCCGTCGTACGCCTCCATCAGGCGGTCGTAGCGCCCTCCCCCGCCGATCGCGTTCTGAGAGCCGAGCCCGGCGTCCACCTGGACCTCGAACACCGTGCGCGTGTAGTAGTCGAGGCCACGCACGAGCCTCGGCGCCTCGACGTACGGGATGCCGAGCGCGTCCAGGTGGGTCTTGACGGCGGCGTAGTGTGCCGAGCACGGCTCGCACAACTCATCACGCAGCAACGGCGCTTCGGCCATGATGGCCGCGCATCCGGGGTTCTTACAGTCGAACGCTCGAAGCGGGTTGGTGTCCGCGCGGCGGTCGCACTCCTCACAGAGGCCGGCCTCGTGCTCGCGGATATGGGCGGCGACGGTCTCGCGATACGCCGGCCGGCACGTCTCGTCGCCCATCGAGTTGAGCAGCAGCCGCATGTTCGGCCCCGGGATGCCGAGCGCCTCGAAGTAGCGCCACAGAACCGCGATGACCTCCGCGTCGGCGGTCGGCTCGGCCGCGCCGAGCAACTCGACCCCGATCTGCCAGAACTGCCGCATGCGGCCCTTCTGCGGCCGCTCGTAGCGGAACATCGGCCCCGCGTAGTAGAGCTTCGCCTGCGCGCCGTTGCCGGTGAGCGTGTGCTCGAGCGCGGAGCGCACGACGCTTGCCGTACCCTCGGGACGCAAGGTGATCGACCGGCCCGCCTTGTCTTCGAACGAGTACATCTCCTTGGAGACGATGTCGGTGGCTTCGCCGATGCCGCGCGTGAAGACCTCGGTGTGCTCGAACAGGGGTGTGTACACCGGTTCGTAGCCGTAGCGAGCGAACAGGTCCTGAGCGACGCGCTGCACGTGCTCCCAGGCACGCGCCACATCGGGCAGCATGTCGGCGGTGCCTTTGGGTGCGCGCGCGTTCACGATTGACGCCTCTCGGTGCGGGACTGCGGGTACCGAGTGTACCGGATGCCGGAAGCCGGGGCTACGCGTCCCGAGCGACCGGGAAGGCCGCCCGGCGACGCGTCACGCGCGCGGGAAGAACGGGTTCAGCTCGCGTTCGCGTCCGATGGTCGTCTCAGGCCCGTGACCCGGGTGTACCCGCACGTCATCCGAGAGCGCCGCGAGCCGCGCGATGGAGCGCCGCATCGCCTGCATATCTCCACCCGGGAAGTCGGTCCGGCCGACGCTGCCCGCGAACAGCGTGTCGCCGCTGAAGAGGTGGTCGCCGCCAACCAGGCACACGCACCCCGGCGTGTGGCCAGGAGTGTGCCACACGGCGAGCCGGACTGCGCCTGCGACAACGAGGTCACCTTCGGCGAGCAACCGGTCGGCCGGGGGAGCCGAGACGTCGAACCCGAAGAGCGCGCCGCCCGTTCCGTGAGCCGAGGTGATCCCCGGCGCGTCAGCGGCGTGCACCAGCAACGGAGCGCCGGTCGCGGCGACGATGGCGCTGGCGGCCGCGAGATGATCGAAATGCCGGTGCGTGAGCACCACCGCGGCCACCGCGGCCCCGTCGAGCGCCGCGAGCAGGTCCGGCGCGTCGTCGGCCGGGTCGATCACGATGACCGGTCCCCCCGCGCAGTCATCGACGAGCCAGCAGTTGGTGTCGAGCGGGCCTACCGTCATACGACGAACCCTCATGAGCCACCCCGCTTCTTGGAGCCCTCTGGCAGCGTGCGCCGCGCCTCGAACACGCCGTCGACGCCTCTGATGTTGGCCAGCACCTTCTGGAGTTGATCCATGTTGCCGAGCTCGAAGAGGAAGCGCATCACCGCGATGCCCTGCCGGTCGGTCGACGTGGCGGCGGACAAGACGTTGACGCCCGCGTCGGCGAGCACGATGGAGATGTCCTGCAGCAACCGGGTGCGGTCAAGCGCCTCGATCACGATCTCGACCTGGTACGTCGACGACGCACGCATGTCCCACTCGACCTCGATGATCCGTTCAGGACTCGTCGCGACGAGATCGCGCGCGTTCGGGCAGTCGTCGCGATGGACCGACACCCCGCGACCGCGCGTCACGAACCCGACGATCGGGTCACCGGGCACCGGGTTGCAGCAGTGCGCCAAGCGGATCAGGACGTCGTCGATGCCCTTCACGCGTACGCCCGGGCCGCCGCGACGGCGCGCGGCCGCCCGCGGCGCTTGCAGCGGGATGTGCGCCGCGGGCTCGGGTTCGGGCGGCAGCGCGCAGACACCCTCCTTGGCGAGCACCTTGATGAGCTTGGTCACGACCTGCTTGGGGCTCTGCTTACCGGCGCCGATCGCCGCGAGAAGGTCGTCGCCTTCCTGAAGGTTCATGTCGCGCGCCACGGTCTCGATCGCCTTGGCGAGTACCGATCCTCCGACCGTCAGCCCCTGTTTGCGGAGTGTTCGGACGAGTTCGTCCTTGCCGTGGGCGAGGTCGTCCTCGCGGGTGGCCTTCGAGAAGTAGCTCCTGATCTTGCTCCGCGCCGAGGACGTCCGCACCACATTGATCCAGTCGCGGCTCGGCCACGAGCTCTTGTTCGTCATGATCTCGACCCGGTCGCCCATCTGGAGCTCGTAGTCGAGTGTCACGATCGAGCCGTTCACCTTGGCGCCGACGCAGTGGTGCCCGACCTCGGTGTGGATCATGTACGCGAAGTCGATCGGCGTCGATCCGCGGCGGAGCGAGACGACGTCACCCTTGGGCGTGAAGACGAAGACCTCGTCTTCGAACAGATCGATCTTGAGCGCCTCCATGAACTCGCGCGGATCCTTGAGCTCGGTCTGCCACTCGAGCATCTGCCGGAGCCACGCAAGCCGCTCGTCGAACGCCTCGTCCGCCCGCCCGCCCTCCTTGTACCGCCAGTGCGCGGCGATCCCGTATTCGGCGGTCCTGTGCATCTCCTCGGTCCGGATCTGAATCTCGAGCGGGCGGCCCGCAGGACCGATGACGGTCGTATGGAGCGACTGGTACATGTTGAACTTGGGCATGGCGACATAGTCCTTGAACCGGCCGGGGACCGGCTTCCAGATGGAATGGACCGTGCCGAGCGCGCCGTACACGTCCTTGACCGAGTCGACGATGACCCTGAGCGCGATGAGGTCGTAGATCTCGCTGAAGTCCTTACCGCGCTGCGTCATCTTCTGGTAGATGCTGTAGAGGTGCTTCGGCCGTCCGGAGATGTCACTCTCGATACCGACCGCGGCCAACTCGCCCGAGAGCTGGTCGATCACCTGGTGCAGGTACGCCTCACGCGCGGTGCGGCTCTCGACGACCATCTTCTGGATCTGCGCGAACTTCTTCGGCTCCAGATAGTAGAACGCGAGATCCTCGAGTTCCCACTTGATGCTCGAAATGCCGAGGCGATGCGCAAGCGGCGCGTA
>CAYYLR010000054.1:0-9982 GCA_964472485.1 uncultured Coriobacteriaceae bacterium
CGAGCACGGGGCGGCTCCGGGAGGGGGCGGACGGGGCTGGGATCAGGGTAGCAGAGGGGAGAGGGCGGGGGGCGGGGAGAACCCTCGGCGGGCGTCTTGACGATGCGAACACATGTTCTATCATGGGCGGCGGGGGCACACTGTGATACCCGATCGCATTGCGCTATGCTTCGCAAGTGTTACTATGAAAAGAGCATAAAACTGCTACAAATGAGGTAAGTCATGCTTTCCACTCTCGTGACATCGGCCACGCGGCGCGCGCTGCTGGTGCGTTTCTTCACGCATCCGCGCGAACGGTTCTATGCCACGCAGCTGATCCGAGAGCTCGGGCTGGCTTCGGCAGGCGTGCAGAAGGAGCTTGCCCGGCTCGAGTCTGCGGGGATGATCGAGAGCGAGCGCGAGGGCAACGTGCGATTCTTCACGGTCAACACCGCGCACCCGCTCTACGGTGAGATCAAGAGCATCGTCTACAAGACCGAGGGCCTGGGCGACGTGTTGCGGGAGCACCTTGCGGAGCTTGCCGGTGTGCGCGTTGCGCTCGTGTTCGGCTCGGTGGCCCGTGGAGCGGAGGCCGCATCCTCCGACGTTGACGTTCTGGTCATCGGGGACCTGGATCTGGCTGCCCTCGATCGGTTGCTGTCAGAGGCGGAGCGTACGCTGGAACGTGAGGTCAACGCCACCGTACTCAGCGAGGCGGAGTGGCGTGAGCGCCTGGCTCAGAAGCAGGCGTTCGTGACCGACATCATGAGCGGGCAGAAGATCTTCCTCGTGGGGGGCGAAGATGACCTTCGATGAGTTGCGCGACAAGGGGATCATCGAGCCGGTGACGGTGGACCCCGCCGAAATCGCGAACTTGCTACGGGTCGCCCGGCGGGACATCGCCACTGCGGAGTCGTTACTGGGCACCGACTACGACTGGGCCTTCGCCGTTGCCTACAACGCGGTGCTACAGAGCTCGGTGGCCTACATGGCCCAGTGCGGCTTCCGCCCGGCCAACCGCAACAAGCACTACAGCACGTTCCGGTTCATGAAGCAGGCCTTGTCCGACCAGCCGGAACTCGCCTCCCGCCTTCAGCGGTTCCGCAAGAAACGCAACACCACGGTGTACGAGAGCGTCGGTGCCGTGGGGGAGACAGAGGTCCGCGACATCATCGCGTTCGCTCTGCGCTACGTCGACATGATCCGGCAACGCCTGCCCCGTGAGGTCCGGCGACTGCTCGCTGAGGACGAGTAGCGTCCGTAGCGATCGCTGCCGGCGCCCGTCGGCGTAGCTTGAGGTGCGGGGGCGCGGCCTCCGAGTCGATCTGCTGACGCCGGTTGCGCGGGTCCGGAGGCGGGTACGGGCCACGCTTCCCGCACTGGAGCGCATCTCGCCGGACGCGGCCGGAAGCATCTCGGTGCTGGTGTCGTAGCGAGGCGACGTTCCGGGGCTGCAACCCTGAGCGGATGGGAACGGGCGCGCCAGCCGCGCTCGCCGCCCCCTACGCCCCCGCCCGCTCCCGCCGTATCACGTACGCGAGCGTGGCCACCATCGACGCCGACATCAGCACCTCGCCGAGGTTCACGACGATGAACAGCGGCCCATCGCCGCCGAGGAACTGCCCCATCGGCACGAGCAGCGCGCCGAGGAGCATCCACGGCCAGCGGCCGCGCGTCTTGACCGCGATGTAGATGCCGGCGAGCAGCACCACCACGAGCATCGTGAGCGACGGCGGGGGAGGCGTGAACAGCCGCCCGGCGTTGGTGTAGTAGAGCACGTCGGCCTCGCGCTCACCACGTTCTTCCACTGGAACCTCATGCTCGAGCCGCACGCCGCGCGCCTGTGCGGCGTACGCACGTACCCGCTCGGTGAGAACGGCTGCGCCCCGCTTGTCGAGGAGGGCCGGCCCGAAGCGACCGAGGTGGTGTGAGGGCCGAGCCCCGCGCTCGACGCCTCGTTCGTCTGCGTGCGACGATAGCCGCGAGGGGAGGGCGTGTGTCGGCAGCGGTCATCATCGCGGCGCTCGTCGCCGGTGCGTGCGCGTACGTGGTCGGCTACGCGCTGATCGCGCCGCGCGAGTCGATCCTGCGTTCGGCCACCGGCGGCATCGTGCTTGCCGCGTGCGTGCTCGCGGCGCTCTTCGGCCCGTCGGTCGCGCGCGCACTTCCGGGCGCACCTGAGACCACCGCGCTTGGCCGCGCTCTGCACCTCGGCCTCGTGGCGGCCGGGCTGCTCGTCGGCGTGCGCGTGTGGCGGATGCGCCTGAGCGGACGGGGCGGGCTGCTGTCGCTCGATGAGTCCCCGGGCAGCCGTGCCGAGGCGCTCATCCCGCTCGCCGACTCGCTCGAGATGGTGCTCGACGTCCTCGGTCGTGAGCGGTGCACAGCCCGCGACCTGCCGCGCCTCGCCCCGCTTCTGAAGCGCGCCGGACTCCGCTACTCACACCAGATGCCCGCGAAGCCGAGCGAGGTCTACGCGCTCGTGGCGCGCTTCGCTCCCGCCGAGATCGCCGGTGATGTGACGGGTCTTCTGCTCGAGGGCGCCGGGCGCGCGCGGTAGGGGTGCGCCGTTCGGCTGCGGTTCAGGGAACGTTCGGCCGCGGTTCAAGCCCACCTGTCACGGTCGGGTGATGTCAGGGGCGCATCGGGAGTTGTCAATTGACAACCACCACGCACAACCACTACTGTCGGGGGGAGCGGTGGTTGCACGGCGGCGGCATGTGAACCGCTGGATCGAGGCGGCGCTCAAGTACGCGGAAGAACGCGGCTGGCGCGTCGAGTCGTCGGGCGCGCGGGCCCACTGCTGGGGCAAGATGTACTGTCCGCACCAGCGAACGGACTGTCGATGCGGCGAGTTCTGCATCACGAGTATCTGGAGCACCCCTCGGAATCCTGAGGTCCACGCGCGGCAGATCCGAAGGGTCGTTGATGGATGTCGTGGCGGGAAGGGCGAGTCGTGACTGCGTATGACTTCACGCTGCGGTTCGCACTGCTCGATGCGGCTCGTCCGGTGGATGACCGTCTCGAGCGGCTTGCTGCTGCCGTGTGCGACGACGCGATCGTCGGCATCGGGCACACCGGCCGTATTGCCCTTGGCTTCACACGCGACGCGCCGAGTCCGCGTCGTGCTGTGCTCACGGCGCTTGAGGACGCACGACGCGCGATGCCGGACGCGCAGCTTGTCGAGGCATCACCCGACCTCGTGGGCCTCACCGATATCGCGGATATCATGGGGTTCACCCGCCAGAACGCCCGGAAGCTGCTCGCTGGAGGCGGCGCGCCCGCTCCCGTTCATGAGGGGAAACCCTCGTTGTGGCGCCTCGCGCACGTGCTGCGATGGCTGCGCGACGAACGTGGCTATGCGATCGACGAGCATCTGGTCGGCCTGGCCGCGGTCACCATGCAGTTGAACATCGCCGCCGCGAACGTGCACGCAGATCCACCCGTTCAGCGTAGTATCCGCGTGGCTGCGGGGCCGTAGCGAAGAGGGGCCGGCGCCAGCCGGTCACGGTAGGGGTGTGCCGTTCGGCGGATTTCGGAGACACACCGCTGCATCCGGCGAGCAGGGATGATAACCTCTGTTAAGGATTCTGCGGCCGTCCGACCCGTTCGTTGGCTCTCGCCCCGCCCGGAGGCGCCCGTGCGCACGCTCGCCATCACGCTCGGCGTCCTTGTCGGCGTCCTCGTCGGCGCCTACGCCTACGCCACCGGTGGCAAGCCGTCGCGCGAGGCCCCAGCTTGGCTCACCGCCGCGCCGATCGCCCATCGGGGAGAGTGGGCGGAGGGGTGCGAGCGCCCCGAGAACTCGCTTGCGGCTTTCGATGAGGCGCTCCGTCACGGCTACTCGATCGAGCTTGATGTGCAGCGCACCGCCGACGGCGTCACGGTCGTCATCCATGACGAGGACCTCTACCGCCTCACGCTGGCGCCGGGCGTCGTCTCGGAGATGACGTACGACGAGCTCCGCCAGCGCCGCCTAGCCTGCAGCGACGAGATGATCCCGACCCTCGCCGAAGCGCTCTCGCTCATCGACGCGCACGTTCCGGTCTTCGTCGAGATCAAGAACCGGGGCGCCGCGGGCGCGCTCGAGGACGATGTGGCCGAGCAGCTGCTCGCGTATCGGGGTCGCGCCGCGGTGATGTCCTTCAACCCGTACTCGCTCGCGCGCGTGGCCGAGACCGCGCCGGAGATACCGCGCGGGCAACTCGCGAGCGCCTTCGAGGATGAGGACCTCGCCTGGTACGAGAAGTTCCTGCTGCGGAATCTCATGATGAACTGGACGTCGAAGCCGGACTTCATCGCCTACGACCTCGCCGAACTGCCGTCGCGCACCGTGATGCTGCAGTCGTGGCGGGGACGTCCGATCCTCGGCTGGACGGCGAAGTACCCGGCGGACCGCGAGGCCGCCGCCAAGATCGTCGACGCCGTCATCTGCGATCCCGCCGCGTTGCCGCGGTAGGGGGCTCGGGCGCTAACCCTTCTTCCGCCCGATCGAGAGCTTCATCGTCAGGATGCGGTCGCTCGTGAACACGCGCGCGGCGATCGTCACGAACACCGCGAACCACACGAGCTGGTAGATGATCCCGAACCACACCGTCCCGTAGTCTCCGAGGAAGAGCGCAGGCCCCGTGATGAACGGGTAGGTGAACGGGATGGCCATCACGGCGAGGCGCACGGCGTCCGGCAGCACCGAAAGGTCGAGGAACAGCGTCAGGAAGTACGGGATCAGCATGAACACCATGAGGGGCGTGAGCAGCGCCTGGACCGACTTCACATTCTCAGCGAACGCGCCCAGGATGATCGCGATGGAGAGCGCCACGAGGATGCCTGCGAACAGCGTGAGCCCCAGCATCGCGTAGTCGCTCGGCCCGAACGTCAGCCCGAGCGTCTCCATCGCGGCCTCTGACGCCTCGGCGGCGCGCGCGCCCGCACTATCGCCAAGCCCGGTCTCGATCCCCTTCATGTACTGCTGCATGCCGAGCATGTACGCGCCGGCTGACAGGAGCGCGATGAGCGCGGCCGCCACCATCTTCGACGTCACGATGGCCGCGCGGCTCACCGGGTACGACAGCAGCGTCTCCAGCGTCTTGTTCTCCTTCTCGGTGGCGATGGTGGTCGCGATCATCTGGCTGGCGAAGATGATCACCACGAACAGGACGATCGGGATGAAGGTCGTCTGCTGGCTCACGAACGACATGACCGAGATGACGGGCGTCTCGGCCGAGCGGTCACCGATGATCACGTGCTCCGTCGGCACGACCGGCGCCTGGAGCATCTGGAGCGGCACGCCGGGGGCGGCCTCTTCAACGCCCCCGCTGAGGCGACCGAGGCGTTGACCGCGCCGAGCGCCCCGCCGAGCGCGGATATGTCGCTGTTGCCGATGAACGAGAAGCTGCGGACCTCGGTCCAGACCGCGAGCTGCTGCGGGTTGCCCGCCGCGATCGCCGCCGAGAAGCCTGGGGGGATGTCCACGATGATCTTCGCGTTCGCCTCGTCGAGCAGGGCGCGGGCGCTGTCGCCGGTCACAGCACCGTCCACCATCGTCGGCACGAAGCCGGCGTCCTCAAGCGCGGTCACGACCACATCGGCAATCGGACCGCCGTCGCGGTCGGCGACAGCAACCGGAAACGAGTCGGGCTGCTCCGCGCCCACCGAGGAGAGTGTCTGTCCGAGCGCCACGAACAGGACGATGACCACCACGAACGGGAGCAGTATCTGCGGGGTGAGGAGCTCCCGGAGCTCCTTCGTGAGCAGCACCATGAACCGCCTCATGCCGCCGCCCCCCGTCCGTCGGCGACGATCTGCGCGAAGACCTGTTCGAGGTTCTCGGCGCCGTAGCGCTCCTTGAGCTCGGCCGCGGTGCCGGTGGCGTGGATGCGCCCCTCGGCCATGATCGCCACGCGGTCGGAGAGGAACTCGATCTCGAGCATGTTGTGACTTGAGAGCAGCACCGACATCCCGCCGCGTGCGAGCGTGCGGATGCGTTCGCGGAGTTCGAGCGCGTTGATGACGTCCAGGCCGCTCGTGGGCTCATCGAGGATGGCGAGCGCCGGCGCGGTCATCACCGTACGGGCGAGGAGCAGCTTACGCGTCATGCCCTTGGAGTACGAGCCGAGCTTGTCGTTCAGACGCTCGCCGAGTCCGGAGACCTCGCGGCCCACCGCGACGGCGCGTGCCGCGCGCGCCCGGTCGTCGAAGAAGAGGTCAGCCACGAACTTCAGGTACGAGACCGCGGTGAGGTTCTTGTACGCGCCCGCCTCCTCAGGCAGGTATGAGACGAGCTGCCGCATGCGCGCTGGCTCCTTGACCGCGTCGAACTGCGGCGTGCGGATCTCACCGCTCGTGGGCCGCAGGATCGTCGCCACCATGCGGAGCGTGGTGGTCTTGCCCGCGCCGTTGGGACCGATGAGCGCGAGGATCTCGCCCGGCGCGACGTCGAAGTCGATCCCGCGCACCGCCTGAAGCTCGCCGTAGTGCTTGGTGAGCCCCCGGACGCTCAGCACCGGGGGGGATCCGTACGCCATTCAGCCGCCTTCCGCCGAGACAGTCGCCGCCGCATCCCCGGATCTACTGGGACGGGTAGAGCCAGCCGCCGAAGCCGGGTCTTCCCAGCGTGCCTACGGAGCCCGCCGAGCCGGTCCCGTCCGCGGTCTCGATGGTGTAGTCGGTGAGGAGCGGCGAACCGCATGTGGTGAGCGCCCGCTGCAGCGCGTATGTGTCGGTCGACGCGTACGTCGGCAGGGATGACTTCACGACGAGCGCCTCTGCGTAGCCGAGGTCCTCCAGCGTGATCGACGTGATCGATGACAGCCATCGCTCATCCGGACCGAGCGTCACGAGGCCCCCGGGACCGTAGACGACACCGAGCCACTGCCGCACCTCGTCGGCGGTCTGTGGCGCCGGCGGGAGTTCGAACGCTTCGTACATGGGCCTGAAGCCGGCGACTCCGGAGGATCCGACATCGACGAAGGCGCCGTCAGAGAACATCATCACCGCGTTCGGGCTCACGGACTGGTCGATCGCGGAGAGGGCGTCGCCGATCGCCTGCGCGGCGGCGTTGACCGTCTCCCAGTCGTCAGGCGCACTGCTCCACGTCACTCGGACAGCGACGACCGGTGCGCCGAGCATCGTCTCAAGCGTGACCCCGGTGACCTCGGCGAACCATGGCTCTCTGCCGTGCCCGCGCTCGAGCGCGGACGCTAGATCCTCGACGGTCCCTATCGCCGTCGCTGAACCGCCCGGGGTACCCGGACCGCCGGACGTGCCGCTGTCTGCGCAGCCGACGAGCGCTGACGCGACTACGAGCGCTGCCAGTGCGAGAACCCATCGTCTCATCGTGACCTCCCGCTCGACGCGGACCACCGACACGAGTGTAGCGCTACCCGACCGCGGCCGCCGGACTCCTTGCATGCCCGTTCACGCCTCGCCTATACTCGCCTCTCGACCGTTTCATAGCGCGACCGGCTATGACGGGGAGAGTAGAGGCCAACCCCAGCCTCAGAGAGCCGGAGACGGTGGAAACCCGGCGCGGGACGCTTCGAACATCACCCCTGAGCCACCCGCAAGAACGGCCCGGACGCCCGTGGACGACCTCCACGCCGGATGGGACAAGTAGGACGGGTCGGAGGCATCCGTTACCTGCCGCATGGACCTGACGCACGGATCTCGCCGTGCGCCGTTTCGCCCGCTTCATGCGGCTCGTCGGAGCCTCCCGCCTGTCGGGAAGCGAGTGACGCATGGAGTACCGAAGTGATCGAATGAAGAAGGGCGTCGGGCGCGCCCCGCATCGCAGCCTCCTCAAGGCCGATGGCCTCACCGACGAGGAGATCGCGCGCCCGCTCATCGCCGTGGTCAACTCGGCCACCGAGGTCATCCCCGGCCACATCCATCTGGGCACGATCGCCGAGGCGGTGAAGGCCGGCGTCCGCATGGCCGGCGGTACCCCGATCGAGATGTCCACCATCGGCGTGTGCGACGGCATCGCGATGGGCCACGACGGCATGCGCTACTCGCTCGTGAGCCGCGAGGTCATCGCCGACTCGGTGGAGATCGCCGTCTCGGCCCACGCGTTCGACGCGATGGTGCTCATCCCGAACTGCGACAAGATCACCCCCGGCATGCTCATCGCCGCGGCGCGCCTCGATCTTCCGACGATCGTCATCTCCGGCGGTCCGATGCTGGCCGGCAAGTGGCGCGGCGCCGATGTCGACCTCGACACCGTCTTCTCCACCGTCGGCGCCGTCTCGGCCGGGACGGTGACCGAAGCCGAGCTCCGGGTGCTCGAGGACAGCGCCTGCCCCACATGTGGTAGCTGCTCGGGCCTGTTCACCGCCAACTCGATGAACTGCCTCGTGGAGGCCATCGGTCTCGGCCTGCCCGGTAACGGTACGATCCCGGCGGTCTACTCCGAGCGCATCCGGCTCGCCAAGCGCGCCGGCATGCAGATCATGGAGCTCCTCAAGCGTGGCATCACCGCGCGCGACATCATGACGCCGGCGGCCATCACCAACGCGATGACGCTCGACATGGCCTTCGGCGGGTCGTCGAACACCGTGCTCCACCTCACCGCCATCGCGCAGGAGGCGGGCGCCCCGATCACTCTCGACGACTGGGCGGCGGTCTCAGCGCGCACGCCGAACCTCGTCCGCATCGCGCCGGCCGGCCCGTACCACATGGAGGACCTCTACTTCGCCGGCGGCGTGCAGTCGATCATGGCCGAACTCGCGGGCCACGGCTTGATCGACACTCACGTGCGGACCGTGACCGGCGAGACGCTCAAGCACGACCTCAAGCACGTGCCGGGCGCTGACGGTGTCGTCATCCATCCTGTCGAGGACCCCTATTACCCCGAGGGCGGCCTTCGCGTGCTGAAGGGCAACCTCGCCCCCCGCGGCGCGATCGTCAAGCAGAGCGCGCTCGCGCGCGAGATGCGCCGGCACGCCGGCCCCGCGCGGGTGTTCGACTCCGAGGAAGCGGCGGTCGAAGCCATCCTCGGCGGCCGGATCGTGGCCGGTGACGTCGTCGTCATCCGCTACGAGGGGCCGCGAGGGGGACCTGGCATGCGCGAGATGCTCGCTCCGACCTCGGCGGTCAAGGGCATGGGCCTCGGGTCGTCGGTCGCGCTTGTCACCGACGGGCGCTTCAGCGGCGCCACATCCGGGGCGTCCATCGGTCACGTGAGCCCGGAAGCAGCCGAGGGCGGGCCGATCGGGCTTGTGGAGGAGGGCGACACCATCAGTATCGACGTCGACGCGGGCACGCTCACCATCGAGGTGACCGATGAGCGCCTCGCGATGCGGGCTCGCGCGTGGACCGCGCCGGAGCCGAAGGTGCGGGGCGGGGTGCTCGGCCGCTACGCGAAGTTCGTGACGGGCGCCGATCGCGGCGCCGTGCTCGAGTGTCCCGAGTAGAGGGCGGGAGGTGATCGCATGAGAGTGACCGGCGCGCAAGCGCTCGTGAAGTCGTTGCAGGCCGAGGGGGCCGAGGTCGTCTTTGGCTACCCGGGCGGTGTGGTGCTCCCCATCTTCGACGCGCTGTACGAAGCCGAGGGTCTACGGGTCGTGCTCACCCGGCACGAGCAGGGCGCGACCCACGCGGCTGACGCGTATGCGCGGGTCACCGGTCGTCCCGGCGTCGTCATCGTTACGAGCGGGCCGGGCGCCGCCAATACGGTGACCGGCATCGCCAACGCGTACATGGACTCGGTGCCGCTCGTGGTGATCACCGGTCAGGTGGCCACGCATGTGCTCGGCACCGACGCGTTCCAGGAGACCGACATCACGGGCATCACGATCCCCATCACGAAGCACAACTACCTCGTCGACGACGCCACTGAGATCCCGCAGATCATCGCCGAGGCGTTCCACATCGCGTCGACCGGCCGCCCCGGTCCGGTGCTCATCGACATCCCGGTGGACATCTCGCGCGGCGAACTCACCTACAAGCATCCCGAGCGCGTGTCGCGGCTCGTCCACGCCGGGGCCGCCGGCGACACCATGGCTCA
>CAYYLR010000055.1:0-2453 GCA_964472485.1 uncultured Coriobacteriaceae bacterium
GATCACGATGGTGACCGACGTCTTGAGCTCGGAGATGGTGTCCTCGATCTGCTGCGTCGAAATCGGGTCGAGCGCCGAAGCCGGCTCATCCATCAAGATGACCTCGGGCTTGGTCGCGAGAGCGCGCGCGATACACAACCGCTGCTGCTGCCCGCCTGAGAGTTCGAAGGCGTGCTTCTTCAGGCTGCGCCTGACCTCCTCCCACAGCGCCGCGCCCCTCAGGGACTCCTCCACCAGCTCGTCGAGCTCGCTCCTCTTCCGGATCCCCTGCGTCCGAGGTCCGAACGCGACGTTGTCGTAGATGCTCATCGGGAACGGGTTCGGGCGCTGGAAGACCTGGCCGACCCGCATCCGCAGCTCGACAGGATCCATCGCCTTGCCCATGATGTCCTGCCCGTCCAGGGTGATCGTTCCCCCGACGCGCACCGTTCCGATCTCATCGTTCATCCGGTTCAGGCATCGCAAGAGCGTGGACTTGCCACAGCCGGAGGGCCCGATGAGCGCGGTGACCGCGTGCGGAGCGATGTACATGTCCACGCCCTCGACCACCGTCTCACGCCCGTAGGCGACCGAGACACCCGCCAGCGAGAAGCTGCCGCGCCTACCGGGCCCACGCTCGTCAAGCGCCTCGACCTGGGGTGCGATCGCGTCTGTTCGATCCGCGTCGATCGCGAGGACACCGTCTCCGGACAACAGCATGGTGCTCACCACTGGACCTTCCTCCTCTGTACGGAACGCCACGCGGCGGCGATGACGCTGATGAAGCTGACGCCGGCGACGAGGACGAGCGCGGTACCCCACACCAGACTACGGTTCCACCCGGGCACCGAGGTGACCTGCGCGTAGATATGATAGGGCAGCGCCATGAATTGCGATGAGGGCCCGTCCGGCAGCCGGCGCATCTGGAAGACGGCCCCCGTGAACAGGATCGGGGCCGTCTCACCCGCTGCGCGGGCGAGACCGAGGATCGAGCCGGTGATGATGCCTGGTGCGGCTGCCGGGAGCACCACGGCGTAGATGGTGCGGAGCCGCGTCGCTCCGAGCGCCAACGAGGCCTGACGCAGGTCCTGCGGGATCTGCCGGAGCGCCTCCTCGGTCGCGGTGATCACGATCGGCAGCGTCATGCACGTCAGGGTGAGCGCCGCGGCGATGATCGATCGTCCGAAACCCGCGAGCAGCACGAAGGCGGCGAGTCCGAACAGGCCGTAGACGATTGACGGGACTCCGGCCATGTTCGTGATGGCAAGCCTGATCGCGCGCGTCGTCATCGTGCGCGGCGCGTACTCCGACAGGTAGATCCCAGCGAGCACGCCGACGGGGATCGTGAGCGCCGCGGTGGCCCCTGTGACGTAGAGCGTGCCGACGATGACCGGCATGATGCCGCCGGTGCGCCCACGGTCGCGCGGCACCTCGGTGAGGAACGTCCAGTCGATGGCTCCGGCCCCGTTATATGTGATGTAGCCGAGCACGAATACAGCGACGCCGACCACGCCGAAAGCGACCGAACCCGTCACGATGCGGGCGACGGTCTCGGCTGAACGAGCGCGACGGGTGCGGTTAAGGACGCTCATCGGCGCCACCGCTTACGCTGGCGCTCAAGCACGAGATCCGCGGCCAGGTTGATCGCGAACGTGATGATGAACAGCGCAAGACCGACGGCGAACAGCATCGAGTAGTGCAACCCGCCCTGCACGACCTCTCCCATCTCTGCGGCGATCGTGCCCGTCATCGTGCGGACCGACTCGAAGACGCTTTGCGGCATGACGGCCGCGTTGCCGGTGAGCATGAGGACCGCCATCGTCTCACCGATCGCGCGGCCGAGGCCGAGCATCACCGCCGCGAAGATGCCGGAGCTCGCCGCCGGCAGCGTGACCTTGTAGGTCGTCTGCCAGCGGGTGTTGCCGAGAGCGGCGGCGCCCCGGCGCAAGTCGACCGGGACGGCGTGGAGCGCATCTTCCGAGATCGAGATCACCGTCGGTACGGACATGATGCCGAGCACGATCCCGCCGGTCAGAGCCGTCATGCCGGTATCCAGACCGAAGGTGGACTTCACCAGCGGCATGAGGACCGCCACGCCGATCAGACCGTAGATCACCGACGGAACCGCGGCCATGAACTCGATGACCGACTTGGCGACCTCCTTCATCACCCGGCCTGAGAACTCCGAGATGAACACGGCGGCGGCGATGCCCACCGGAACACACACGAGAAGCGCGACCCCGGTGACGTAGAGTGAGCCGATCACGAGCGGCAGCAGGCCGAACTTCCCCGGGCTCGAGGTCGGGTACCACTGCGTTCCGGTCAGCATCGTGGTCGCGCCGACCTCATCGATGGCGCGGACCGAGTTCCATGCGAGAAAGAGCGCGATGGCGCCCAGGATGATGATCGCGGCCCAGCCGCAGAGGTGGATGATCGTCCGGACGACGGCTTCGGCCGCACGACGCGTGGTCGTG
>CAYYLR010000055.1:2463-9821 GCA_964472485.1 uncultured Coriobacteriaceae bacterium
AACGACTACACCGGCAAGGGCCTGTCGGGCGGGCGCGTGGTCGTGCGGCCGAGCCTGCGCCCGCGGTCGCTCTGTGGAGTCGTCATCAGCCGATCACGGGAGCGGGACGAAGCCCTCGTCGGCCACGAACTTCTGACCCTCCTCGCCGAGGATCCAGTCGAGGTACGCCTTCATCAGGCCGGTCGGCTCGCCGTTGCTGTACATGTAGAGGTAGCGGCTGATCCCGTACGACCCATCCGCCGCGGTCTCGATCGATGCCGCGACCCCGTCGATCGCAAGGATCTTGAGATCGTCGGTCACGTACCCGAGACCGATGTAGCCGATGGCCCCTTCGTTGGTGCTCGTCTCGTCCACGATCGCCTGGGTGGACGGCAGGAGCTTGGCTGCGGCGGCGTACTCCTTGTCCTTGCCGACGACCTCTTCCTTGAAGTACTCGTACGTGCCCGAGGAACTGTCGCGCGACAGAAGCACGATCGGCCTGTCGGCGCCGCCGACATCCTTCCAGTTGGTGATCTCACCGCGGTAGATCCTGCCGAGCTGCTCCTTGGTGAGCCCCTCGACGCCGTTGGCCTTGTTGACCACGACGGCGATGCCGTCGATGGCGACCTTGTGCTCGACCAGCTTGATGCCCTTGCTCTCAGCATCCGCCAGCTCCTCGTCCTTGATGTCGCGCGAGGAATTGGCGAAGTCGACGGTTCCGTTGAGCAGCGCCGCTATGCCGGTTCCCGAGCCGCCGCCCTGGACGGAGACCTCAACACCCGGATTCTCGTCCATGAACGCCTCGCTCCAGGCGCTACCGATATTGAGCATGGTGTCCGAACCCTGAATGTCGATCGTACCCTCGAGCGCGGCTTCGGCCGACTCCTCGACCGCCGGCTCCTCGGCCGCGCATCCGCCGAGAGCGGCGATACTGAAGACGAGCGCGACGATCATGCCGAGCGCCAGGAACTTCCGCAGATCCACAGTCACTCCTCCATGTCGTAGACACGATCCGTGCCGGCATCGTGCCGGCCCTGTGCAAGACTAGACCCGCCGCGACGTCGGATGGTTGCACGTGTGTAAAACAGCGGATTCGCGTGTGAACTCTTCGTGAAACACATATGAACTCAGCGGCCGCCCTGGCACAATGGACACGTACTCACACACCGGGTGGATGGGGACACATGGCGCGAATCCTTGTGGTGGAGGACGACCCGATCATCAGGCAGACGGTGGACTACGCGCTCAGGCGCGCGGGATTCGAGACGCTCACGTCGGGCGACGGGGCCGAAGGCCTCGCCATGGCCCAGCGCGAGCGTCCCGATCTCATCCTGCTCGATCTGATGCTGCCGGGAATCGACGGCTACCGGTTCGCCGAGGAGGTGCGACGGACCGACCGCGAGGTCGCGATCATCATGGTCACCGCCCTCGACCAGGACCGCGACACCGTGCGCGGTCTTGACGCCGGGGCCGACGACTACGTCGGCAAACCGTTCTCCATGGACGAGCTGCTCGCGCGCGTCCGTGCGAACCTGCGGCGTGTCCGGGAGCGGAGCGTTCTTGCCTCGGACGAGACCCTGCGGACCGGGGACCTCTTCATCGAGCCCGGCCAGCTCCGGCTCACCGTCGGTGAGACACCGGTGGCGCTCCGGTTGAAGGAGTTCCAGCTCCTGACGGCGCTCGCGCGCAACGAGGGACAGCTCATGTCCCGTGAGCGGCTGGCACGTGAGGTCTGGGGATACGAGTTCCTCCCCTCCTCACGCACCATCGACGTGCATATCCGGCGCATACGGCAGGCGGTCGAGGATCGCTCGGCGTACCGCTACATCCACACCGTGCATGGCGTAGGTTACCGCTTCGAGCCGGTCGAACGATCGAGAGCCGAATCCCGTGGATGATCGCGCACGCACGCGAGCCTCAGCGTACCGGTTCCGGCTCGGCTTCGGCTTCGCGCTCGTCATAGCGATCCTCGCGGCCGCGTGGATATGGAGCCTGTTCGGACCACTTGCCACGATGATCACCGAGCAGCAGGAGCGGCACCTCGGCGGCGTCGCGCGAACCGCCGCCGCCGTCCTCGACACCGGCCCCGACTCCCTCGGCGCGCGAGTCAACCGGATCGCTGACGACACGGGCCTCCGGCTGACCGTCGTCGCCGCGGACGGCGCGGTGCTCGCCGACAGCGAAGAGCCGACGGCCTCGCTCGAGAACCACGGCGACCGGCCGGAAATCCGCGAGGCGCTCGCTGGCCGGACCGGCGTATGGACCCGCCTCTCTGAGACGCAGGGCGTCGAGCGGCTGTACGTCGCGGTCCCCGCGGCGCTCGACGGTGAAACCGTGGCGGTCCGCGTCTCGGCTACCCTCGAGAGCGTAGACGCCGCAATCTCCCGCCCCCGTGAGATTGGCTTCCTCGTGCTTGCCGCCGCGCTTGCCGCGGCGACGCTCGTCATCAGCCGTCTGACGCGCGCGGTCGCGGAGCCGGTCGAGTCGCTCGCGGACACCGCGGTGGCCATGGCGGCGGGCAATCTCGCGGCTCCGGTCCCGAAGGTCAGCGGCCCGCTGGAACCACTCGCCGAAGCGCTCACGTGCTTGCGTGACCAGCTCCACGAGCGCGTCGCTGACCTCGAAAGCGGACGCCGAGCGCTGCAGCTTGCGCTCGACGGTCTGACTGACGGCGTGCTGGTCGTCGACGGTGACGAGGTCGGGTTCGCCAATCGCGCGATCCTCGCCGCGCTCCCCGGTCCGCTCGATCCTGTCGGCCGCACGCTCGATCGACTTGCGCTGCCGACATCGATCATCACGGCGATCCGCGAGCGTATACAGGCAGGTCAGACAGGATCAGTCGATATCGGACCGGACCCCTTCGACCGCTACGCGCGCATCACCGCGGTTCCGCTCGGTTCCGGCGTCCACGGAACGCGGACGCTCGTGGTCATCCAGGACCAGACCGAGCCGCAGCGGCTCGGTGCGGTCCGGAGGGACTTCGTGGCCAACGCCTCTCACGAGCTCAAGACACCGGCCGCCTCGATCCTCCTGCTCTCAGAGACGGCCCAGGACGCGGCCGCGGACGGGGATGAGACGGCGGTGCTCGGCTTCGTCGGTCAGATCCACGATGAGGCCGCGAGACTCCGTCGGCTTGTGGCGGACCTCCTCGACCTGTCGCGGCTCGAGACGACACCGGATCCGTCCGCCGTCACTGACGTCCGGCGCGCTATCGAGGTCGCGCTCGCCGCACACCGAAGGGCGGCCACCGCGCGGGGGCTGCGCCTCGAGGCCCGGCTTGACGCGGTCAGCGGAGAGGACGTCGCTGTCCGCGCCGATCCGACCGATCTCGCGATCGCGCTCGACAACCTCCTCGACAACGCGATCGCGTACACAGAATCCGGTCAGGTCACGGTCGCGGTGAGTGCGGACGGCGAATGGTGCCGCATCGCCGTGCGCGACACCGGTATCGGCATTCCCGCCGAGGATCTCGATCGAATCTTCGAGCGCTTCTACCGCGTCGACCGCGCCCGTTCGCGGACGAGCGGCGGCACCGGCCTCGGACTCGCGCTCGTGAAGCATGCGGTCGAACGGTCGGGGGGCGACGTCAGCATCGCGTCGGCCCCCGGCTCCGGAACGGTCGTCACCGTCTCGCTTCTCCGGGCTCGGTGAGATTCGTGCCCGCGCTCCAGCGCGCGGCCACAAGCACCACGAACGCAAGCCACGCCGAGCCGACCAACCACGCCGCGATGATATCACCGAGGTAGTGGACCCCGAGGTAGACCCGTGAGAGCGCGATGCCGGCCGCCACGGCGAGAGCGGCTGCCACGCCCGCCACGGATCGCCACAGTCGCCGCTCGTTGAGCAGAAGCGTGAATGAGACGAACGCGAAGTAGATGAAGCTGGCGAGCGCGTGCCCGGAGGGGAAGCTGTACGTCGGGGGAAGATCGATGCGCGCGAACTCGAGCGCCGGCCGCACCCGATGGAAGCCGATCTTCAGGGCATGGCCGATGAGGGCCCCACCGGCGACGGCGACGATGAGAACCACCGCCTCGGTCCGTCGGCCGCGCACCCACAGCGCGAACGCGGTGGCGAGGGTCAACAGCGCCATCGGTCCCGTGTCGCCGATGACCGTCATCCCTCGCGCGAGCAGCTCGAGCCCGGGCGCTTCGAGTCCGCGGATCGCCGCGGACAGCGTGACGTCGAACCGCTCAAACGCGGGCGCGACGGCCAGCGCGAGTGCGAGTGTCACGAAGGCGGCGAGCGCGACGCCGATCACGATCACGAGCACGCCCGCCCGCGGGTCGTGCCCCCGCCAGCTGTCCCACCGGCCCGGAAGACTCACGCCCCGGTCACCTCCAGAAGCGGAGAAGCGACCTGCTTCTTGCGCGAGAGCACGCCCGGCATCCAGGCGGGCCCCTCGCTGAGCGAGACGCCCAGTCCGCGCTCGGCGACCCTCACTTTACCCGCGGCGAACACATGACTCCCCTCGCGAAGCACATCGGTCACGAGTAGCACCGCGAGATCGTAGCCCCGACGCTCCCGGAGCGCCTCGAGCGTCGCCTTCAGCTCATCCCGATGGCCGAGGAACCACTCGGCGTCAACGGTCTCCACCTGCGCCACGCCAATCGTGAGATCGCCCGCGCGGTACTCCTTGAGATCGGTCGACACCGCCTCTTCCGCCGAGAACGCCCTGCCCGCCGTCCGGGCGCGGAACAGCTCGAGGCCGAGCTCGATGGCGTCGATCCCTAGTTGCCCCGCAAGCCGTTCGGCCACCGCACGGTCGGTATCCGTGGCCGTCGGCGATTTCAGCAGCACGGTGTCGGTCAAGACCGCCGAGAGCATGATGCCCGCCATCCCGTCCGGAGGGGTCACGTCGAGCTCACGGTATCGTTCCGCGACGATCGTCGCGGTCGATCCAACCGGGACGTTGAGGAACAGGATCGGCGCCGAGGTCTGCACGTCACCCACGCGGTGGTGATCGACGATCTCGACGACCGACGCCGACTCCACACCCGCCGCGCTCTGCGCGATCTCGTTGTGGTCGACAAGGATGACGCGCCGCCGGATCCCGCGAGCGAGATTGGTTCTCGTCAGGATGCCGAGCGGACGTCCCTCCTCGTCGATCACGATGGCCTCGCGGTGGACGCTGTCCATGAGGTCTTCGGCCACCTCAGCGAGCAACGCGTCCGGGCTGACGAGCAGCGGCGCGGCGTCCATGACGCGCGACACGGCATGGCTCAGATTCACGAGCCGCGCCGTGGTGTACGTGTTGTGCGGGCTCGAAACGATCGCCGCGCCGCGCGAAGCGGCGAGCGCCAGCACGCCGGGCGGTGGGATCGATCCTCCCGTCACGATGAGACACGCCGCACCCGCCTCGATCGCGCGCGCCTGAGTCCTGACGCGGTCGCCGACGATGAGCGTGTCGCCCGTCCGGATGTACGACGCCATCGTCTCGGGCTCCATCGCACCGATGAGCACGTGGCCGGTGAGCTGTAGGCTGGCATCGCCGGCAAGCAGCGCGCCCCCGAGGACGTCGACCAGCCGGCCGACGGTGACCGGCATCGCCTCGAAGCCAAGGCGGCCGGTATCGCCGATGTACAGCTCGGCGAGGATGCTCTGGTTGAGCAGTCCGCGCACGACTCCGCTCGCGTCCAGCACCGGCAGAGCACGAACGCCGTGTTCACGCATGCGCTCGCCGGCCGCCAGCAGGTTCTCGTCTTCATCGACGCTCACGACATCGACGCTCATAGCGTCGCGAACGCGCGTGTGCACGTGGTGCACCTCGTCGGGCAGGTCGACGCCGAAGCGCCCGAAGACCCACGCTGTCTCGGGCGGGGTAGGACCGAGGCGCGCGGGCAGGTAGACGCTCGCCGGGTGGGTAACGTTCTTGAGGTGCGCGTATGCCACCGCTGAGCAGATGGAGTCATTATCGGGATTGCGGTGTCCGAAGACCAGGACCGGTCCCATCGTCACCCTCTCGGCTTCCATGTCGAGGTCTATCCCTCGACCTTACGTATCGGAGCGTACCCCAGAAGCAGGTTCTTCGTCCCACCGCCGCGGAAGCTCACCGAGACCCGATCACCGTCGACCGACAGTACGGTTCCGCGGCCGAACACCTTGTGCTCGACCGTGTCGCCCGCTTCGAGCGCGACCCGCTCGGCCGCCTTCCGCTCACGGGGGCTACCGGCGCCGAACACGCGGCCCTCCGCATCACGCGACCCGCTCGGCACGTCACGCGACCAACGCACCGAGCCCCCTCGATCGCCTCTCCCGCGCCCGGGCGCGCCGGCGCCGAACCCTGACGAACCGGTCCCGCAGGTCGAGAGACGATCCTCGGGAATCTCGGCGATGAAGCGGCTCGGCTGGTTGTACTGCGTCTGGCCGAAGAGCATGCGCGTTGAGGCGTGCAGGAGGTACAGACGCTCCCGCGCGCGCGTGATGCCGACGTAGCACAGCCGGCGCTCCTCTTCGATCCCGGCGACGTCGAACAGCGAGCTCGCGTGCGGAAAGATCGAGTCCTCCATGCCTGGCATGAACACGACGGGGAACTCAAGACCCTTCGCGGCGTGGATGGTCATGAGCGTGACCGCGCGCTCGTCCGCCTCGACCTCATCGAGGTCGGTCCTGAGCGCCACCCATTCGAGGAACGCCTCGAGCGTTCTCCGATCGGGTTCCTCGTGCTGCTCATCGTACTCGTCGACCACGCCGAAGAACTCGCGAATGTTCTCCGCGCGCCCTGCCGCCTCGCTTGTGCCCTCGGCGGCGAGCGACGAGAGCAGGCCCGATACGGCGACCACCCGCTCCACCCTCTCCCGGAGCGCACCCTCCGTGGCGCTTCGGGCCGCGGCGAGGTCGGCGGCAAGCGACGTGACGCGCCTGGCCGCCGCCGTGCCGAGCCAGCCGACTTCCTGCTGCCGCTCGAGGGCCTCGGACAGGGTGATCCCGTTGGCGATCGACTGTTCGCGCAACGCCTCGATCGTCGCCTTGCCGATGCCCTGGCGCTTATCGAGAACACGCACGAGCGACTGGACGTCGGCGGGGTTGACCGTCGCGCGCAGCCACGCCATGACATCACGGATCTCCGCCCGGTCGAAGAAGCGTGTGCCGCCGACGAGACGATACGGAACTCCGGCGCGCAGCATCATGTCCTCGATCACGCGCGACTGGGCGTTCGTACGGTAGAAGACCGCGATGTCGGCGTACGACCGATGCTCTTCGCGAAGCAGCCGCTCGGTCTCCTCGGCGATGAAGCGCGCCTCGTCGCGCTCGTCGGCCGCGAAGTACCGCGTGATCGCCTCGCCGCCGGCGGTGGCCGTCCACAGAGTCTTCGGCTTGCGTCCCGCGTTGTTGGCCACCACGGCGTTGGCCGCCGCGAGGATGGTCTCTGTGGAGCGGTA
>CAYYLR010000056.1:0-9813 GCA_964472485.1 uncultured Coriobacteriaceae bacterium
AGGTCGCCCCATCCTCGCGGGGTGGGGGTGTTGCGTTTAGTATCTGAATTCGCGGACCCAAAACACATCATCGAGGTGAACGAACAGCTCAAGACGATGGGCGTCAAGGTGCTGCACCAGTTCGCGGTACTCGGCCGGTACGACTTCGTCAACGTCGTGGAGGCGTCCGACGACATGACTGCAGCCAAGGCGGCGCTCGAACTCGGCTCGCGCGGGTCTATCCGGGTGGAGACGCTCCCGGCGATTCCGGTGAAGGATCTCATCGCGGGACTCACGTAGCGCCACGCACGCGGTCCGTGCTGTGCAGCGCGTTGACCCGTGTCAGCATGTGGTCGTACCATGAGTACGACCAGAAGGTACGACCAGGAGTGACCGTGGCCGTCGAGAAGTTCTCCATCTCGCTTCCGGAGGAGGTCGTCGCGGGTATCGATCAGCTCGCCGATGCCGACGGCGTGACCCGGAGCGCGTTGATCCGCGAGGCGACAGCGGAGTACATCGCGAGGCGGGCGTCTGCGGAGTATGCCGAGAAGCGGGCGCAACGGCTCGATGCCGTGATCGACGGGTTCGAGGCGATCGCCGCCGACTGGGGCCCCGACGAGCGGACCGCCGCTGACCTCGTGCGTGAGATCCGCGAGGAGTCGCTCGGCGATGCGTGAGCCGACGCTCGTCGTGCTCGACTCATCGGTCGGCGTGAAGTGGTTCAAGGACGAGCCGGGCACTACCGAGGCGCGTGAGCTCCTGCGGCTCCACCGCGACCGGGCGGTGCGCCTCGTCGTCCCCGCGCACTTCATCGTCGAGGTCGCTGCGGTCGCGACCCGGCACGACACAGTCGTCGGCGAACGTGTCTGGAAGCTGCTGCGGCTCGCCGATCTCACTGTCGTCGCACTCGACGACACGCTTGCCGCGGGCGCGTTCAGCATGTGCCGGTCGCTCGGGTGCTCCTTCTACGAAGCGCTCGCCCCGGCGCTTGCCGAGTACCTGGGTGTCCCGCTCTACTCGGCGGATGCCCGTGCCCACGGTCGTGTCGAGGGCGTACGCATTCTCGGTTGACGCTATCCTTGCGTTCGAGGAGGTGCCGAATGACCAACGAGCCGATCGCACCTGTGCCGTCCGGCGCGATCGAGTGGACGTACCGCGTGCCGCTGATGACGAGCCGCTTCATGCTTTCGGACTTAGCCCGCGTGATCGTCCTCTCGGTGGGCATCATGTACGCCGCCGTGGCGCTCATGGGCTTCTTCGTCGAAGGCGAGTTTGTGCTGCTCCCGCCGCAGATCTTCCTCATCGTCGGTGGCATCATGGCGGGGCTGTTCATCATCGCCTCGCCGCTCCTCGGTAACCGGTTCACCGTGACCTTCTCGGTTGGTCCCGACGGCGTGCGCTACGCGTCCGGCGCGGCCGAGCGCCGCTGGAACAGGGCGGCCGTGATCGTCGGCCTGCTCGCCGGGCGTCCGGGGACCGCGGGCGCCGGCCTCATCGCGTCATCGCAGGAGGCCGGAGGTTGGGAGTGGGCCGAGCTCCATCGCGCGATCGAGCATCCCGGGCCGCGCGTGATCGTGCTCCGGAGCTCATGGCGCATGGTGCCGCGTCTGCACTGCACGCCGGAGAACTACGACACCGTGCGGGCGCTCGCGGCCGCGCTCGCGCTCGTCCCCATCGGCTACATCACGTGGCTCTACGCCCAGGGCATCTTCTGGACGAGCGACGACGTGTACTGGGAGATCTTCTACGGCTTCCAGTACGAGAGCGGGCTGCTTGCACTCGGTCTGGCCGGGCTGCTGGCGCTGCTCGTGTGGTGCCTGAAGCTGCTGTTCGGGCCTGTCCGCACGGCTTAGCCGCCCGAAGCGTCGCCCACCCACACCACCTCGATGCCGGCCTCCTCCGCGAGCGTGCGAAGGCGCGCGTCGGCCGTTGCGAGCGCTGCGTCCTCCTGGAGTGCGAGCGCCAGGTACGCGCAGTCGCAGACCGGGTGCCGGAGCTCGAGCGCGATCGCGAGGGCGGCTTCAGCGAGGTCGTCATCGGGCAGCCAGCCGAGGCCGATGGTCCGGATCGCCGCGAATGCCGTGGTCACCTCGGCCGCGTCGTGCTCCCCGCGGTCGAACTTCCGCCAGAGCGCGTGCGCGGTCTCGAGCAGACCCCAGGCCGGGGCGATCGGTTCGGTCGCGGCGGCATACGCGCGTGCCGCCGCCTCGGACGCGCGCTCTGAAACCACGAACTTCACGAGCACGCTCGCGTCGAAGACCGTGCGCCCCATCTCAGCGGTCCCGGAACTCGCGGATGTCCGCGGTAGAGTCGTACTCGCTTCGAGGCAGCTGCGCACGCATGCGCTCGAGCAACGCGAGTGACTCCTCCTTGTTGAGCCGCACCGACCGCTTGAGGGTGCGGTGTATCTCCTGCTGCAGCGAGCGCCCCTCGCGCTCGGCGCGCTCGCGCAGACGCTCCAGCACGAACGGATCGACGTTGCGGATGAGGAAGTCGGTCATGAGAACCTGCCTTGGACGTGACGGTATCGAAATGATACTACCCACTCGGGCCTCCCTCCCGCAATCGGGGCCGCACGCCTCGGCTATACTCGCACCCAGGACGAAACCGCCGCCTACCCGGCGCCGAACGGAGGCCTCCATGCTCGACGGACGCTACGTACGCGACAACCTCGATGCGGTCCGGGAGGCGCTCGGCTGTCGCGGGGCCGGGTGGGACTTCGATCGCTTCGTCATGCTCGATGACGAGCGGCGCCAGCTCATTCAGGAGGTGGAGGGCCGGCAGTCGCTCCGCAACGAGGCGTCGCGCCGGATCGGCGAGCTCATGCGCACCGGGGAGGTCGAGCAGGCCGACGCGATCAAGACCGAGGTGCGGCAACTCAACGAGGAACTCGAGTCGCTGAACGACCAGCTCGGCAGCGCCGAGTGGGCGGTCCGCGAGCTACTCATGCGCATCCCCAACGTGCCCGATCCGAGCGTTCCGGCCGGCGAGTCGGAGGCCGACAACGTCGAGGTGCGCCGTTGGGGCACGCCTCCGGTCTTCGATTTCGAGCCGCAGGCGCATTGGGACCTCGGCCCGTCACTCGGCCTGATCGACTTCGAGCGCGGTGTGAAGCTCGCCAAGAGCCGCTTCGTGGTGCTCGGCGCTATGGGCGCGCGACTCAATCGGGCGCTCATCAACTTCATGCTCGACACGCACGCGGCGCGCGGCTACACCGAGTGGTCGGTGCCCGCGCTCGCCAACACCGAGACGCTCACCGGCACCGGTCAGCTGCCGAAGTTCGAGGACGATCTGTTCCGGACGTCGGAGGGGCTCTACCTCATCCCCACCGCCGAGGTGCAGCTCACCAACCTGCACCGCGACGAGGTGCTCGAAGCCGAGACGCTGCCGCGCCGCTACTGCGCCTACACACCATGCTTCCGCGAGGAGACCGGCGCCGCCGGGCGCGACACGCGCGGCATGATCCGCGTGCACCAGTTCGACAAGGTCGAGCTCGTCAAACTCACCACCGCCGAGCGTTCGATGGATGAGCTCGAGGGCATGGTGGCCGACGCCGAGCACGTCTTGCGGCAGCTCGGCCTGGCGCATCGCACGATCGTGCTGTGCACCGGCGACATGGGCTTCAGTGCCGCCAAGACGCACGACATCGAGGTCTGGCTGCCGAGCTACAACGGCTACAAGGAGATCTCGAGTTGCAGCAACTGCGGTGACTTCCAGGCGCGTCGCGCGGCGATCAAGTACCGCAGTCCTGGCGAATTCAAGGGCTCGCGGCTCGCGCACACGCTCAACGGAAGCGGCCTCGCGGTGGGCCGAACGCTCGTCGCGGTCATCGAGAACTACCAGCGGGCCGACGGATCGGTTGTCGTTCCCGAGGTCTTGAGACCGTACATGGGCGGCACCGAGGTGATCGAACCGGCTGTCTAGGCCGGGCTGGCTCGGCACCGCGACCGGTGTCGCTCCGGCTCCTGCGATGTGAATCGGGCTCGATCGCGCCGCGCCATCGGTTCGAAGCGCGGGGTATCATCACTGTGGGGAACGGGTGTGCCGGGGTTGTCCCTTCGTCCACAGGGAGCGACGCCGTGGGGAGCAGATGCTTGCGACGGGCATACGTCCGCCTACTCGGCTCCTTTCTCGTCGTGCTTGCGACCATGTTTGCGCCTGCAGTCCCCCGGGCCGCCGCGCACGATCATGCTCCGGCAGTCGTGCGCATCGGGGTGACCGAGGCGCCGCGGGGCCGGGAAGAGACGCTACGGCAGTTCACGCCGACGGCCGAGTACCTCAGTCGCCGCTTCGCGCCACGACGCTTCGAGCTCGTCGTCGAGGACTTCGAGGGCCTCGAAGACGCCGTCGCCGCGGGTGAGGTCGACTACACCATCTGCAACCCCTCGTTCTACGTGCTGCTCGAAACGAAGTACGGGGTCACCCGGATCGCCACGCTGCTGCGCCGAGTGGATGGCGGCGTCGAAGGGCGCTTCGGGAGCGTGGTGTTCGCCCGCGAGGATAGCGGCCTTCGGACGTACGAGGATCTCGTCGGGGGCACGTTCATGGTGAGGAGTCCGGCGTGCTTCGGCGGATGGCAGACGGCTCAGCGCGAGTTCATCGCGCGCGGCATCGATCCCGAGCGGGACCTCCAGCTGTTGTTTGCGGAGCGTGTTGTCCACGACGAGGTCGTTGAGGCCGTGCTGTCTGGAGCGGCGGATGCCGGGTGCGTCCCCACGGGGATCCTCGAGGCGATGGCGGCCCAAGGCGCGCTCGACCTCGGCGACATCACCGTGATCGAGCCGCGCGCCGAACCGGGATTCTCGGACCTGCTGAGCACGCCGCTCTACCCGGAGTGGGCCTTCGCCGAGGCGCGCGGGCTCGACCGGGAGTTCAGCGAAGACGTCGCCGCGGCTCTCTACGACATCGATGAGGTCGAACCCGAGGCGCTCGTGAGCGACATCGGCGGGTGGACGGTCCCGCTCTCGTACGCGCCCGTTCACGACCTGCTGAGAGAACTCGAGCTGCCGCCGTATGACCGGATGCGCGAGTTCACCATCATCGACGCCGTACGCCGCTACTGGCTCGAGAGCGTGGCGGTGCTCGTCGTTGGCGTCATACTTGCGCTCGCCGTCACTGTCACGGGGAGGCTGAACCGGCGCCTGGCGCGCGCGAACGTCGACCTCGCGGACGCGAACGCGGCCAAGGCGGCGTTCCTGGCGAAGATGAGCCACGAGCTCCGCACCCCGCTGAACTCGGTTATCGGCTTCACCGGGCTGCTGCTGAGAGGCATGCCAGGGCCGATCAACGCCGAGCAGCGTAAGCAGCTGGAGATGGTGAGCGATTCCGGGAAACACCTGCTCGCGCTCGTCAACGACGTGCTCGACCTCTCGCGCATCGAGACCGGAGCACTCGTGTTCACGCCGGCGGAGTTCCCGGTGGCCGAGACGCTCGACTCAGTGAGGAACGCGTTCGCGGAGGCAGCTTCAGCCAAGGGGCTCGAGCTGGCCGTGGAGGACCGCACCGAGGGAGCCGTCATAGAAAGCGACGGGCCCCGCGTTCGGCAGATCCTGTTCAACCTCGTCGACAACGCGATCAAGTACACCGATGAGGGGCGGGTCAGCGTGATGGCCGACGCGGAGGGCGACGAGATCGTCTACTGTGTCTGCGATACCGGCAGCGGGATACCTCCCGGCCTCAGCGAGCGCATCTTCGACGAGTTCAGTCAGTTGACCCCGAGCGATGGGGAGCTCAACTCCGGTCTCGGGCTGGGCCTCGCGATCTCGCGGTCGCTCGCGTCGCTGCTCGGAGGGGCGCTTCGGCTTGTGCCGACCGCCGAAACAACGGGGTGTGTGTTCGAGTTGCGACTGCCGCGGCGCGCGCGACGCGTCCGAGCCTGAGGGGTCTCGCCGCGCGCGGTGGGGTACCATTGGCGCGGGGAACCCATCGACGTGCGCCGGACAGGGATGGAGCGAGCCGGGAGGTGAACGTGCGCCGACGTGCCATCGTGACCGCGTGTCTGCTGCTGGCGCTCAGCCCGCTCGGGGCGGCGTTCGCGACGACTCAGACGGCGCGGCCGGCCTCTGGCGCGCCGATCCGCATCGGCGTTCTCGCGCTCAGGGGCGCCGAGGAAGCGCACCGGCAGTACGACGAGTCAGCGGCCTACCTGACGCGTGAGATCCCAGGCACGACCTTCGAGGTCGTTCCACTCGACTTCGACGCACTGGAACTCGCCGTCGCCGCTGACGAGGTCGAGTTCGTCATCGTTAACTCGTCGTACTACGTCACGCTTGAAGCGCGGTATGGCGCGACGCGCATCGCTACGATGCTCCGGCGCATGAACGACGATCTGCAGGACCGGTTCGGCTCGGTCATCTTCACGCGGGCGGACAGCGGCATCACGACACTCGCCGACGTGCGCGGATCGACCTTCATGGCGGTGCACCGAACGTCCTTCGGCGGGTGGCAGATGTCGCTTCGCGAGCTCGTGGATGCCGGTATCGACCCGGAGCGTGAGTGCGAGTTCACGTTCTCGGGCAGCACGCACGATGAGGTGGTCTCCGCAGTGCTCGCCGGCGAGGCCGACGCCGGATGCGTGCGCACGGGCATCCTCGAAGCGATGGCGGGAGAGGGCGCAATCGACCTCGAAGACGTGCGGGTGCTCGCGCCGCAGTCGCCGCCGGGCTTCTCGGAGCTGTTGAGCACGCGTCTTTACCCCGAGTGGGCATTCGCGAAGACCCGCGCCGCGGATCGCGATCTTGCCGAGGAGGTGGCCTCGGCGCTCTACCGGATGCGCGATCGTGAGCCTGCGGCGCTTGTCGGGGATGTGGGTGGCTGGACCGTTCCACTCGACTACTACGAGGTGCACGAACTGCTTCGTGAGCTCCGGCTGCCACCGTACGAGCGCGCGACGGACTTCACGCTCTTTGATGCGGTCCGGCGCTACTGGGCCCAAAGCCTCATCGCCGCCGTCGTGCTCGTTCTCCTCGTCGGAGCGGTCGCCCTCGCGTCTCGGCTCAACCGGCGGCTCGCGCACGCGAACGACGAGCTTGCCCGCGCCAACGAGGCCAAGAGCCGGTTTCTCACCAAGATGAGCCACGAGCTCCGCACCCCGCTCAACTCGATCATCGGGTTCAGCGGGCTGATGCTCAAAGGGATGACCGGCGAACTCAGCGGGGAGCAGCGCACGCAGCTTGAGATGGTGAACGACTCCGGCAGGCACCTGCTGGCACTCGTGAACGACGTGCTCGACCTCTCCCGCATCGAGGCCGGCACGCTCGTGTTCTCGCCGACGGACATCCAGGTCTCGCGCGTCATGGAGAGTGTGCGAAGCTCGTTCGGAGAGACGGCTCGGGCTAAGGGTCTGGAATTCGCCGTAGACGATCAGACCGGCGGCCTCCGGCTCCGCACAGACGAGGCGCGCCTCAAGCAGGTGCTGTTCAACCTGGTCGAGAACGCGATCAAGTTCACGGATGCGGGTGCGGTGCGCGTTGTCGCGCATGCCGACGCCGGCGCTGTGCGCTTCTCTGTGTCTGACACGGGATGCGGCATTCCGGCCGATCGCGCCGAGCGCATATTCGAGGAGTTCCACCAGATCGCCCCCACCGACGGCGGTCTGACGCAAGGTCTCGGTCTCGGCCTAGCGATCTCGAAGTCTCTCGCGTCGCTTCTCGGGGGTAGGCTCACGCTGCGCGAGTCACAGACGGACGAAGGCTGCACGTTCGAGCTCTCGCTCCCGCTTGGCGTGACCGAGTAGGGCGCGGCGGGCGCTAAGATGTGGAGATGGCAGACGGGATGTGTCGGCGCATCTCCGAATCGACGCACGCGAGCAGGGCGCCGGACCAGGCTGTGCGCCGTAGGCCGGACCGCTTCTTGATGGTGCGAACCGCCGATCGACAGGAGGCCCGTAATGAACCGCGTCGCGTATTCCCTGGCGCTCGCTCTCATCCTCGTGGTGACACTCGGTCTGGCCGGATGTGACGAGGAGCCGGCCGCGGAGCAGCCGGCCGCGGAGCAGCCGGCCGTCGGCCAGCCCACCGAGCCCGGCACGGCGCCCGAGCCGAGCGGCCTCGACGCGATCCCCGCGGACGGGCCGGGCGAGTCCGCGGCGCTGGCGGGCCTGCCCGCGGCTGAGTCCGAGGCTCGCACGATGATGGAGGGCGGGGGTCTTGTCTGGCCCGATATCGCTGGTCTCGAGCCCGTTCTCACGGCCTATCTCCTGCGCGCGGAGCTGGCCGGGCAGGTCACGCTGTTCGAGGTCCGCGCTGACGGTGTGGCTCACAGCATCTACGCGTACCAGAAGGCCTTCGATGCCGGCTCGCTGATCTGGTCTCCCGCGGAGCACTCGACGAGTCCGGTCGTGGCGCCGCGCAGCGAGGGCGAGACAGCGGCGGTAGCGGTCGTGACGGCCGCGATGGCCGACGCGTTCCCTGACAGCGCCATCCCGGTCGGGGTGCACGGTTACCGGTTCTCGTACGTCCGGGAGGGCATGCAGGTGCTCGCCATCGAGGTCGCCACCGACGGGTCGGTGATCTCAGCGGGAGACTGAGTCGCGATCGGCTACGAGTAGTCGTTGAGCGTGGCGCACCCCGATGCGAACGGAGAGGCCAGCGCTTCGTGCGGCACGGGCCGACGGGTCGCCACATGAGCGAGCGTGGTGGCGCGCAGGTAGTCCCACACGAGCTGATCGAGCTCGATCCACATGGCGTGGACGCCACAGTGGGTCGAACGGTCGCAGTGCGCGGGGTCGCGCGTGCACTCCGACAGCGAGAACTGCGGATCGCTCGCGCAGACTACCCGCGCCATCGACACCGTCTCGGCGGGAACGGCGAGCGAGACGATGTTGCTGCTGTAGCCGGACTGCTTGATGAGGCCGGCGTCGATCAGGAACGAGACGAGGTGTTCGCCGAACGCCTCAGGAACCGCCGCACCGGCGCAGAGGTCCTTGCGCGAGATCGTCACTCCGTGCGGAAGCTGCGCCAGCTCATACATGAGTCTGATCGCGTAGTCGGCGCGTCGTGTTATCGGCATGTCGATTCCCCAGACGAGATCCGTTCGAGCGCCCCCCAAGCCGCACCCGAACCTCGAACGATGATAGCACCGCGACCGGCGAGTGGGGCCGCGCGGTTCGAGGCAGGCGGCGAGCGGGTCGATAACCGTCGCGAGCGGCATGACGTGACGGCCAGCCGGTACCCCGTGTGATACGGATCGGGTGCCCCGCGGTCCCACGCGTTGCGGCGCCGTCTCGGGGAATACTCACCTGCGACCGCCCGAAAGTCCCAGGGAGTGCCCATGGACACCCCGACCGTCCTCATCGCCTTCGGCACGACCGGTGACCTCATGGCGCGGAAGATCATCCCGTCCCTCGCCTATCTGTGGGTGCACGGCCGACTGCCGTCGCGGTTGCGGGTGATCGGCTGGGGACGCCGCGGCTGGGATGACGCCCGGCTGCGCGAGCACGTCGACGCCGTGCTCTCCGCCTACCCGGGTCCCAAGCCTGAAGGTACCGAGCGCGACTCCTTCCTCGCCGCGTTCCTCTACCATGACGGCGCGTTCGACGATCCGGATGCCTATCGCTCGCTGGCCGGGCGTGTCGGCGCGGGCGACACCGAGTGGGGCGCGTGCAGCAACAAGCTCTTCTACCTCGCGGTGCCGCCGGAGCACTACCGCACGATACTCGGCAACGTCGAGGCATCGGGGTTGACGGCGGGCTGTGGTGACGAGACGGGGTTCACGCGCGTGCTCGTCGAGAAGCCGTTCGGGCGGGACGCCGACTCGGCGCAGGCGCTCGACGCCTTCCTCGGTTCGGTGCTGGCCGAGGAGCAGATCTACCGCATCGACCACTACCTCGCCAAG
>CAYYLR010000057.1:0-9351 GCA_964472485.1 uncultured Coriobacteriaceae bacterium
CTCGCCAAGACGCTCGCCGAGTTCCTCTTCGACAGCGAGGACGCGCTCGTGCGCATCGACATGTCCGAGTACATGGAGAAGTTCAGCGTGCAGCGCCTCATCGGCGCGCCCCCCGGATACGTCGGCTACGAGGAGGGCGGGCAGCTCACCGAGGCGGTGCGTCGCAGGCCGTACTCGGTCGTGCTGCTCGACGAGATCGAGAAGGCGCACCCGGACGTCTTCAACGTGCTGCTGCAGGTGCTCGACGACGGTCGTCTGACGGACGGCCAGGGTCGAGTCGTGAGCTTCAAGAATGCGATCGTCGTCATGACGAGCAACGTCGGCAGCCAGTTCATCACCGAGTTCGCCAAGAGCGGTGACGAGCAGGCGATGCGCGCGATGCTCGACGAGGCGCTCCGTGTCACCTTCCGGCCGGAGTTCCTCAATCGCGTCGACGACGTCGTCGTGTTCCACTCGCTGTCGATGGACCAGCTCGCGAGCATCGTCGAGCTGCAGCTGGCTCGCGTCCGGGAGCGGCTTGCCGAGCGCAAGATCACGCTCGAGGTGACCCCAGCGGCGACCGAGCGCCTCGCGCTCGACGGGTTCGACCCCGTCTTCGGCGCGCGGCCCTTGAAGCGGCTCATCCAGCGGGAGGTCGTCGATCGAGTCGCGCGCGAGCTCATCGAGGGACGCGCGGGCGACGGTGACCTGGTGACGATCGATGTGCTTGACGGGGAGATCGGCGTGCGAGGCATCGCACGCGGGACGTAGGGAAGAGGCGCCGCCCGGGCGATGCCATGCGGCCGGACGGCGGCGGACACGTGGAGGTGATGATCATGGCGATCGTACGGTGGGACCCGTTCGGCGAGGCGTTGCGCATGCAGCGCGAGATGGACCGCATCTTCTCGCGTCTCGGCACGGCCGAGCGCGGGGGTGAGGGCGTGGCCTGGATGCCGAAGGTCGACGTCAAGCGCACTGGTGACGACGTCACCGTGCATGCCGAGATCCCGGGTATCGATCCGGCCGACGTCGAGATCGAGCTCACGGACAACGTGCTCACCATCAAGGGCGAGCGGAGGTTCGAGGAGGAGAAGGAGAACGAGGGCTGGCTCGTGCGCGAGAGCAGCTACGGCTCCTTCGAGCGCTCCCTCACGATCCCTGAGGGCGTCGATCCGGCCGCCATCACGGCGAGCTACAAGGACGGTATCCTCGAGGTGCACGTCCCCAAGGCGCTCGAAGCCGCGCGACCGAAGACGACGAAGATCGAAGTGGCGGCCAAGGAAGCGTAGCCGCTCCGGCGAGTCAGGTGAGGCGCCCGCGGCTCCGGCACCCGAGAAGACCCCGGCCTGGCCGGGGTCTTCGTTCGTATCGGGCGACGCACGCGCCGAAGGCCGCTGGGTGGTGCGGTCGTGGGCGACCGTTCAGCGCGTGAAGCATGCCGCCCGCCCCATCCGTCGACGGACCGCGTGCACTATCGTGCATACTGGTCCCCGACCGTTTCATTCTCGTGCTGACTGGGGGCACCGGGCATGAAGGCATCTACCGCCGCGCGCGGTTGGATCGTCACGTTCGCCGGCCTCGGCATCAACCTCGCGCTCGGCGTCCTGTACTCGTGGAGCATGATCGCCAAGTCGCTCACGAGCGACTGGGGATGGAGCTCCGGTGAGGCGAGTCTGCCGTACGCGATGGCGTGCGGCGTGTTCGCGATCTCGATGGTGTTCGCTGGCCGCGCACAGGACCGGTTCGGGCCGCGCATCGTCGCCACCGTTGGCGGCGTGCTCGTCGGCTCCGGCATGCTCATCGCGAGCCTGGCTTCCGAGACGCGCTCCCTGCCGGTCGTGGTCGGCTTCGGTCTCCTGGCGGGTACAGGCATCGGTCTCGGCTACGCGGCGGCGACCCCTGCCGCGATCAAGTGGTTCCCGCCGTCGAAGAAGGGTCTCATCACCGGAATCGTCGTGGCCGGGTTCGGTATGGCGAGCGTGTACATCGCGCCGCTCACGCAGTGGCTGCTCGGCGCGTACGGTGTCGCGACGACCTTCCGCATCCTTGGCTTCGCGTTCTTCGCGCTCATCGTGGTGCTTGCGCAACTGCTCACGAACCCGCCGGCGGGATACGTGCCCGCGATGACCATGAGGCTTGCCGCCGCCCCCGCCCCCGCCAGCGATGGCGGGGACTACGACTGGCGCGACATGGTGCGGACGAAGCAGTTCGCGCTTCTCTGGGTCATGTACGCGTTTGCGGCGTTCGCCGGGCTCATGATCATCGGACACATGGCCAAGATCGCGGCGCTTCAGATGCCCGGGACGACGCTCGGTTTCGTCCTCGTCGCCGTGCTCGCGGTCGGCAACGCCCTCGGCCGCATCGTCGCGGGCTCGGTCTCAGACCGCATCGGAACGGTCCGCACGATGCTCATCGTCTTCGTCGCGCAGGCGGTCATGATGGGCCTGCTCGCGGTCGCCGGCACTCCGGCCATGCTGATCCCGGTCGCCGCGTTTGTCGGCTTCTCGTACGGCGCGAACCTCGCGCTGTTCCCCTCGACGACCGCGGGCTACTTCGGCACGAGGCATATGGGAGTCAACTACGGGCTCGTCTTCACCGCGTGGGGTGTCGGCGGCGTCTTCGGATCGATGACAGCGGGCACCATCGTGGACTCCACCGGCTCCTACGCGTTCGCCTACGCGGTAGCCGCGGGTCTATGTGTCGTGGCCGCCGCGCTGACATTCGCGACCAAGCCGCCGAAGCCCGGCGCCCTCGCGGGCGAAGGCGCGTTCAGGGCCGAGGAGCGCCTGGCGGCGTAAGGTCGCTGCGATCCCCGGTGTCGGCGCTCACATACCCGACCGCCCGTCAGCACGCGTCTGTAGGGGGGCCGCGCGCGTGCCGATAGCCCCGTTATGGCATCATCCGAACGACGGCCGAAGGGGACCTGACGACGCCATGAGCCTCGAAGCTCTCCCGTGGAGGGTGTCTCTACCGCTTGGCGACCCGGAGCGCATCGCGTCGCTGCTGCAGGGCGCGTCGTTTCCTGCCGCGCTATGGTCCGGCTCCGAGTTGCGTTTCACGTGGGCCAACCGGGTCTTCCGCGACTTGCTCGAGGACGTTCGGCCGCAGTGGGACCTGCTTGGCATGCCGGTGCGGGGCTTCCTCTCGGACTCGCATTCGGCGAGCCGCTTCATCGACGTCGCCTACACCGGACAGCCCATCACCGTTCCCGAGTACGAGTTCCGCGCCTCCTGGGGCGAGATCACCTACTGGCAGTTGACGTACCTTCCCGTGCCGGGCCGAGTCGGCGATCCGTTCGACGTCCTGTTCATCGGCACCGACGTGACGGCTGTCGTGATCAACCAGCGCGAGCTCGCGGTCCACGAGGCCGATCTGCGCCGCGCCACGCACCTCATCGACGTCACCGTCCTCTCCTCGCTCGACGCCGAGGACATCCTGCAGCGCGTGCTCATCGAGGCCACCGAGGTGCTTGGGGCCGACTGGGGCTGGATCGCCGAGCGCGAACAGGGTGCGTGGGTCTTCCGCAACGTCCACGGCTGGCCGGTCGAGATGACCGGGCTTAGCTTCGCCGAGGATGAGCTCTCGCTCCCCGCGCTCGCCGCGCGATCCGGCCGCTCCATGGCGGTGTCGGTCGCTCAGACCACCGACCAGGACCAGATCTCGCTCATGGGCCGGCACGACATCGGGGCGTTCGCACTCGTGCCGCTCAAGAGCCGCGGAGACGTGACCGGCGTGATGGGCTTCTGCTGGGACGCGGAGACGGAGTTCGCCGAGGCGCACCGCGACCTGCTCAAGAAGCTCGAACTGTCGCTCTCGTTCGCCCTCGAGAACGCACGGCAGTATGCCGCCGAGCGCCGCCTCAACCGTACGCTTCGCGGCGCGTTCTTCGGCACCCCGCAGTCGATCCCCGGATTCCAGATGGGGCATCTCTACCACGCCGCGTCGGGCGGGGGAACCGTCGGCGGTGACTTCTACGACGTCGTGCCGCTGCCGTCGGGCTACCTCGGGGTTCTCATCGGCGACGTCGCCGGCCACGGCATCGAGGCGGCGGGGCTGACATCGCTCGTCCGCAGCGCCATGCGCGCCCAGGCCCTCCGCGAGCCTTCGCCCCGGGACGTCATGCGCCACGCGAACGACCTTGTGCTCCACGGTGGCGCGCCGAACGAGTTCGTCTCGGCGTTCTTCGGCGTCATCGACGGGGCGAGCGGACACATGGCCTACAGCGTGGCCGGCCACCCCGCCCCGATCCTTCTTCGCGACGGGGTGCCGACCCAGATACCCGCCGACGGCGGCGTGCTGGGAGCAGAGCGCGCGATGCGCTACGACAACCACGAGGCCGTGCTCGAGGTCGGCGACACCCTCGTGATGTTCACCGACGGACTGATCGAGGCCCGCTCGCGCTCCGGTGAGTGCTTCGGCGTCGAGCGTCTCATGGCGATGATCGGCGAGGCCGCCGATGAGCCGGTGACCACGCTGCCAGAGACCCTGTTCCTCTCGGCCTTCGGTTTCGCCGACGGGCGCATGGCCGATGACGTCGCGATTGTCGCGCTCCGCAGGGAGAGCGCCACGGGAGCGTCGGATCAGGGCCGGCTGGAGCTCTCGGTCGCCTGAGAGCGGGCAGCGGGCACTTTACACGCTGTTGCCCTGCCCATACAGTCGAGGGGGACCATACCGTCGACCCGAGGGGGACGCCGCTCATGCGATGCGCCAACTGCCAGGGCGAACTGCGTCCGGATGCGGCGTTCTGCGGGTCATGCGGGAGCGTCGTGCAGCAGCAGCCGGACGACGCTGCGGCTCCGCAGATCCAGGCGCCGCCGCCAGTCGTGCCTCCGGCCCCTGTCGTCGCGCAGCCGGCGCAGCCCGCCTACGACCCGAGCGCCTACGCGCAGCAGCCGGCGCAGCCCGCCTACGACCCGAGCGCCTACGCGCAGCAGCCGGGGTACCAGCAGCCCGTGGCACCCGCGAAGAAGTCGAAGGCTGGATGCATCATCGCCGTCGTCGTCGCCATTCTGCTGATGCTCGTGGCGTGTGGCATCGGAGGCGTGTTCGCGTTCAGGTGGCTCGCGAGCGAGGGTCTGATCACCACCGGCGGCTCCATCAGCGGGCCCGGCCTGGCCGAGGGGCCGGCGGGCGAGGGTTCCTTCGCCACGCCCGAGGAGGCGGTCGAGGCATCGCTCGCCGCCGAGGACGCCGCGGGTTGGATCTACACCCGCTACGAGGAATCCGACACCACCGTCGTGTTCTGGGTTGGGCCCCCGGAGAGCGAGTACACGGCGTCCGTCACCGTCGAGCGCAACTCCGACGGTACGTGGTCGGTCACGGCGGTCGACTCCCTTGACACCGGCGGGGACGTCGCTGCGGCCGACGAGGCGGCCTGGGTGGTCGAATCGTACCTGCAAGCCGTCTTCGAGGATCGTGGCGGCGACGCCCAAGGGTTCACGGTCGAGCCGTTCGCCAACGACCCCGCGAGCGCCCAGGTCTCGGCCGGCGGACTGGCGTCGTACGAGATCGCCGGCGTCACCGAGCAGTCCGACGCGACCTTCTGGGTGACCACCTCGGAGGTGTGGTACGGCGCCCCGCAGTCGTGGGAGTACTGGGTCGTGCCGACCGAGGTCGGCTACCGGATCGCGGATGTGCGCGCGCCGTAGTCAAGCGTGAGGCAACGCTCGGCCCCTGATGTGCCGGGCGTGTGTCACAATGGCCACGGCCGCGTGGTCGGCCATGCGCCCGCGAGGAGGTCGTGATGGAGCGCCGCTTCCACAGCCCGTACCGGCACTGGCTGCTTGGTCTGTGTGCCGAGATCGGTGTGTTCGTGTCCTTCGTGGCGTTCTGTGCGCTGCTTGCCCTCGTCGCGTCGTGGGTTGCCTGAGGCACGCCCGTGTGGGTCACCCTTGAGAAGCGCGGTCTCGCCGCGATCGCCCACTACACCGGACTGCTCATCGCGGCGCTCGCGGTCGCGATGGTGCTCCCGCTCCTCACGGCGCTCGCTGCCGGTGAGTGGGGACCGGCGCTCGACTTCGTCATGGCCATCGGACTCACGGCCGCGGTCGGCATGCTGCTCGCCCAAGCGGCGCCGCGCGGGGCTCTGCTCACACGGCGTGACGCGATGGTCGTCAGCGCCCTCGCGTGGTTCGCCGCCGCCGCCGCTGGCGCCGTCCCGCTGTTCCTCTCGGGACACTACGGCAGTCCGCTCGACGCGTTCTTCGAGTCGATGTCGGGTTTCACCACCTCGGGTCTCAGCCTCGCGCAGGACCTCGACCACATGGCCTACTCGCACAACATGTGGCGCCATCTCACGCATCTCATCGGCGGCCAGGGCATCATCGTCGCTGCGATCTCGCTCACCCTCGGCATGCGCGGGGGGGGCGCGGTGTCGCTCTACATGGCCGAGGGCCGCGACGAGCGCATCCTGCCGAACGTCGTTCAGACCGCCCGCTTCATCTGGTTCGTGACGAGCGTCTACATCATCCTCGGCACCGTCGTGCTGACCGTCGCGAACCTGCTGCACGGCATGGATGTCGGCAGGAGCGCGCTCCACGCCTTCTGGGCGACGATCGCGTGCTATGACACCGGGGGCTTCGCCCCGCAGTCACAAGGTGCGCTCTACTATCACAGTCCGGTCTTCGAGGCGGTCACGGTGATGCTGATGATCGCCGGGACGCTCAACTTCAACCTGCATGCGGACCTGTGGCGCGGCGATCGCGTCGAGATCTTCAAGAACATCGAGGCCCGTGCGCTCGCGCTCAATATCGGGTTCCTGTCGCTCGTCACCGGACTCGGCCTCGGCGCGACCGAGCTCTTCTCCGGCTCCGCGGAGGTGATCCGCAAAGGCGTCTATCACGTCATGTCCGCCAACACCGGCACCGGCCACCAGACGCTCTATCCGACGCAGTGGGCGGAGGGTTTCGGTAGCCTGGGCGCGGCCGCGATCGTCCTCGCGATGGCGTTCGGCGGAATGGCCTCGTCGACGGCGGGCGGCATCAAGGCATTGAGAATCGGGGTCATCGCGAAGGGAATGATGCTCAAGGTCCGTCAGTCCATGGCACCGCAGAGCGCGGTGATCCGCGCGCGCTTCCACCATCTCGTCGATACGCCGCTGAACGCCGATGTGCTCGCGAACGCGCTCATGATCTTCATGCTGTACGCCGTCACCTACGTCACCGGCGGCGTCATCGGCGCCATGTACGGCTACCCGGCCGGCGAGGCGCTCTTCGAATCGATCTCGGCGACAGCCAACGTCGGGCTCTCCACCGGGATCACCAGCCCGGGGATGCCGACCGGCTTGAAGATCACCTACATCGTCCAGATGTGGGCGGGACGCCTCGAGTTCATCGCGCTGCTCACGCTCGCGGCGACGGTCATCATCTCGTTGCGCAACCCGAAGGCGCTGACCAGATGAGGCGCGCGTTGATCATAGGGGCGATGCTCGCGGCTCTCACCGCGTCCGCGACGCCCGCCGTCGGCGCGGGCGGGACGCCGACGCCCGTCACAGGCACGGAGCTCATCTCGATGCGCACGGGACTTGACGGTGAAGCCGTGGTGCTCGAAGGCGAGGTGATCGGAGACCGGCTGCGCGGGGGCGACGGGCATGTGTGGCTGAACGTCCTCTCAGGTGGCACGGCGATCGGCGTCTGGGCGCCCAGGGAGACAGCCGAGGCCGTCGGCACATTCGGCACGTGGTCGCACACGGGGGATACCGTGCGCGTCGTCGGGACGTTCAACGAGGCGTGCGACGAGCACGGCGGCGATCTCGACGTGCACGCGACTGAGATCGCGGTGCTCGCCTCCGGTGGGCCGCGCACCGATGAGCCGGTCGGTGTAGGGTCGCTGTGGAAGCTCGCGGCGGGGCTTGGCGGTCTGGCGGTCGCAAACCTCGGCTGGCGCCGGATGCGCAGGGCGGAGGAGGGCGGGCGATGAGTGTGGCGCACCGGGGTTTCGCGAGCGACAACGCGTCCGGCGCGCACCCCGCGGTGATCGCCTCGATCGCGAACGTCAACGACGGGCACGTCCACGCGTACGGTTACGACCGGCATACGGAGCGCGCGGTGGCGCTCATGCGCGAGCATTTCGGGGAACGCGCCGCGCCGTTCTTCGTGTTCAACGGGACCGGCGCGAACGTGACCGCGCTCCAGGCGCTGATGCGTCCGTTCGAGTCGGTCATCTGCGCGTCGACCGCGCACATCAACTGCGACGAGTGCGGCGCGCCCGAGCGATTCACGGGCGGCAAGCTCGAGCCGGTCATGACGCCCGACGGGAAGCTCACACCCGAGCTGATCGAGGGCGCGATCTCCGGGGTCGGTTTCGAGCACCACTCGCAGCCGCGGGTCGTCTCGATCACGCAGTCAACCGAGTACGGCACCGTCTACCGGCCTGCCGAGCTCGCCGCGATCGTCGAGACCGCTCGCACGCACGGGCTGCGTGTGCACGTCGATGGAGCGCGGCTCGCCAACGCCGCCGCCTCGATCGGCTGCACGCTTGGCGAGGCGTGCGCGGGCGCGGACGCCGTGAGCTTCGGGGCCACGAAGAATGGCGCGCTACTGGCCGAATCAGTGGTGTTCCTGAACCCGGAGACAGCCGCTGACTTCCGCTACATCCGCAAGCAGAGCGCTCAACTCGCGTCGAAGACGCGGTTCATCGCGGCGCAGTACATCGCCCTGCTCGAGGACGGCCTGTGGCGCCGCAACGCCGAGCACGCGAACCGGATGGCGGCGAGACTCGCCGAGCGCGTCCGTGGCATCCCCGGTGTCACGATCACGCAATCGGTGGACGCCAACGAGGTCTTCGCGCGCCTTCCGCATGCGGTGATCGCTCCGCTCGCGGAGGCGTACGACTTCTACACCTGGGACGAGCGTGCGGGCGAGGTCCGCTGGGTGACGAGCTGGGACACCACCGAAGAGGATGTCGAGCGGCTCGTGACCGGCATCACCGCCGCGCTCGCCGGCTAGGCCGTCATCCGGACGCGGCGAACTCGCGGATCGTGGCGACGACGTCGTCGGCGTGCCCCTCGACCTTCACCTTGAGCCATACGCGGGCGATCGTGCCGTCGGGCGCGATGAGGTAGGTCCGGCGCTTCGCGCTCACGCCGAGCACCTCGCGCGCGCCGTAGGCGTCGATGATCACCTTGCCCGTGTCCGCGAGCATCGGGAACGTCAGCTCGAACTTGTCGATGAAGCGCTGCTGCACCTCGGGCTTGTCGGCGGAGACGCCCACGACCAGGGCGTTCAAGGACTCCAGTTCGGCGGCGTGCGCCTGGAAGTCCTTGGCCTCGTGGGTTCAACCCGGGGTGTTGGCGCGCGGGTAGAAGTAGACGACCACCCACTGGCCGCGGTGCCCGGAGAGCCTGAACGGCGAGCCGCCTGTGGCGACGGTGTA
>CAYYLR010000058.1:0-8161 GCA_964472485.1 uncultured Coriobacteriaceae bacterium
TGATCTCGAGGTTGGCGTTCATGGCTATGAGCGCGTTTGCGACGGTCTGGGCCTCGACCCCCTGAGCGGCATCGACGACGAGGAGCACGCCCTCACAGGCGGCAAGCGACCGGGAGACCTCGTACGTGAAGTCGACATGCCCCGGGGTGTCGATGAGGTTGAGCTGGTACGTACTCCCGTCAGCGGCGTCGTACATGACCCGAACGGCCTGCGCCTTGATCGTGATGCCGCGCTCGCGCTCGATGTCCATGGAGTCGAGCACCTGGTCGACCATGTCGCGCTCGGCGACCGTGTGCGTCAGCTGCAACACACGGTCAGCAAGCGTCGACTTCCCGTGATCGATGTGCGCGATGATCGAGAAGTTGCGTATGAGCGTCGGGTCGGTCATCAGAAGCGTAAGTCTAGCAGGGTGACGGCAGGCCGGACAGGAGTCGCAGCGGTGCTGTGTGGAGACCGGCCACTGGCGCCGGACCAGGCTGGTGCGACACCGCATCTACCCTGAACGCACCTGAACTCTACTGAATTACCCTGTTGCCAAGCGGGCATCCTCGGATACAATACACATCAGGGTGTGTCGCGTGGTGCTCGATGCGTGGCCACTGAGGATCGGGGGACTTCGTGCGTATGGCGGCACGCTCACGTCGGCCATCCCGCCGGACGATCACCGGCGGGGCGGTGCTTATCGCGCTGATCCTCATCGCGCTCGCCGGGGCGCCCGCGTTCGCCGAGGGCTACAACGACGGCGGCTACAACTTCACCGAGGGCGCATCGTCCTCCACGCGGGGGAACGCCGGGCTGTACGTGCGTGAACCACAGACGTCCGCCCAGCTCGCGAACCCCTCCGGCCCCCACGGCGGGTACACGACGACCACGAACAAGTGCGCCGATTGCCACTCGACGCACTACGCCAAGGGCTCCTACATGCTGACCCGCGCGAGCAGCCGCGAGACGGTCTGTGACTACTGCCACACCGGCGGCGGAGGCTCCAACACCAACATCCAGCTCGATAACGAATACGGCGCCTCGAGCGTCATCGCCACGGTGACCATGGGTGTCGGTACCGGTCACACGGCGGGATTCACCGGGCTGAGCGCCGCTGACGTCTACCCGGCGTACCGCGCCCCCGGCGGATTCGCGTGCTTCGACTGCCATACCCCGCACGGAAACAGCGCCCGCGTGCTCACCACGTTCCACAACCCGGGTCGCGTCATGGGCGTCGTCACTCGTTCGGGCGCGTCTCGGGAACTTCTCGTCAGGCGGATCTACGACGTCGACGGTCTGGTGTTCGAGGACCCGTCCGGACAGACGGACCTGCTCACCTACAACGGCGGTCTCGGCACGTTCTACGCCGAGGAGACCTTCCAGGGCAACCTCGTCGTCATCGAGAACGGCGAGGTCCACCCCGAGCCGGTCTGGCCCACCGGCCGGTTCCTGCTGCTCAAGAATCCGGATCCCGAGATGCGCGACGACACGGAGGTCGGAGAGCATCCGGGGCGTGGCGCTGACGAGGGAACCAACAAGTGGCCGATCGACTGGGACTCCCCCCTTGGCCTCGGCTTCCACAACGCGGCGCTCGATGGCGACCCGGATGACGGCGATGGCTCGGATGACGAACTCCGATTCCTGACGATGAGTGAGTTCTGCATGGATTGTCATGACGGAGCCGTCGGCGCCTCAACCCACGTCGCATACGCGTGGGTGCCGCTCAGGTCCGACACCGCCACGGGCACCTACCTCGACATCTACCACCACGACTCCAACCCCCGGCTTCGTGACGACCAGATGTACCTCTGGCCGGGCGGCACGGCTGACAACCCCGATGGCGCGCTCAACAACTACGGGAACCACTGCCGCAAGTGCCACATCGGCGGATCGTCGTGTCGACAGTGTCACGGGATGGCCGCGGACGGCGACGTGATGAGCGCGTACGACCGTCTGCTCACGCCGTACGATCCCCACAGCGACCACGATGAGTACACGACCGTCTACTGGGCGCAGCCGTATGTGAAGCGCTCGGCGATCGCCGACGTGACGGTCGCCGGCATCGGCGTGCGGTGCGTCGACGGTGGTTTCAGCTGGCCGCACCGGACGCTCGCGGTCAACCTCCTGAAGGACGAGATGTTCGGCGTCGATTTCGATGGCACGCATGTGGCCCCCGGTGAGTACCGGATGTCACTTGCCGCTGTCGAGTCGTACCTCGGCCTTCCGCCCGGCGCGTACCTCCCCGACGCCTTCACGGCCTCCGAGATCATCGACGCCGCGTGGCGTCCGGTGCATGACACGACCTACTCGGTCTTCGACGCGCCCGCCGAGAACAGCGACTCCATGTGTCTCGACTGCCACGGAGACGCCACCTACTGGAACGGCGACAACCCCGACTACTTCACGCCCGGCAAGGGCTGGGAACTGCTCCTGAAGGGATTGAACTGACGCCGCCCGGGCCATGCTCGCGCCCCGCGATCCCGCCTCGTCGCCGGGTACTCCGACCAGCGCGCTCGATCTCTCGCTGACGTGTGGCGGTGCGCACCCGGCTATGCTATCCTTTGCCGGTTCGTCAGCACCCCACTGCGACGGGCATGGAAGCATTCGGAAGGACGAAGAACGTGGCCAACATCAAGAGCCAGAAGAAGCGCATCCTCACCAACGAGAAGGCGCGTCAGCGGAACAAGGCCGTCAAGTCGGGTCTTAAGACCGCGATCAAGAAGGTCGAGACAGCCGTCGCCGCTGGCGACAAGGGCGTGGCACTGGAGGCGGCGCGGTCCGCGTCGCGTCTGCTGGACAAGGCCTCGAGCAAGGGCGTCATCCACCGGAACCAGGCCGCGAACCGCAAATCGGGCATCATGGGTCTGGTCAACGGGATGAGCGACTAGCCTGTACGGGCGGCACCGGGCGCATAGCCCTGCGAGCGCGGAGGAGTCGAATACGAGGAGCCGGTCACCGGCTCCTCGTTCGCTGTGCGCGCCCCGCGTTCACGTCCGCTCGCCCGCACAGACACCGATCGCCCACACCTCGAACAAGTAGCGCGCTTCGCCGCCCCCTGACTTCATCTCCGCCTCGAGCGTCGCCGCCGAGCGCACGGCGCGGGACAGTTCGGCGGCCGTGAACCGCCGCGCCTGCTCGACTGCGATCCGCGCCTGCCAGTCAGCCATGCCGACCTCGCGCATGAGCACGCCCATGCCGGCGCCCCGGTCCATCAGGGCACGCACGCTGACGAGCGTCCGGAGGTGCCGTATCGTCATCGTATGGACGCCCAGCAGCTCCTGGCCGCCCTCGAGCATGTCGTCGAGCACCTCAAGCGCCGGTCCGCACTCCCGCGCTCCGAGCGCGTTGATGAAGTCGAAGACGGACGCGGGCGCCACCGGCGCGACCACCTGCTCGACGTCCGAACGTGTGATCTCCGTGCGGTCGCCCGCATAGGCGATGACCTTCTCGATCTCCCCGTCGAGACGGCGCAGGTCACGGCCGGCCGCGCGCACGAGGGTCTCGGCGGCGTCCGCGGTCATGCGCCGCCCGCGCGCCTCCATCTGCTCCCGGACCCAACCCGCGTAGCCGCTCCTTCGTGGAGCGCCATACTCGTAGGCCCCGCCGAGCGCGTCGACCGCCTTGTACAGCCTCGAGTCCTTGCGCAGCTTGCGCGCGACGAGGACGAGACACGCGGTCGGCGCCGGATCGCGCGCGTACTCCGCCAGCACGCCCTGCGCGGCCGCCGGCATGCGGTCGACCGACTTCACGACCACGAACCTGCGCTCGGATCCGAACGGGATGGTGTTGGCGGCGGCGATGATCGCGTCCGGATCGGCCGTCTCGCCGTCGAACGCTTCGTAGTTCAGGCCCAGGTCGGCGACCTCGGCGACACGCGCCTTCAGGCGCTCCAGAGCGCGCTCGAGAAGCAGATCCTCCTCACCGAAGATGAGGTAGACCGGCTTGAGTTCCTCGATCCGCTTGACGACCAAAGGCTGGCTCCCGTCATCCCGGCACCGGCGGCGACATCCCGGCTCGGCGGCCGGTCCCTGAGCATTCTCCCACAGCGACGCGTTGCCATCACCGCCATCACCGCCGCTCATCGCTGTGACCGCACGCGTGCACCCGCGACGCCGATCTCGACGACAAGATCGCCATGCCGGTCCGTCCGCCAGACCCCGCTGCCCGCTTCGCCCAGCAGCGCCATCGTCGACGACGCGGGATGGCCGAAGCTGTTCCCCGTGCCGACGCTGATCAGCGCGAGTTCCGGACGCCATCGATCGAGCGCGGAAGCCGTGAGCCCGTTCCGGCTCCCATGGTGCGGGACCTTCAGCGTCTCGATATCCACCAGGGCGCTGGACGCCTCGAGCGCGCTCCACACGGCCTCCTCCGCGTCGCCGGTCAGCACGCAGTCGAACTCGCCGCGCGTGACCTGAAGGACCACGCTCGTGTCATTGGTTTCCATACCCTCGACGCCGCCCGATGGCGGCCACAGCACGATGACCGTCGTCCTGCCGAGTTTCCAGGAATCGCCCGCCTCGAGTTCCCGTGGCGGCCGGTCTTTCCGCGTGCCGGCTCGACTGCCGTGTCGGCGCCATACGTCAGCCGGATCGGTCGCATCCGCTATCAGCGGGACCCCTACCCATCCGACCTCGCATACCCCCTCGAGGCCCGTGACCCCGCCGGTGTGATCGTCGTGCGCGTGCGTGAGGACCAGGACATCGACGCGTCTGACCCCGTGACGCGCAAGCGCACGGCGCAGGGTCGTTGGGTCAGGTCCGGTATCGACGAGCATCGTGCGTCCGCCATCACGGACCAGGATCGCGTCTCCCTGTCCGACGTCGAGCACGACCACGGAGGCACCGTGTGGTGGCGCGGGACCGATCGCCAGCGCTACCGTCATCATCACAACCGCGATCGAGACCCCGCGGGCGGCCCTGACGGTCGTCGGCAGCGGCCAGGCGACCCACAGCAGGACGCAGACGGCGTACGGGGCCACCATCGTCCAGAAGCCGGCGCTCACGGGTACGGAGGCGCCAGGGGCGCGCGCCATAACAGCGGCGATCTCAGCGGTGACCGCGAGGACCGCCGCCGCCCCATCAGTGAACAGCCGTCCTACCGCAGGAACGACCGCGCCGGTCACCGCGCCGGTCAACCCTGCCCAGAGCGCGGCGGTCATCAGCGGTGCGGCGATCGCGTTAGCGAGCGGCGCGGCGAGCGACAGCATGCCGAAGGTGGCGGCGACCACGGGCGTCGTGATGAGCTGCGCAAGGTAGGTCAGCGCGAGCGTGCCTCCCCCCAGCCGGGCGACGCCGGTAAGGCCGGCGCCTCCCCACGCCACCACGAGATCGCCGAAGAGCAGGAGGCCGCCGACCGCGAGGGCGGAAAGCTGGAAGCCGATGTCGAACACCGACCACGGCTCGATCGTCAGGACGCCGATCACCGCCACTGCGAGCGCGGCCGGCCCGTCTCCCCGCCGCCCGGACAGCGTCGCTGCCCCCGCCGCGACCAGCATCAGGAGCGACCGCAGCGCCGAATACGGCAGGCCCGTCACGACGGCGTACGCGGCGCCTGCGCTCACGGTCGCGATGACCAGTGGTCGACGCCCGAATCGCAGCAGCCGCCCAAAGGCGGCGACGGCCGCGCACGCGAGCGCCAGATGCGAACCCGATACGGCAACCAGGTGCGTAAGGCCGAGCACCTGGAAGTCGCTCTCCGCGGCGGTGCCCATCAACCTGCGTCGATCGCCGAGCACGACCCCCTCGACCAGATCGCCGCCGGTGCCCGGGATGTCCCGCATCGAAGCGAGCCGGGCGGCGCGCCACTGCAGGAGGCGGCCCTGGATCCCGCCCCGCCATCCGCCGCATTCGGCACGCCATGCGTTCGCCGTGGCGACCGCTCCGCCGCGTGCGACACGGCGCGCCCAGGGCTCGTCCTCGGGCAGTCGCTTGAGAATCGCCGAGAAGCACACGGTGCGTCCCAGTTCGGGGACCGGCGCTTCGGCGGGCCACCTGACCAGCACGCGCGCCCCGTCGACAGGACCGCCGGTGATCCGTACGCGGACGCGTGTGCCGAACGTCCCCGGAAGCGGGTCCGCTTCGACCACGCCCGTCCACTGCCGGGCGCCCGCGTCGCCCGCGTCGACTGCCAAGCGCCACCAGGCCGCACCGTACGCGCCCGATACAACGGCGCCGGCCGCGACGCCCGCGATCACGATCGCCCCTGCCACCATCCAGCCGGGCAGCGCGGCTCTGGCGTTCCGGGTCCGCGCGACGAAGGCGCCGGCCGCGATCGTGACGGCGGCCAGGGGCAGCACGCCCGACAGAAGCGCCGGCGCGCCCTCGCCCGCGCTCCACGCTGCCTGCTCGCCAGCGACGCACCCCGCCCACATCGCGAGCGCGAACCACAGGACCGGCGGGATCGGCGGCCGCGTCGGGGCCTCGGTCACCGCGTGACGACCAGGTCTTTCAGCGCCTCGAACTTCTTCGGTCCGATCCCAGGCACACGCATGAGGTCCTCAGGAGCGGCGAAGGGTCCGTTCGATTCACGGTCCGTCACGATCTTGGCCGCGGTTGCCGGTCCGACTCCCGGCAACGCCTCCAGCTCCGCGGCAGTCGCACGATTCAGATTGACGAGCCCCCCGGGACCTGGCTCCGGCGCGCCACCGCTCAACGGTCCCGTCTGCGCGCCTTCCCGCTCGACTTCCTCGCGGGTCGGGATGACGATCTGCTCGCCATCGAGCAGGATGCGGGCCATGTTGATCAGCTGGGGCGCCGCGTCGCCGATGACGCCCCCGGCCGCCTCGACGGCGTCGATCGCCCTGCTCCCGGGTGCGAGCCGGTAGACGCCCGGGCGCATGACCGCCCCCGTCACGTGCACCACGACCTCCTCAGGCAGCGGCGAGGAATCCTCGCCGCTCGAGGCGCTGAGGCCCGCTTCAGCGGGCGACGCGGCATCCTGATCGAACGCCACCTCGGGGACCGGCGAGCGGGGCCAGAACCGCCAGACACCGGCGCCGCACACGAGCAGCGCCACGCAGAGCGCGCCGGCGAGCACCCGCGGCGGAAGCTCGGCGAGTCCGGCGCGAGACAACAGCGCACGGATCTGTGGGGATTCCAGGACCGACATGACGCCCCCTCCTCGCCTTCGCGGAGGGGGCGCCGCATCTGTAGCGATCATGCAGGAGACAGCCTAACGGCCGCCAACTGCGAACTCAGCAGGAGCCAAACGAGCGCACGCCGCAGCCCGGGGCTCGTCAGGACGCGACGACGCTCACGAGCTTCCCGGGCACCACGACGATCTTCCGGATGGTCAGGCCGGCCATGTGCTCGGTGACGCGCGGTGAGGCGAGCGCGGCTTCGCGCACGGCGTCCTCGTCGGCATCGGCGCCGACGACGATGCGATCGCGGACCTTGCCGTTGACCTGCACCGCGATCTCGATCTCATCAGCCGCGGCGCGCGCCGGATCCCAGGCCGGCCAGGACTCGCGATGCACGGACCGCGGATTGCCGAGCACCTCGCGCCAGAGCTCCTCGGCCATGTGCGGGGCGAACGGTGAGATGAGCAGCGTTAGCACCTCGGCGACCTCACGCTCAAGCGCGCGATCGCGGGCCTCAGGCAGCACCGCGCGACGGTACTCGCCGGCCGCGTTCAGCAACTCCATGATCGCCGACAGCGCGGTGTTGAGCCCGAACCGCTCGATGTCCCCGGTCACCTTGCCCACCACGCGGTGACGCTCTCGGGTCAGGGCCTCCGCGGCCTCGCGGTCGAGCTCGGTGGAACCGGTCTCAGCCCCCTCGGCCGCGTCGGATACCGCACGCCAGAGGCGCCCGAGGAACCGGTACATCCCCTCGAGTCCGTCCTGGTTCCAGTCGAGATCCTTCTCGGGTGGCGCCATGAAGAGGATGAAGGCGCGAAGCGCGTCCGCGCCGTATCGGGCCACCATGTCCTCCGGGGCGACCACGTTGCCGCGAGACTTGGACATCGTCTCGCCGTCCTTCTTCACCATGCCTTGCGTCATGAGGTTGGTGAACGGCTCCGACGCGTCGGTGAGACCCATATCGCGGAAGACCTTGGTGAAGAAGCGCGAGTACAGCAGGTGCAGGATCGCGTGCTCGATGCCCCCGATGTACTGATCCACCGGCATCCAGTGGTCGGCTTTGGCACGGTTCCAGATCGCGTCGTCGTTGCGCGCGTCGCA
>CAYYLR010000058.1:8171-9339 GCA_964472485.1 uncultured Coriobacteriaceae bacterium
GTAGCGGAGGTAGTACCACGATGAGCACGTGAACGTGTCCATCGTGTCGGTCTCCCTTCGCGCCGGGCCATCGCATGCCGGGCACGTGGTCTCGTAGAACTCGGGGCGATCGGCGAGCGTCTCGCCCTTCGTGATGTCGACCTCCATCGGCAAGACGACCGGAAGCCGCTCCTCGGGAACGGGAACGAGCCCGCACGCTGGGCAGTGGATCGCCGGGATCGGGTTGCCCCAGTAGCGCTGACGGCTGATCAGCCAGTCGCGAAGCCGGAAATTGACCGCGAACCGACCTTGACCCCGCTCGGCGAGCCACTCTGTCACCGCGCGCATGCCCTCGCTGGCCTTGCCCCCGCGCATGCCGGTGAACCGGCCCGACTGGACCATGACCCCCGGACCGTCGTAGGACTCATCCCACGGGGCGTCGGCCATGACGCGATCTTGAGCGGCGCCGAGGACCGCGAGGAGCGGGTCGTCATCGGCAACGACGACGGGCGGGACCGGTAGGCCGTACTGACGCGCGAACTCGAAGTCGCGCTCGTCGCCGCTCGGAACCGCCATGACCGCGCCGGTGCCGTACTCCATGAGCACGTAGTTGCTCACCCACACCGGGACCTTCTCGCCATTGACGGGGTTGACCACGAAGCGTCCCGTGAACGCTCCGAGCTTCTCGGCTTCCCCGCTCGCCCGCTCGACCGCGGTCTCTCGCGCCGCGGTGGTGACCACCGCCCGCACGGCGTCCTCGTACACGCCGCCGGCGGTCAGCTCGGCGACGAGCGGATGCTCGGGCGCGAGCAGGAAGAACGTGCAGCCGAACAGCGTGTCCGGCCGCGTGGTGAAGACGGTGATCGTGGTGTCCCCGGGTTCTCCGTCCGCGTCGCAGAGCGCGAAGTCCACCTCGGTGCCCTCCGAGCGGCCGATCCAGTTCGCCTGCATGGTCTTGACGCGGTCGGGCCAGCCGGGAAGCGCGCCGAGGTCGTCAAGCAGCTCCTGCGCGTACTCGGTGATCTTGAAATACCACTGCTCGAGCTCGCGTTTCGTGACCACGGACGTGCAGCGCCAACATACGCCGTCACCGATGACCTGCTCGTTGGCGAGGACCGTCGCGCAGCTCGGACACCAGTTCACCGGCGAGCTCTTCCGCTCGACGAGCCCCCGCTCCCAGAACTTCAGG
>CAYYLR010000059.1:0-9123 GCA_964472485.1 uncultured Coriobacteriaceae bacterium
CGCCCGGCTCGCCGATGAGCACCGGGTTATTCTTGGTGCGCCGCGAGAGGATCTGCATGACCCGCTCGATCTCCTGCTCACGGCCGACGACTGGATCGAGCTTGCCCTCATCGGCCGCGCGAGTCAGGTTGCGGCCGAACTCGTCGAGCAGCGAGGTCTCGCCGCCGCGAGCCGCGGTGCGGCGCTCCTCGCCCTGATCCGCCTGCTTGCCGTAGTGACCGGACAGCAGCTGGATCACCGCCGAGCGCACCTTCTCGAGGTCCGCGCCCAGGTTGAGCAACACCTGGGCGGCGACGCCCTCGCCCTCCCGGATGAGGCCGAGCAGCATGTGCTCGGTCCAGATGTAGTTGTGACCGAGCTGCAGCGCCTCACGGAGAGAGAGCTCGAGCACCTTCTTCGCGCGCGGCGTGAACGGGATGTGGCCAGTGGGCACGTAGGTGCCACGACCGATCAGCTCGTCGACCTGCTGGTGCACGTCTTCGAGTGAGATGTCGAGCGACTCGAGCGCCTTGGCCGCGATGCCGTCCTGCTCCCGGATGAGTCCCAGCAGCAGATGCTCGGTGCCGATGTAGTTCTGGTTGAGCATGCGCGCTTCTTCTTGCGCGTATACGACCACGCGTCGTGCCTTCTCGGTGAATCGCTCGAACATCGCGGGTCACTCCTATCGGCAGCGCCTCGGCGGGCGCACTCGGATACGCACCCTTATTCTACCCCGCCTGATGACACGGCACGAGATGCGCTGGGCAACGAGCAAGCGGGGTGCCACGGGATATGAGTGCTCAAGACTCAGATTCGTGGAGCGCCGCGGAGTGGTCCCGGCGGTGCGGGAGAGGCTAGGCCTCGGGGCGCATGTGCGGGAAGAGCAGCACGTCGCGGATCGACGCGGAGTCCGTCAGCAACATGACAAGCCGGTCGATGCCGATGCCGAGGCCGCCGGCAGGCGGCATGCCGTACTCCTGCGCCCGGAGGTAGTCCTCATCGACCCACATCGCCTCGTCGTCTCCGGCGTCCTTCGCCGCCGCCTGCGCCTCGAACCGCGCGCGCTGGTCGACGGGATCGACGAGCTCGGAGAACGCGTTGGCGAACTCGCGCCCGGTTATGATCAGCTCGAACCGGTCGGTGAGCTCGGGGTCCGTGTCGTTGCGCCTCGCCAACGGCGACGTCTCGGCCGGATAATGCGTGACGAACGTCGGCGCGACGAGCGTGTGCTCGACGAGCTTCTCGAACAACTCGTTCAGGAGCTTGCCGGGACCCCAGCCCCGCTCGACGCGAACGTCGTGCCGATCGCACAGAGAGCGTAGCTCGGCGGGCGGAGTATGAACGCTCACCGCCGCGCCGACGGCCTCGCTCACAAGGTCGGCCATGGTCGCCTGCCGCCAGGGGGATGCGAGCGATACCGGGACCCCCTGGTACTCGAGGTCGAGCGTGCCGAGCACCTCGCCGGTGACGGCCGTGATGAGCGACTCGGTCAGTTCCCGCATCGCCTCCATGTCGCCGTATGCCTGGTACGCTTCGAGCATCGTGAACTCGGGGTTGTGCCGGGGCGACATACCCTCGTTGCGGAACGAGCGGTTGATCTCGTACACACGCTCGAAGCCTCCGACCAGGAGCCGCTTCAAGTACAGCTCAGGCGCGATCCGCAGGTACAGCGGCATGTCGAGCGCGTTGTGGTGTGTACGGAACGGGCGCGCGGTGGCGCCGCCGGGGATCGGCTGGAGCATCGGCGTCTCGACCTCGAGGAATCCGCGACCTTCCATGAACCGGCGGACCGCGGCGATGATGCGGAACCGCGTCTCGAACACGCCCCGGACCTCAGGATTGGCGATCAGATCGACGTAGCGCTGCCGGTAGCGTGTCTCGGTGTCGGTGAGACCATGGTACTTCTCCGGCAGCGGCCGGAGTGACTTGGAGAGCAGTGTGACGCTCGATGGGGACACGGACAGCTCTCCGCGACGCGTTCGAAGCACGTTCCCTGTCGTCCCCACCCAGTCGCCGAGATCGAGGTCCTGGGCCGCGCGGAATCCGGCTTCCCCGATGACGTTCACGCGACAGAACAACTGGATCTCGTCGGCGCCGTCTCTGATCACCAGGAACAGGACCTTGCCCTGGTCCCGGCGGGCGACGAGCCTCCCGGCGAGCGCCACCACATCATCGGTCTCGTCCCCGGGTTCGAGGCCGGCGTGCCGCGCGAGCACGTCGGCGACGGTTCCGGTGCGCTCGAATCCGCTAACGTAGGGCTGGAGTCCGGCCTCGTGAGCCGCCCGCAACTTCGCGCGTCTGACCGCGATCGGGTCCTCGGCCGGACCTGCGTTCGTGACGTCCTCGTCGGCCATGTTCCCCCGCTACTTGGTGATGGAGATGACCTCGTACTCGATGACCGACCCGCGCGGGGTGGTCACACGCACGATGTCGCCCTTCTTGGCGCCCATGACGGCTTGGCCCATCGGCGACTCGTTTGAGATGCGGTCATGCGTCGGATCGGCCTCCGCCGAACCAACGAGCTGATAGGCGAAGGCCTCCCCGGTCGCCACCTCCTTGAGGTGCACCCGGCAGCCGAGACACGCCTTGTCGCGGCGCTTCGGCGACTCGATGATGGTGGCGTTCGCGAGTATCTGGCTGATCTCAGCGATGCGGCTCTCGAGCCAGGCTTGCTCGTTCTTGGCGTCGTCGTACTCGGAGTTCTCCGAGATGTCGCCAAAGTCCTTGGCGTCCCGGATACGCTCTCCGACCTCCCGTCGCCGCACGGTCTCGAGGTAGACGAGTTCCTCCTCGAGGCGCGCCTGGCCTTCAGGGGTGAGGGCGACTTCCTTCTGCATCATGACTCCTGTACCTCGGTCTGCCGGACGGGCACAACGTGGCACCGTCCGCTGGCCGGTGAAGGGCTCACGAGAGTATAGCCGCGCCTCCAGGGCAGCACAAGCGGCCCGACACCGTCGCCCGGGGATCTTGGGTGACCGGACCCTCCACGACGAAGGGCGCCTCTCGGCGCCCTTCCAGCACAAGCCGTTCCGGCCCGCGATCACTCACCGCCGCCGGACGTGTCCTTCTTCGCGGCGGTCTCAGGCTCGTCATCCGCTTCCTTCAATCCCGCGTCCATTCCCTCTTTGAGGGCCTTGGCCGACTTGCCGAACATCTTCGCGAGCTTCGGTAGCTGGGTCGGGCCGAACAGGAGCAGGATGATGCCCAGGATGATCCACCACTCTGCGCCACCAGGAAGACCGAAAATCGCCATGTGACCTCCTCGAACTCGACCGCGGCCGCCTCGCGCCGCGGATGATCGATGCCGCCGAGCGGAGCGAACCTCAGAGTACCACCATGCCTAAACGCGCGCCACGCCCTCACGACGTGACAGGTAGTAGAGCGTGTGCAGCAACTCGTGGACCGGATCGGTGTTGTGAAGCCGGACGTCGGCGGGAACCCGCACGATGACCGGGGTGTAGTTCAGGATGATGCGGACACCGGCATCCACCAACCGGTCGGTAACCTCCTGCGCCGCCGCCGGGGGAACCGCGACGACCCCGATCCTGATACCGCGCTTCTTCATGACACGACCGAGCCGGTCAAGCGGCTCCACGGACAGCTCACCGATTCGCTGACCGATCTTGGCGGGATCGTTGTCGAAGACCGCGGTCACGTGGAATCCGTGCTGCCTGAGTCCCTTGTACCCAGCGATCGCGGCGCCGAGGTTGCCCGCACCGACGAGCGCGAGGCCGTGAACGTGGTCTGCGCCGAGAATCCGCTGGATCCGCTCGACGAGCGACGCGATGTCGTAGCCGACGCCCCGCTTCCCGAACGAACCGAAGTGCGTCAGATCGCGGCGGATCTGCGCCGGATTGACCGCGGTAAGCTCACCGAGCCGGGACGACGAGACGGTGGTCACGCCACCCTCACGCAACTGGATCAACGCGTTCAGGTAGTGCGGCAGCCGCTCGATGACACCCTGGGGGATGGATTCGGACACCCGGCGCTCCATGGTCGCGATGGCGGACGTACTCATTGTATTCGACAGTTACAAAGTGATACAAGCGCGGGTTCGAACCGCGTGACTCGCCACTACTTTCGGGCGGCCATCTCGGTGATGAGGCGGATGATGTCGGCCCGCGTGACGATTCCCGCGAGCCGGCCGTCGTCGACGACCAGAACCGCGCCCGGACCGGACGGCTCGAGCAGCGGCAGGACCGCGTCGACGGAGGTGTCAGGGGCCGCAACCACCTCGCGCAGGTCGCGTGCCGCGACCTCGGCGGCGGTGACTCTCGTCCACTCCGCACGCGGCACCTCGCCGGTCTTCTCGAGGTCGATGATGCCGATGATCCGGCCGTCCTCGACCACGGGGTAGCGCCGATGCCGTCCGCCGAGGAAGTGCGAGTCGGCAACCTCGGCGAGCGTGGCCTCCGCCGGTGCGAGCGCCGCGGGTGAGCTCATGATCGTCCGCACCGGCACCCGCGCGAGCTCGGTGCGCAGCAGTTGCTGCTGGTATGCGCCCGCCGCGAGCATGGAGAGGAACCAACCCATGACCGCGAACCACACGAAGTCGAACGAGCCGCGCAGAACGCCAAGCACGGCGATAGCGATGAGCGTCATGCCGAGCGCCTGCCCCGACCGGCTCGCCCACTTCGTCGCCCGCAGCAGGTCCTTCGTCGCCGCCCACACGATCGCCCGCAGCACACGGCCCCCGTCGAGCGGGAAGCCTGGCAACAGGTTGAACAGCGCGAGGAACAGGTTGATCACGCCGAGGTACTCGACCGGTGCCCAGATCAGTCCTGACAGACCCGCGGCCTCAGCGAGCGTGCCGCTTCCCCAGAACAGACCGGCCAGAGCCAGACTCGTGCCAGGACCCGCGAGCGCCACGAGCAGTTCGTGCCCGGGGCTGCGCGGCTCCTGTTCCATCTGCGACACACCGCCGAACAGGAACAAGGTCACACGGGAGATACGGATGCCCCCCGCCCGCGCGACCAGGGAGTGCGCGAGTTCGTGGAGCAGCAGCGAGCCGAAGAACAACAGCGCGGTGGTGAAGCCGATCGCGACGTAGGTCGAAGGGGTGCGATCGGGAAGGGCCGCCGGGAAGTAGCTCGTGGTCAGCGTCGCCGCCACGAGGAAGAAGACGAAGAACCAGCTGGCATCCAGTTCGAGCGGGATGCCGAACACCCGCCCGATTCGAATGGATGGCAATCCGAACATCGCTCCCCCTCGGCCGGGTCCTAGAACGCGGCGCCTTCGAGCGCGGTCGCGCAAACGCAGGGGCGCTCCTCGGGCAGAGCGGGAATCATCGCATGCAGCAGCCGCTTGAGCCGCTCGTTGTTCTCGGTGAACACCCGCACGACCTCGTCGTTGGTGACCGGAGGCGCGTCGGCCGTCCCCGCGTCGTAGTCGGTGATCAGCGAGATGTTGCAGTAGCACATCTCGAGCTCTCGGGCGAGGTAACACTCAGGGTACTGGGTCATGTTGATGACCTCCCACCCCTGCGAGGCGAACCATTGCGACTCGGCCCGGGTGGAGAACCGGGGGCCCTGTATCACCACGACCGTCCCGTTGCCGTGGACCTCGATGCCGAGCTCACGGGCCTTGTCCAGGGCTGTCGCGCGCATCGTGGGACAGTACGGGTCGGCCGATGACACGTGCGTCGTCTTCGGCCCGTCGTAGAACGTGTCCGTGCGGCCGGACGTGCGGTCGACGAACTGGTCGCAGATAACGAAGTCGCCGGGCTTCACGTGAGCCTGCAGCGACCCGCATGCGTTCGGACCGATGATGCGCGTCACGCCGAGCTGCTTCATCGCCCATACGTTCGCGCGATAGTTGATCATGTGGGGCGGCAGCTGATGGCGCGCTCCGTGACGGGGCAGGAACGCGACGGTGCGTCCGCCGATCTCCCCGTACGTCACGGGCGCCGAAGGCGCGCCGTACGGGGTCTCGATGTCGACCTCGGCGGCGCTGTCGAGGAGCGAGTAGAAGCCGCTTCCGCCGAACACGCCGATCTCTACGCTGGGGTGGGCCATCATGCGCTCCTGACGGTGGAGTGAGGCGGACCGTGCACGAGGATTGTAGCCCAACCGCACGCCATCAGGCCCGGAGCGTGACGACGTCTCCGGCCTGCTCGGCCGACGAGGCCCCGGGTACGTGGAGCGCGCGTCCCGGTCGCCCATGCCCGATCGCCCATCGCTCCCCCGCGCGCGCCGCTGGTGCGGTCGCCTCGACGTGCGCACCCGCGGCCGCATCGAGCGCGACCACGTGGCGGAGCAGCCCCGCCTCCAGTGTGCAGGGCTCGACCGCCCCCCCGGAATCCGGACCGCCGTGATGACTGAGGATGAGATGTGACAACTGCAGCATCGTCCCTTCCGGCAGTCCTCCGCTCGATGACCGCGCGGCACCCCTGGCCCGACGTTCGCCAAGAACGCTGTGCCCGAGCATCCGCCCCTCGTCGGTGTATCCGAACCCGTGCTCAAGCACGAGCGTGTCGACCGTGCCGACATCGTGCAGCAGCGCGCCGGTCAGCAGCAGGTCGGCATCGGCGTGCGTGTAGAGCGCCGCAAGCGAGCGGCACGCGCTTGCGACGGTGACGGTGTGCTCGAGAAGCCCCCCGATGTACGCGTGATGCCCCTCGGGGTCCCCCGGCGACTGGCGGAAGCGCTCCATGAACGTGCGATCGCCGTACACGCCGCGCACCACGGCGGCGAGGCGCCTGTCCCGGATGCCGCGGAACAGCGCACGGAGCTCGGCGACCAGCTCGTCCGGGTCACGCGTGCCGGCGGGAAGCACGTCACGAACGTCGAAGCCGGTCGCGGGACCGAGCGACTCCACGGACACCCGGCGCACGCCACGGTAGGACGTGACCGTGCCCCGTACGTGGACCACCGAGCCCTCGGGCACGCTCATGGCGTTTCGGCCGGGGCGGAACATGATGCCGCCGATCCGCCCGCTCGCATCCGCGAATTCGAGCGAGAGGTAGGCCTCGCCCGTTCGGGCCGAGCGCATCTCCTTGACCGGCATGGCGAACACGGTCTCGACCCGCTCGCCCTCGCAGACCGTCGCCGCATAGTGCGCCTTCACCGTGATCGCCTCCGCTCGCCTCTGTCGTCGCGAGGAGCGTACGCCACGGCACTGACACGCTCACTCGACCCGGCTCACCCGCGCCACCATGCCCGGTTCGATGCCGTAGGCACCTCCCGCGCTACCGAGCCGAACGGCGAGCGTGAGCCATCCCGAGGAGTCGATGAGCGCAACAGGCCGCCCCTCGGAGACGTCGGAGAACGAGCGGCCGAACGGAGCCTCCACGCTTGCGTGGCCGACGCGAACGAGGAGCCGCCCCTCGGCGAGACCCCGCTCACTCGCCTCTTCGGCCGTGATGCCGATGCGGACCGAACCGAAGCGGTCGAGGTCGACGACCTCCGCGGCCATCGCGTCACCCTCCGCGTGCGCGGGCGGGAACGGCCCCGGCACGATCTCGTCCGCATCGATCGTATGCCCGATCGTATCGAGGCTCACGCCGCACGCGAGCAGGGCCGCGGCGGGCGCGAGCACGTCGCGAGCGTGGAACGTGGCGAGTGGCGGCTGGAAGTCGAGGTGCGACTGGTCGATGACGCACACGCGCTCGATCCCTCCGGCCCTGCGCGCCGCCGGCGCGAGGACACCGTTGTCCGGCCCGACGAGGATGCTGCCGCGCCCGGTCATGATCACAAGATCATGCCGACCGCCGCCGACACCCGGGTCGACCACCACGAGATGGATTGCGTCCGGGATCTGCCACACCCCGGCCGCCGCGACCGATGCGCCCTTCCTGATATCGAACGGCGGGATATCGTGCGCCAGATCGACGACACGGGCCTGCGGGCACGACCGGTAGATGACGGCATGGCACGTCCCGACCCAGGTGTCGGAGAGCCCCAAGTCCGATGTGAAGCAGATCAGCCTGTGCACGCGTGCCTCCGGCTGGACGCCCTGCCTTCCGCTACAATCGGCTTGGAGGGAGGCCGTACCCATGGGCAGGATGCTGACAACGCTGTCGCTCGCCGTACTGCTGACGCTCGCGCTCGGCGCGTGCGGCCCCGGAGGCGACCTCACCTATATACCCGAAGGAACGTCGCGCGCCGACGCCGATCTGGACGCGCTCATGGCGTCGGTCGACCTCGGCGCGGTGGAGCGCGCACAGACCGCCGAGGCGGGCGATCTGCGGACCCGTGCACTCACGAGCCTGCGTCGGCAGGGCGACGAGGCGATCGCGCTCGCCGACGTGCTCACCGCCGAGTTCCCGGTCGAGCTCGCCGCGGTCCCCGTCTACGCCGAACGGGGTGAGATGGACGGCGAGGCGGCCTGGTTCGTCGTCGAGGCGTGGGGCCCCACAGGCGGCGCGCTGACGAAGCGCCGCCTGTGGGTCATCTCGGTCGCGACGGGATCGGTCGTCGCGGCTCGCTCCGAGTAGCGCCCCGGGCCTCAGGACAACCGCTCGGCGAGCGCGCGCAGAACCGCGGCACCCCCGAGTTCGACCGCCGTCATCGCGGAGGCGATCACCAGCTGCCACCGCGCGTCGATCAGACGCGGCGCCACGCGCTCGAACGGAGGCATGAGGCCGACGAACACGAGGTTCACAGCGATGAACACGGCGACGATCGCCGCCGACAGGGCCAGCGGGTAGAAGACGCCCGTGAACGGAAGCGCCCACCGGAGCGCGAAGAAGGACACCCCGGCCGTCGCGAACCAGACGAACACAGAGCGCCACCCGTCGACGACGCGAACGGAGTCGCTGCGGTCGAAGAGCTGCGCGTTCAGCATCGGGACGGTCACCGCCGCAAGCGACCAGCCCGTGGCGAGCCCCGTTGCGAGTCGCAGGTCGTTCGTGGTCTCGCGAAGTCCCGCGTACGAGGTCACGCCGTCGAACGCCATCGCGAGTATCGACACTCCCATGGCGATGAGCACCGGCCACCTCGGCAGCTCGGTCGGCCGCCGCGGCCTGTTCACACGCCACAAGACGAGCATGCTGAGCGCGAACCCGGCGTAGATCCCGGTGTCGCGCGCGCACACGGGCAGCTGGAAGCCCCCGGCGAACAGCGACCGCTCGGGCAGCTGATGGCAGAGCCCGTACCCGAGCGCCTCGAACAGCACGTCCAGCACCGCACACTCCCCGATACGTCG
>CAYYLR010000060.1:0-7764 GCA_964472485.1 uncultured Coriobacteriaceae bacterium
GCGGCGGCCGCCTGCTGCGCCTCGGCGAGCCGCCGCTCGATCGCCGCGAGCGCGCCCTCGAGCTGCGGGATCGCCGCCTCGAGCTGCGCCTTCGTGGCCTGCGCGACCGCGATCTCCTCAGGTGTGGCATCCGGATCACGCAGTACGCCGCGCGCCTCGGCGAGAGCCACCTTCGCGTCGAGAATCTGACCCTGGACGTCCTGCGCGGCCGCCACGAGGCCGATCTGCGTGCCGAGGCTCGTGCCGAGCTGCCCGACGCCGACCCCCAGCTGTCCCACCGCGCCGCCGAGCTGGCCCACTGCCCCACCGAGCTGCCCGACCGCGCTGCCGAGAGTGCCCATGCCCTCGCCGATCGACTCGAACGCCTCACCGGCGAGTTCGCCCTGATCGGGGAACACGGCGATGCGCACGTCGGCGAGGTCCTCGAGCGAGGTGATGCGTCCGGTCACGCGGACCGAGGCGCTGCGCTCGCCCAGCTGAACCGCGCCGGTCGGGAACGACAGGTTCGCCGCCTGGAGCTGCTGGACGACGCCGTCGACGGTGAGTCCTTCAGCCTTGAGCCGCTCCGGGTCGAACCGCACGCGGACGGTCTTCTCGGACTGCGAGACGAGCCGCACCTCGCCGACGCCGCGGATCGCCTGGAGTGCCGGCACGATGTCGGCCTTGACCGCCCGATGGAGTTCCTCGGTCGAGGCGGTGCCGCCGGAGAGCGCCACCTTCACGATCGGCGAGGAGCCGAAACTCACCCGGCTCACGCGCGGATCCTGCGCGCCCGCGGGCAGCTCCACGCGGCCGACGGCCTCCTCGACCCGCTGCTTGGCCGCCTCCATGTCCTCTGAGAAGCCGAACTGCGCGACGATGAGCGAGAGCGAATCGCCTGACGTGCCGAAGACGTCATCGATCCCTTCGACACCGGTGAGCGCATCCTCCAGCGGCGAGGTCACCTCGTCGTAGATGTCCTGCGGTCCCGCGCCGGGGTAGATCGAGACCACCGTGAGCACCGGGATCGACACGTCCGGCATCGACTCGCGCGGCAGCCGCGTGGCCGAGAAGACGCCCCCCGCGATGACGAGGATGACGAGGATGACGATCGCCGCGGCGTTACGGAGGGAGAAGCGGGTGACACGGTCCATGCTGCCAGGACTCCTTGTCGCGAGGTGCGGACGGCTCAGACGTCGTCGCGCGAGGCTGTGGCCCCGTCGACGAGCTTCTGATACAGACGGATGAGCGTGGCGATCTCAGCGTCGGAGAGGACCGAGAGCGCAGCGCGAAACTCGGCGCGCACGCGGGCCTCGAGCTCCCGAAGGCGCACGCGCCCCGCGGCGGTGAGCGCGACGCGGATGACCCTGCGGTCGGCGCTGTCGCGTTCGCGCGTCACGAAGCCGGAGCGCTCGAGCCGGTCGATCATCCCCGAGGTCGCGGGTAGTCCGACGTCGAGCACGCCCGCGAGGTCGGTCACCGACGCCGGGCCCTGCCGGTCGATCACGTGCAGCAGGAGGTACTGCGGGCGGGTGATCTCGCCGTCGCCCGCAAGCGCGTTGCGCGGGAGTATGAGCCGCTGGAGCCCGAGGAACGTCTCCTCGAGCTCGGCGAACAGCTCGTGCGATCGCGCCGGGATGGCGGCGATTACTTCGTCTTCCGAATAGTTCATTCCGCGAACTATATTCCGCCGCAGCCCGGCGGTCAAACCGGAAGCATGCGCTCAGCCCTACCGGCCCGGCGTCCGGTATCCACGTTCGAGGTACACACCATCGTCGGTGAACCGGCGCCGGTACATGAGGGTCACCGAGGCGATCGCGCCAATCGCCGTTGCGGCCGCGATCATGAGCATCACGACGATCTGGTACTTCGTCGCCTCCACCGGATCGGCGCCGGCGAGGATCTGGCCGGTCATCATGCCCGGGATGAACACGATCCCGGCCGCCGCCATCGAGTTGATGGTGGGGATCATGCCCGCGGTGAGCGCGGTCCGGATCGACGGCCGGGCCATCTCCCAGACGCTTGCGCCGAGCGCGGCAAGGCCGAGCATCTCACCCGCGCGCGCGTCAAGATCGGCGAACAGTCGCTCCACCGCCAGCGCGATGCCGGTCATCGAGTTGCCGATCACCATCCCCGCGATCGGCAGCACGTAGCGCGCCTCGTACCACACCGGCACCGCACGATGAGCGCTGTCACCGCGAAGGTCACCGTGAAGCCGGTGAGCGTCATCGCCACGACCGAGCTCCCGAAGACCCCTCGCGGCGCGTCTCCCGCACGCTTGATCACGACGCGCGCCGCCGCCACGACCATGACACCGAGGAGCAGCAGCACGATCGGCCAGGTCTGGTTGACGAACACCCAGCGGAGCACGAAGCCGAGCGCGAAGAGTTGAGCGTACGTGCGCACCGTGGCGATCGCGAGGTCCCGCTCGAGGCGCAATCCCGTCACGAGCGACAGCGCCCCGGCGAGCAGCACGAAGCCGGTGGCGAGACCGAGTTCCCACCAGCCGATCGGGATCGCGCCCGCGAATTCAGGCACGCGAGAGCTCCGTCACGCCACCCGAGTCGAGGCGCAGCCTGCGTGTGGCAGCGGCGTCCGCGCGCACGTGGCTCACGCGGACCACCGAACCGCCCTCAGCGACGAACGAGGCGGTCAGCCGGGCCACGGCGCTCGCGCTGTCGTCGTCGAGACTCGCATCGGGTTCGTCGAGCAGCAGCACCTCCGGACGCGTGAGCAGCACCCGCAGGAGCGCGATCCGCGCCGCCTGTCCCACCGACAGCCTGGCCGCGTCACGCTCAAGCGCGACGTCGAACATGCCGACAGAATCAAGGGCGGCCCGCAGCGACTCACAGGGAGGCTCCTTCAGTTCGCTGCGGGCCGCGAGTCGCCACGGTAGCGCGAGGTTCTCGGCCACCGTGCCGCTCACCAGCACGGCGCGCTGCGGCAGCAAGGCCACCCGCAGTCGCCACCGGCGTGGCTGGATCTCCTGCGCCGGCGCCCCGGCAAGCCTGAGCTCGCCTTCGACTCCCGGCAGCAGTCGTGCAAGGGCGAGGAGCAGCGTCGTCTTGCCCGCTCCCGACGGTCCGCTGATCTCGACGAGCTCCCCCCGGCGCGCGTCGAAGTCCACCCCGTCGAGCACCGCGACCGGCCCGTCGTCGCCGGCACGCACCGCGCGCAGACCGCGCGCTTCGAGGAGCGCGTGCCCGGTCGCGGCGGTCGCCGGATCCCCCACGCTCACCACCGGTCCGAGTGGACGAACGAGGGGTCGTACCGCCCCGACGGCGGCTTCTCCTCCGCGGGATGACCGATCGCGAGCACCGCGAGCGGCTCGACCCCCTCGGGGATGCCGAGCTCGAGCTTGAGCGGTGTCACACGCTCCATCTTCGGCCAGTAGCCGAGCCAGACGGCGCCGAGGCCGAGCGCGTGAGCGGCGAGCAGGATGTTCTGCACGGCGGCCGAGCAGTCCTGCTGCCACATGCCGGGGTGCTTGAGGTCGCGCGTGTCCGCGCAGACCGTGATGGCGAGCGGCGCGTGCCGGAGCATCGAGCCGTACGGCGTGGTTCCCGCCATGGCGTCGAGTGTGGACCGCTCGGTCGTCACGACGAACCGCCACGGCTGCTGGTTTCCCGCCGACGGCGCGGCGACGGCCGCGCGCAGGAGCGTCTCGACGGCGGCGTCATCCACCGGCTCAGCGATGTACTGCCGGATGCTGCGACGGCCCAGGATCGCCGCGAGCGCGTCCATATCAACTTCCCCTCATGTCTGAGGCGCGCGCCCCCACGCGCCTGGAGTCACGATAGACCACCGGGGACGTGCCGAACAGGAGGTCGTTCTCGAAGCCGACGCGCTCGAGACCGGTGAGCTCGGTGGCGATCGTCGTCACGTTGCGCAGCACCTCGGGAGAGCGGACCGTGAGGTCGTGCAGATCCACACCCTCGAGCCTGCCATGCTTCTTGTGGTGCACGTACGTCTTCCACAGCGCGGCGGTGGCGCACTGGCGGGTGGTCGGCACGCGGAGCGCGTCGAGGATGCTCCGCCGATGGCCCTCGAGCACCTCCCGCGATGCCCGCTTCGGCAGCCCCGCCAGCTCGCGGCCGATGCGGTCGGCCTCGGCGCGCTGGGTCTCCTGCAGGATGAACTTGACGACATGCCACGCGGCGGTGAGGTCGCCGTTGGTGCCGAGCGGCTGACGGGAGAGCCACAGCCAGGCGTGGAACCGGCGGCGCCAGTCCCACCAGGTGAGCGCCGAGTCGAACGCCGTCGACGGGATGAGGAACCAGCCGGTCTCCTTGAGCATCGCCGCGAAGACCCCGCTTCCGAGCGCGCTCTCGCGCCTGCGCATCCCGACGCGCGCCTTCGCGAGCCCGCAGCTCGGGGACGACTCCTTCAGGATGACGGCGCGAACACCGGCGCGCTCGAGCGCCTCCACACATGCGCGCGACCCCGCGATCAGATCGGCGGTCACGTCACGCCCGTGGCGGTCCTTGACCTTCGCCTCACCGGCCAGCACCTGCTCGCCGGTACCGGTGAGATGGATCGGCTCGCGAGGCACCCCGAAGCCGGCCATGCACTCCGGGCAGACCGGCGTGAACGAGAAGTCCGTCCGCTCGCGTCCGAGCTTGGCGACCTCATCGAAGCGCTTGCCGTTGTAGCGCACAGGACAGTCGAACACGCACGCGCTCACGCCGACGCGCGGCCGTTCGGTGATGATCTCGGTCAATCGCCCTCCTCGTCATCCCTCGTGGGGTATCTACCCGAAGTGACGCGGGCCCCGCGCAACGGACGCGAGGGCCCCGACCGCGGGAGGGGGCCCATGGCACGACACCGGGCGGCGCTGCTCTGGCTCCGCCGCACGCTCCGCCTCGCGGACAACCCCGCGCTCGCCTCGGCGCTCGAACACGCCGAGTCCGTCGTGCCCGTCTTCGTGCTCTCGCCGCACCGGACGTGGCCGCTCGGGCCAGCCGGAGAGGCGTGGCTCAGCCGTTCACTCGACTCGCTCGACACGTCGCTGCGGGAGCGCGGCAGCGGCCTGGTCGTGCGCACCGGCCCCGCGCGCGAGACGCTCGCCGCGCTCGCCGCCGAGTGCGGCGCCACGGCAGTCTACGCGGATCGCCGCTACGACCAGCGGGGCGTCGGCGCGGACGCCGGACTCGCGGCCGAACTCACGCATGGCGGCGTCGAGGTCCGGTTCTTCGACTGCACGCTCATCAACCCCCCCGCGCGCCCGCTCACCGGCTCGCACACCCCCTTCAAGGTCTTCTCGCCGTACTACCGTGCCGCGGCCGCTCTCGGCGCCGAGGCGCCTGGCGGCCCCGCGCCCCTGCGGATCCCCGCTCCTGAGGTCATGCCTCCCGGTGACGCCCCCGGCGTGATCGCCTCCCTCGTCATGCCGATGCCGACCGATCAGCGCGCGTTCTGGCAGCCCGGAGAGGACGGCGCCTCGGCCAAGCTCGCGCACTTCCTCGCGGAGAACGCCGCCGACTACGAGACGCTCCGCGACCTGCCCGCCCACCACGGGACCTCGCGGCTGTCTCCGCACCTCGCGTTCGGTGAGATCTCACCGCTCCGCGTGCTCGCCGAAGCCGAGCGCACCGCGCAGGCCGAACCCGAGGGGCGGTCAGGGATCACGGCGTTCGTCCGGCAGCTCTACTGGCGCGACTACGCCTACCACCTGCTGCACCACTTCCCGGAAACCGAGACACGGCCGATGCGCCGCGAGTTCGAGCGGTTCGCGTGGGCGACGGACCCCGAGGGACTCGCCGCGTGGGCCGAGGGCCGGACCGGCTTCCCGATCGTGGACGCGGGCATGCGAGAGCTCACCGCCACCGGCTGGATGCACAACCGGGTGAGGATGATCGTGGCGTCGCTGCTCACCAAAGACCTGCTCATCCCGTGGCGGGAGGGCGCGCGTCACTTCGCGGCGTCGCTCTACGACGCGGACGCGGCCGACAACACGCTCGGCTGGCAGTGGGTCGCGGGCAGCGGGGTGGACGCCGCGCCGTTCTTCCGCATCTTCAACCCGGTCCTGCAGGGCGCCACGTACGACCGCTGGGGCGGCTACGTCCGCGAATGGGTACCCGAGATCGCCGGCCTTCCCGACGCGTTCCTGCACCGTCCCTGGGAGGCGCCCGCCGATCTGCTTGCCGAGACCGGCATCGAGCTCGGCCGGACCTATCCGCGCCCGATCGTCGATCACGCCGAGGCGCGGGCGCGGGCGCTTGCCGCGTACGCGGCGATCCGCGGCGGCAACGCGAGGCGGTAGCCGTCACGGGACCGCACGGTGCTCGCCGTGACGTCAAGCGACGCCCCGCTCGTGGCGAAGGGCGCCCATCGGGCGCCCTTCGGCTGTCGCATCTGGCGGAGGCGCGTGCGAATCGAACACACCCGGGACGCTCTTCACGCCCCACTACGGTTTTGAAGACCGCGGAGCCCACCAGGACCCATCCGCCTCCAAGGCGGCATTGTCCCGAGGAGACCGGCGACTGTCAACGGCGCGCGTCACGGGAGCCGGTCCTGGCGCGCCGCGGGGAAGCGCTCGAACGCGCCCGGCGACCCCTACCGCTCGGCGGCCTTGCCGAGCACGCGGGCCTCACCGATCTCCCACTTCGTCACGCCGGTCCGGTCGAAGTACTCGAGCAGCGGCATGATGTACTTGCGGCTCGAGTTCGTGACATCGCGCGCGTCTTTCGGCTGGATGCTCCCGTGCTCCTTGATGTAGCCGACGATCCTCGCCCGGGCGTCATCGATCGCCTCCGCGTCGAAGTAGAGATCGGGCGTGAGGCGCACGGCGTCGCCGGCGTCGACGAGCCTGCCGAGCACCTTCTTGGCGATGCCGAGGTCGACCCCGGCCTTCGCCGCGTTCGCCGCGAGGCTCTCCGGGGCGAGCGCCTGCGCTCGCAGGAGCGCCATGAGCTTGCCGGCGGCCTCGGTCTCACTCGCGAGCGCCGTGGAAGCGGCCTTCGGGTGGCGCACCTCGCCGCCGGCAAGCACGATCGCGCCCGCCCCGGCGGCGAGGTCGAGGAGCGCGTCGAAGACCTTGGCGTCGAGCCGCTTGTCCACGCGGTCGCGGAGCGCCTGGTGCGCGATGCCGGTCGCTTTCGGGTTGGCGTCGTGGAACGCGAGCAGCTCCCGCTCGATAGCGCCGAGGATCGCCGCCTTCGCGTCACCGGTCATGAAATACGTCTCGCCGCCCACCTTGAACCGCTCGAGCGAGGCGCGGTTGAGGTCGTCGGCCACACCCGCCCTCGGCACGCCGATGGCGGCGGCGACCTGGGCCGACGTCATCGGGATCGCACGGGCCGCGAGCAGACCGAGGGCGGCGCCTGAGAGGTCGTGGGCCAGCAGCGCGTCGAGGAGCTCGCGCTCGTGGGGCTTGAGCGTGGTACGCCTGGGCGGGAACGCGTCGAGCACCACACCGCCGCCGATCGTCCACATCGGCGAGTAGGAGCGGATGATGAACCGGTCGTCATAGCGGGGTGAGAGCGGTTCCTCGAGCCTGATCTGCGCGAGCATGCTGTGCCCGGGCGCGAGCGACTCGCCCTCCATCAGGAGCACCCGGCCAAGCACCTCCCGCGTGCCGTGATGCACGTGCGCGCGTGTACCTGTCGCAAACGCCTTCTCCTCGCTCGCCAGGTAGGTGAGGCGGCAGTCGAACCGGTCGGTCACGGTGAGGGTGCCCGGCTCGGCCACGATGTCCCCGCGGCTGATGTCGTCGACGTCGAGTCCGGCGATGTTGGGCGCCACCCGGTTGCCGGCCACGGCCTTCTCGGCCTGTCGGCCGTGCAT
>CAYYLR010000060.1:7811-9077 GCA_964472485.1 uncultured Coriobacteriaceae bacterium
CGTCGCGCTTGGCGGCGCCGCTCCACAGCGTGCCGGTCACGACGGTACCGGCGCCCGCGATCGTGAAGACGCGGTCGACCGGCAACCGGAGCGGCAGGTTCGACTGGCGAGCGTCGGCCTCGGCGGCGACCTCGTCGAGCGTGGCGAGGAGCTCGGGGATGCCCGCGCCTGAGCGGGCCGAGACCGGGACGATCGGCGCACCGTCGATCGAGGTGCCGGCGAGGAGCGCGCCGACCTCCTCGGCCACCAGTTCGAGCCAGTCCGGCTCGGCGAGGTCGGCCTTGGTGATGGCGACGACACCGCGCGGGATGCCCAGGAGGTCGATGATCGCGAGGTGCTCGCGCGTCTGCGGCATGATGCCGTCGTCGGCGGCCACCACGAGGAGCACCACGTCGATACCGGTCGCGCCGGCGACCATCTGGCGCACGAAACGCTCGTGACCGGGCACGTCGACGACACCCATCGTGCGTCCGCTCGGCAGCGCCAGTTGCGCGAAGCCGAGTTCGATGGTGATGCCGCGCTCCTTCTCCTCGGCAAGACGGTCCGGATCGGTGCCCGTGATCGCTTTGACGAGCGTGGACTTGCCGTGGTCGATGTGGCCGGCGGTGCCGAGGACGAGAGAGGGAGACGACACGCTACGCCTCCAGGGTCAGGCGCACCAGCGCGGCAACGACCTCGGGCTCCTCGTCGAGCCGCAGGGTGCGAGGGTCGAGCAGCAGACGATCGTCCTTGATCCGCGCGATCACGGCCGGCTCGCCGAGCCGCAGCCGCTCCTCGAGAGCGGTCGCGCTGAGGCCTTTCGGCTCGAGCACGACGACCGTCGTGGGGATGTCCTCCATCGGGAGCGACCCGCCGCCCGCGCGCGAGATGTCGGGAGCGGTCGAGACCGCCACGGCCTCGCCGCACGCGTCACGGATCGCGCCGGCGAGCCCCTCCGCCCGGCGCGCCGCCTCGGCGGGGGTCATGGTGAGCATGCGCAGCGTCGGCACCTCCCGGAAGAGGCGGCCCTCGTCGAGGTAGAGGCGGAGCGTGACCTCGAGCGCGGCGAGCGTCATCTTGTCGAGACGCACGCACCGGGCGAGCGGGTGCTTCTTGAGCTTCGCGATGACCTCGCGCTTGCCCGCGAGGATGCCCGCCTGCGGACCGCCGAGCAGCTTGTCACCGCTCGCGCTCACGAGATCGACACCCGCGGCTATCGCGGCGCCGATCGTCGGCTCGCCGGGCAGACCGAACGCAGCCAGATTGACGAGCACGCCGGAGCCCTGG
>CAYYLR010000061.1:0-9053 GCA_964472485.1 uncultured Coriobacteriaceae bacterium
ATGGACAACAAGGCCAAGGGGCTCTCGCTCGAGATCCTGACCGCCGCGCTGCAGCAGGCCAAGGACGGCCGCGCCCATATCCTCGCCAAGATGAACGAGGCGATCGACGCTCCGCGTGCCGACCTGAAGGAGTACGCGCCCCGCATCATCACGATCAAGATCCCGACCGACAAGATCCGCGACGTCATCGGCCCCGGCGGCAAGATCATCAAGGGCCTCGTCGAGGAGACCGGCGCCGACATCGACGTCAACGACGACGGCACCATCTACGTCGCCGCCCGCGACGCTCGCGGCGCGACGGCGGTGGACCGCATCAAGGCCATCGTCCGCGACGTCGAGCCCGGAGAGCGCTACACCGGCCGTGTGGTGTCGATCCAGCCGTTCGGCGCGTTCGTGGAGCTCCTCCCCGGCAAGGACGGGTTGCTCCACATATCGCGCATGGCCAAGGGTCGCATCGCGCGCGTCGAGGACGTGCTCAACGTCGGCGACGAGGTCGAGGTCGTCGTGCTCGAGATCGACGACCGCGGCAAGGTGTCGCTTGACGCGGTCGACAAGTTCGACGTGCCCGAGGGTGCCGAGGCACCCCCGGCGCCCCGCCGTGACGATCGCGGCGGCGACAGGGGAGGTCACGGAGGAGACCGCAAGCCCCGCAGGCGTCACTAGACACCCCAGGTCCTGACATCGAACCCCCGCACTCCGACGGTGCGGGGGTTCGTCACGTTGCGCCGGTGCGTGGGGATACACTCCCGCAGGATCCCGTGTCCTGTTGAGTATGCGATAGCCATTCTATATACTTCCGATAAGTATTGACCGTAGTCACGATCCGAGGAGACCCACGTGAAGAGGACACTCGCGTTCACGCTGCTGCTCACGCTGACCGTCGCGCTCAGTGCGTGCGGTAGCGGGGAGGGGCCCACAGGCTCGGCGGGCGAGGAGACCGGACCGGTCGTCCGCGTCGCTTCGATGCTCGACTCGGAGGGCACCGTCCTCGGGTCGATGGTCATCCAGATGCTCGAGGCCGAGGGCATCCCGACCGAGGACAAGACGAAGCTCGGCACGCCGGACGTGCAGCGCGCGGCGCTGCTCGAGGGCGAGATCGACATCGCGATCGACTACACCGGTTCCGGCCAGTACTACCACGACGGCGAAGAAGGCTTGCCGACGTGGAAGAACGCCGACGACGCCTACGCGCGCATCGCCGAACTCGACCGTGCCGCCAACGACATCGAGTGGCTGACACCCGCTCCGGCGAACAATAGCGAGTTCATCGCGACGACCGCCGCGCTCGCCGATTCCGAGTCGCTCACGACGATGGAGGCGTTCGCCGCGTACGTGAACGCCGGCCGGCCGGTGAAGCTTATCGCCTCCCAGTCCTGGATCGACAACGATCTCGGCCTCAAGGGCTTCGAGGCCGCGTACGGCTTCACGCTGCGTGACGACCAGCTCGTCGCGCTCGCGACCGGCAATACCGCCGAGATGCTGTCGGCGCTCGCGCGCGGGACGGACGGCGTCAACTTCTCGCTCACCTACGGTACCGACGGTCAGCTCGCCGACCTCGACCTCATCGTCCTCGAGGATACGAAGGACGTCCCGCCGGTCTACGAGCCGACCCCCGTCGTCCGTGGGGAGATCCTGCGCGCGTATCCCCGGATCGCCGAGATCCTCAAGCCGCTCTTCTTGAGTCTCGACCAAACGAAGCTTCAGCAACTGAACCGCACCGTCGCGCTCGGCGAGGAGGAGCCCTCTGCCGTGGCCACTGCGTACCTCAAGGACAATGGCTTCCTCAAGTAGCGGCGATCGTTCGCTTCGCTCGAGCGCCGTCGTCCTGACGCTCACCGGAGCGCTGCTGGGACTCGCCACCTCGGTGGCGGGTCCCTTGCTCTCGTTCAAGCCCAATCGGATCGTGGATGGTCTCAGCGCCTCGGCGCCCGAGGCGCTCGGGTACCTTGCGTGGCTTGCGGCCGCGCTCTGGGCGGTGACCGCCGGCCTCGCGCTCGTGTCGTCCCGCCCGCTGGCGGCCGGCGTCGGTGCGCTGGTCGCGACCGCCGCCATCACGCTCACGCTCGCGGGTTCCGGACAGGCCGCCCTCGACTTCGCGGCCGCTGGCGGGAGCGTCGCGCGGACCTCGTTCGGTCCGGCGATGTACCTGGGACTGCTCGGCTACGTCCTCGTGCTCTACGCGTGCGCGCGCCGCATGGCGCACCGGGTCGTGCGCGCCGCCGTGTGGCTGCTCCCCGTGATCGCCGTCGCCACCCTTGCCGCCGCGGGTCTCGTGGCCGAGTTCGGTGTGGTCCGGGAGTGGGCCTTCGTGAAGGGGACGTTCGCACGCGAGTTCCGCCGTCACATGGGCTACGCATTCGGCGCTACGATCGGTGCGATCACGCTCGGCATACCCTTCGGCATCCTGTCCGCGCGAAACCGCACCGCCGAATCGGTCGTGATGGGCGCGCTCAACCTCGGCCAGGTCTTTCCCGCCCTCGCGTTCGTGGGGATCATGATGCCGGTCCTCGGCGCCCTCGGGGCAGCGGTGCCGCCCCTCACGGCGATCGGGGTCTCAGGGATCGGGTGGGCGCCGGTGGCGATCGTGCTTCTCGTGTACGCGCTCTTCCCGGTCACACGGAACACCCTCGTCGCGATAAGGCAACTCGATCCCGCCGTGCTCGACAGCGCTCGGGGCATGGGGATGGGCCGCCTCCGTTCACTCCTCGAGGTGGAGTTACCGCTCGCGTTCCCCGTGGTGCTCGCCGGTGTGCGCGTCGCGCTCGTCCAAAGCACCGCTGGAGCGATCGTGGCGGCGTTCGTCGGCGGCGGCGGTCTCGGCGCGATCATGTTCTTCGGGCTCGAACAGACGAGCATGGATCTCGTGCTCGTCGGTGTCGTCCCGATCGTCGCCCTAGCCCTCGCCTTCGACGCGGTGCTACGTGGCATCGAGTCGCTCAGCGGCGGCGGGGAGGCGACGGCATCATGATCGAACTCCGCGGGGTCACCAAGCGCTTCGGCCGGACCGTCGCGGTCGACGACGTGTCACTGTCCGTGCCTGGAGGCGAGCTCACAATCCTCCTCGGACCGAGCGGCTGCGGGAAGACGACGCTGCTCCGGACGATCAACCGGATGGTGGAGATCGACGCGGGACAGGTGCTGATCGCGGACCGGGACATCACTGCGACACCACCCGAGGAGTTGCGCCGCCACATCGGCTACGCGATCCAGAGCGTCGGACTCTTCCCGCACATGACCGTCAGGCGTAACGTCGCCACCGTGCCCCGTCTGCTGGGATGGGACCCGACGCGCATCGAAGAGCGCGTCGCCGAACTGCTGACGCTCGTGGGGCTCGACCCGGCGGAGTACGCCGGGAAGCGACCGCACGAGCTGTCAGGAGGGGAGGCGCAGCGGGTCGGCGTCGCGCGCGCTCTCGCCGCGGACCCGCCGGTGCTACTCATGGACGAGCCCTTCGGCGCGCTCGACCCCATCAACCGTGAGCGGCTGCAGCGTGAGTTCGTCGCCCTCCACCGGACGCTCGGCAAGACCGTGGTCTTCGTGACGCACGACGTTGAGGAAGCGGTACTGCTCGGCGATCGCATCGTGCTCATGCGCGACGGGCGCATCGTTCAGGCAGGAGCTCCCGAGGAGTTGTGGCGCGCCCCGTCACACGCGTTCGTGCGTGACTTCTTCGGCGACGAACTCGGCCTGCGGATCCTTTCGCGGCATCGTGTCGCGGACCTGCCGCTCGGTCCGGTCCCCGCGGGCGATCTGCCCAGGGTCACTCCCGCGACGAATCTGCGTGACGCTCTCGCGATCATGGTCACCGGCGCCGTCGAGGAGGTCACCGTCGCCGACAACGGCCGTGTGCTGGGCGGACTGACCTTCGGCGGCGTGGTCAAGGGAGTGCGTGAGGACTCATGACCACCTACCGGCCCGGCATAATCCGCAACTGGCCGACGGTGGCGGTCCTCACGGGCGCGTTGCTCTTCTGGACGTTCGCGACACCCGGCGTTGAGGCGGTCCTCCGCGCCGTCTTCCCGACGACCCAGCGGCTCATCTACGACCGCTCGCCGATGTGGCGGTTCCTCGCCGAGCACCTCGGTCTCGTCGCCATCTCCGGCGTCGCGGCGGTCGTGATCGGCGTCGCGGCCGGGCTCTTCGTCATCAGCCCGCTCGGGCGTCCGTTCCGCGACATCATCATGCGGATAGCCAACTTCGGCCAATCCATACCTTCTGTCGCGATCATGGCCCTCGCCGTCCCCGGCATCGGCTACGGGTGGCGGCCGGTTCTGCTCGCGCTCGTCATCTACAGCATCCTGCCGGTCATGGTGAACGTCGTTGCGGGCATCGAGTCGGTCCCCGCGGCGGTGTCGGAGGCGGGGCGCGGGATGGGCATGACGCGTGCTGAACGGTTGATGGCCCTCGAGATGCCTCTCGCGCTGCCGGTGATCATGACCGGCATTCGAACGATGCTCGTCATCGTGGTGAGCGCCGCAACGATGGGTGCGATCGTCGGCGCGGGGGGCCTCGGCGTGCCGATCATGTCCGGCATCGGCTCCTTCAACAACGCCGTGATCGCCTACGGCGCCGTACCGCCGATATTGCTCGCACTGATCGTCGACCAGACGCTGTGAGGAGTCGCATATGACGCCCCGCTCCTACGAGGATTCGGCCCGCATCCTGCGGTCGCTTCTCTTGCTCGCCACCGAGCCCGTCGGCGTGCGGGTGCTGCGGAGCGCCGCCGAGGTCGCGTCGTCGGCCGTCCCGTTGGCCGAACCGCCACTCCACTACTGCTCGGCGGTCCGTCGCGCCTCGCTCGGGGAGTCCGTGACCCTCACCGCCGAACGGATCAGCTGCGACACCGCTCCCCGAACGCTCGGCTTCGTGCCCGGGTTCTTCGACGACGAGTTCATCGAGAGCTACGTGACCGTGGGCCTCTACGCCGACCGCGACCGCGCCGACCGGGTGCTGGCCGATGTCCCGGTCCTACAGGGGACGAGCGGGCTGCTCGTGCGGCCGCTCGTCCGCTTCGACGCGGAGACGCCGCCCGACGTGATCATCATGGCGCTCTCGCCGTACGCCGCCATGCGCGTGACACAGGCGGCGGGCTTCCACGGTCACCGCGTGCGCAACGAGCCCATCGGCATGCACGGCATCTGCGCCGAGTGCACGGCGCGCCCGATCCTTACCGGTCAGGCCAGCATCTCGCTGCTCTGCTCGGGCACCCGGCATGTCGCGGGCTGGGACGAGAACGAGCTTGCGATCGGCGTGCCGACGCACGTGCTGCCTGACATCGTCGACGGCCTCTGGGACAGCGTCGCCCGCTATGAGACCGACGGTCGCAAGGACACGATCAGACGCGCGTGCTCCGGAGGCGGCGCCGACCGGCCGATCGACGGGCCAGAGCCCGATGGGCTCGAGCCCGGGACGGCGTACTTCCATCGTCCCTGAGAGCGGGTCGGCGGCGCCGAACCGGCGGCGGATCAGACCCCGTCGCGCGGGACGGAGAACGTCCGATCCGTGGTATGGATCACCCGCCCGTCCTCGCGCGCGACGTAGCGCTCGGCTACATGGAATCGCTCGGCGTCACACGTCATCTCAGCCTCCACGCTGACCGCCCAGTCGCATCCGGCACCCGTCGAAGTCGTCTCGCGCACACACCGGACCTCCGCCGAGAGGGGGTCGCCCCCGCGTATCCTGTAGGTGTCCGTGGCGCGCTCGGCGTAGGTGGCGCCGGTCGACGGGATGTGCGCCTCGTGCCACTGGACGTCGTGGATCTCGTGCGCTCCGGTCGACTCATCGCCCCGCAGAGCCCGCGTCCGGCTGCCGCGCCCGGGCGGGCCGGGAGGGGCGAGCGCCGCGACCTCCGGCTCGGCGAAGGCGTTCGCAGGGTAGGGGGTGAGTTCGCGCCTGACGACCGGCAGCGCCAGACGCGACGCGCCCGCCAGCACCGCGAGCGCTGGCGTCTCCGGCGAGGGCCACGCGTGCGGCCAGTACGTGGCCGAGACCGCCAGACGGATCCGATGCCCCGCGGCGAAACGATGCCCGCACACGCGGAGCGGCACCTCGACGCACACGCTGACACCGGGCTCGAGCGGGATCGTGCGATCGTGGCCCTCGCGCCTCGTAAGGTTGAACTGCCCCCAGCTGACGAGGAGCGACGAGTCGTCCGGCGCCACGTCTTCAAGCCTCACCGCAAGCAGCGCCCGCTCCGCATCCGGACGCACCGTCAGCGATGCGACGGGCACGCCGAGAACCTCGACGTCACCGTCAAGCGAATCGTGCGTGAAACACGCCGAGAGGTCGTCGTCGGGCCGCTGGTCCGTGGCGATCTCGTCGGGGAGGCCGTTGGCGCACCAGACGCCCGCGGTCTGCCCGCACCACTCGTGGGCGGGGAGGGTGATCTCGGCCGCGTCGCCTGACGCCGCACCGTCCGGGGAACCTCCGCTCGACACGCTCAGCCGCCCATCCGCCGAGAGCCGGTACTTGGCGGTGGAGGTCTCGGCGGGCGGCCACGCGTCGATCGCGACCCACCGGCCGGGACGCTCCGCGTGGTAACCCGCAGGCTCGACGTGGTCCTGCATCCACACCCGCATGAACGGCTCGTCCATGACCCCGTTGTCGATTCCCTTGAGCCAGCGGTCCCACCAGCGGACCGCCTCCTGGAGGAAGCCGACCGCCGGCCCCGGCACGCCAGCGTACGGAAGCATGTGACCCCACGGCCCGATGAGTCCCCGGCGGGGGACGGTCAGGTGCCGCATCAGGCGGGGCACCGCGTTGGTGTACGCGTCGGCCCAGCCCCCGACCACAAGCACCGGACACTCGATCGCGCGGTAGTCCTCGTCCACCGAGCCCTGCCGCCAGAACGCGTCGCGCCGTTGGTGCGCGATCCAGTCGCGCGCGAGGGCGGGCGCGTCCCGGAGCCGTTCGAGCCAGATCTCGCGCCATCGCTCTCCCGCGAAGCGCGGATCCGGCGGCTGAAGGGTGTACCCGAGCATGGAGGTCGCCCATTTGAGCATGTCCGAGCCGAGCAGGCAGCCTCCCATGTAGTGGCAGTCGTCGAGGTAGCGGTCGTCGGTCGACGCGTGAGTGATCACCGTCTTGAGCTGCGGCGGTCGCCGGGCCGCGATCTGAAGCCCGTTGAAACCTCCCCAGGAGTAGCCGATCATCCCGACATCTCCGGTGCACCACTGCCGGCCGGCCAACCAGGAGAGCACCTCGAGCGCGTCGTCCTGCTCCTGCGGCAGGTACTCCCCGCGCAGGATGCCGTCAGACGACCCTGTCCCGCGGATGTCGACCCGCACCGCCGCGTAGCCGCACCCCGCGAAGTACGGGTGACGCCGGGCGTCGGCCGCCGCGGTCGCGTCGTCCTTGCGGTACGGCAGGTACTCGAGGACCGCCGGCACCGGACGCTCGCGTGCGTCCTCGGGCATCCAGAGGCGCGCGGCGAGCCGGGTCCCGTCAGACAGCGGGATCCAGGTGTTCTCGGTCTCCACCACACGATGGGGGAAGTCGGTGCGCATCCGCATACGGGGTGTCTTCCCGAACGCGCGCCGCCGCACCACGGTCCGTTATGCAGCGCCCGCCCGGAGCGATAGAATGGGCGGACGCCCGCACGCCCCGCGAAGGAGCCGCATGTTCTACGAGCGCACCGTCCTCGACAACGGCATCACCGTCATCACCGAGCGCATGGACACCGTCCGCTCGGTGGCGCTCGGCATCTGGTTCGCCGTCGGCAGCCGCGACGAGGCCCCCGATGAGGCGGGCCTCGCGCACTTCATGGAGCACATGATGTTCAAGGGCACGCCCACCCGGACCGCGGCGGGCATCTCCGAGGCCTTCGACCGCATCGGCGCCGAACTCAATGCGTTCACGAGCAAGGAGTACACGTGCTTCTACACGCGGCTGCTCGACACCCGACTCGAGGACGGGCTTTCGATCCTCGGCGACATGGTCGCGAACTCGCTCCTGGCCGCTGACGCCGTCCTTTCCGAGCGCGAGGTGGTGCTCGAGGAGATCTCCCGCTACGAGGACGCTCCGGACGATCACATCCACGAGCTTTTCACCGCCACGCTCATGCCCGGCCACCCGATCGGCCTGCCCGTCATCGGCCGCAAGGACACCGTCGGGTCGTTCGAGGAGCCGGTCGCGCGCGGCTTCCACGACCGCCACTACCGCACCGGCAACATCGTGGTCGCCGCGGCCGGCGCCGTCGACCACGAGGCGCTCGTGGAGATGGTGCGCCGCGACCTGACGCTGCCCGGCGGGGAGCGAACCGCACGAGCGCTCAGCCGGCCCGAGACCGCGCCTCGCCTCCACGTCTTCACGAAGGAGACCGAGCAGGCCCACATCTGCTGGGGCGTCGAGGGGCTTCCCGCGCGTGATGAGGACCGCTTCGTGCTCGCGATCCTCGACGGCATCCTCGGCGGCGGCATGGCGTCTCGTCTGTTCCAGGAGATCCGGGAGAAGCGCGGGCTCGCATACGCGGTCTACTCGTACCACGCGCAGTACCAGGACACGGGCGAGTACGTCGTCTACGCCGGCACGCGTCCGGACAACGCGGCCGAGGTCGTGCGCCTCATTCGCGAGCAGGTGGACGCCGTCGCGTCCGATGGTGTAGCCCCCGAGGAGCTCGACCGGGTCCGTGAGTCGATCAAGGGGCAGATGGTGCTGAGCCTGGAGAGCACGCGGAGCCGAATGACGCGCCTCGGCAAGAGCGAGATCACCGGCGGCGAGCTGCTGTCGCTCGACGAGATCGTCGAGCGTGTGGACGCCGTCACGCGCGAACGGATACAGTCGCTCGCGCAGCGCCTGTTCGACGGTCGGCACACGCTGGCCATGATCGCCCCGATCGAAGAAGCAGCCGCCCGCCATCTGCTCTAGGAGGTCACGATGATCCGCGTACTGGTAAGCGGTGCGGCCGGGCGCATGGGCGCCGAGGTCGTCCGTGCGGTGACCGCGGCAGACGGCATGGCCGTCGTGGCCGCCGTCGACCCCGCGCGCGCGCCCGGCGCCGCCGAGCCGGCGACCGGCCTCGCCTACGCGGCCGACCTCGCGGCAGCCATCGCCGG
>CAYYLR010000062.1:0-8264 GCA_964472485.1 uncultured Coriobacteriaceae bacterium
CGGCCGCTGCCGTCGGCGCGCTTGAGCAACTCATCGACTTTGGGGAGTGCTCGAAGCAGGGTCTTCGTGTCCATGCGTGCCATTCTAGCCGAGTGGCAGTTCCGGCGGCAGAAGATCGGGGTGTTCGCGAGCGAGCCAGGCGCGGACCAGGATCTCGAAGTCGGTGATCGCCCGGCGCAGGGACGCAGCCTCCGCCCTCGAAATGGTACCCACCTCATCGTAGACTGCGCGGTTGCGTTTCCGCCGCCCACCCTCCAACACAGCCATCACCGGATCGCCGGAGCGTCCAAGGATCGACGCACACAGGCGAAGAGCGATCTCGCGACTCATATGCGAGCCCGTCACGCGCAAACCATGTGCACGAACGACGATCTTGGCGAGGGTGAGTCCGCCGTCGAACAACAGGGAGTAGACTCCGTCGATGCTCGTACCGGGCACTGAGGCGTCACTCACATGCCTGCGATAGACCGCGAACAGCTGAGCGATCTCCTCCCGCGACGATTCCTGCGCCCGCACTCCCTCGTCAGGCGTCATGGTCCGAAAGCCTCTTCTCGCCAGTCACCCAGAGGACGGGGCTGCGCACCACAGACGTGACGAAGCGCGCGCCTGACGAGAGCCTCTCGCGGAACTCGGCGGGGTCGTAGTAGGTGATGTTCACCTCACGTCCGAGTCGTTCGCTGATTCCGCGCAGCGCCTCATACAGCGCATACTCATCCCCCTCGCCCACCACCATGAGATCGATGTCGCTCGTAGCGGTGTCTTCACCGCTGGCGGTCGAGCCGTACACGAACGCCATCTCGATCGCGTCCCCGAGTGGCTCGAGCGCCTCGCGAAGAACCGGCACCAGCGAGACCTCGGGAATCGCCCACCCGCGTAGCGCGTCGAACGCCGCTGACGGGACTGCCGAGTAGTGCAGCTGGTTACCCGACCGAACTGCAGCCACAAGGCCGAGTAGGACCAGCCGCTCGAGTGCGAGTTGGGCCGAGCGCAGTGGCACCCCGGCGCTGCGCGCGATCTCGCGCTGGTAGAACGTACGACCGGGGTGCAGGACGAAGAGCGACAGCACCTTGCGCACGCCGCGGCTCGAGAACAACCGATCGCCTGCACCACCCACGAACGCTGCGACAGGCTGACGTGGGCCGCCCCCCGCGACGGCCCGTGCGCTGTATTCGGCCGTCGACTCGCGCGCGACCTGTGCACCAGTGCCGTCGACAGGCTCCTCCGAAGCGGCACAACCGCCTTCTAGGGGCATGATCACCGCGACGGGACGCCCGTGCCGCGTCACTGTCACGGGCCCGCCAGCCTCCACGGCGTCGAGCACGGATGCAAGATTCCCTCGTAGTTCACCCACCGATAGTACGCGCATGCTGATTCCTTAGTCGTTCGACTGTAATTGTTAGTCGTTCGACTGTGATATTAGTACGCAATGGATGATCAGTCAAGTGACATGCCCGAGCAGTCGCCGCCAGTCACCCGCGCAGCGCCATGCGGCGCCAGCGTCGGGTGACCGCTTCCCCATGCTCCTACACTCTTGATGAGGGCCGATCGCGACCGTGGGGGGAGACCATGAGCGACGGGCATGCGGCGTTCTGCACGAAGTGCGGCACCCGCTTCGGGGGAAGCGAGGTGTTCTGCACCGCGTACGGCGCCGCCCGGGAAGCGGCGGCCGCGCAGGATCCGCCGCCTGCGGCACCGGTGGGCTGGTCGCCCGCGGAGACCGACCGCGCGCTTCGCGGGCAGGCCGGGTTCAAGGGCGGTCTGGATGAGTACATGCGGTCGGTCGGCGAAGGGTTCAGGCGGCTCGATGACGTGTGAGGGAGCGGTCGCACACGCCTGTCGAGAGACTACCGGAGGCCACACCCGGCGGACGACGCCGGAGGTACCGTGATCCGGGCTCCGGGAGATCGCCGCCCGCACGGGAGGACGACCGCGGCGCGCGACGGGCTCAGAGCCCCAGAGCCGCCTCAAGATCGAATCCCTCGACGAAGGGGTTCGCGAAGCGCACGCCCTCGATGACCGCGCCATCGGAGAAGTCCTCCGAGAGCACGAGCGGGATCTTGTTCACGCGGGCCACCGCCCAGACCTGGGCGTCGTAGTACGGCATCTGGTACCGGACGGTCCCGCGGAGCGCCTCAAGGACGACCTTGAGGGTCGTGTCGTAGACCGGGAAGGCGCGAGCCCATCGCCGAGTGACCACCGCCGCCTCGCCGCGACCGCGTCCATGCCCGAAGCGCTGCGAGACCACCGAGTGATGCTCGCCGAGAACCTGTGCGCACAGGACCCCTGCCTGTCTCAGCTCGAGGATCCGCAGGAGTGCCCGCGCGCTGAGGTGCTTCTCGTGATCTCGGGTATCGATCGTGTACACCAGCAGGTTCGTATCAATCAGAGCGCCCGCGCTCATGCAACTCCTCGCGCGTCCATGTGCGGCCTCCACTGGTCCAACCCTCCTGGTCGGCGCGCCGCCACACTTCCTCTATCGCCTCCCACGCTTCCCGCCGCCGTTCCCGCTCCGCGACGTCCTCAAGCCACGCATCAACCGCCCGGCGAATGAGTTCGGACTGCGAGATGCCAAGTGCTTTCGCGTTCTCCTCAAGAGCACGCTCCTGTTGCGGACCGATGACGATCTGCTTTCGCACCATGCGCGCCATGATGGAACACCTGCCTCACTGGCCGCTCAACGGTTCCTGGCTCGCCGCTAATCACTATCTTACACATACCATTACACATCACACCGGAGACGACCGCTCGACCGCTCGGAACCCGCGTCGCTCCGGGGCCGCTTGCCACGGACAGCATCGCGCCCCCGTCGTCCGTCCCCCATCACCCGCTACCACAACGACACGAAGCCCCCGAGGCGTCCCGAGGGCTCCGTCATCGGTCATCCGCGATGTGTCACCGCACCACGATGCTCCCCGCTTCGCCCTCGACCACACGGCCCACGACACACGCCTCTTCCCCGCGCCGCTCGAGCGCGGCGAGCAGGTCGTCGACGCGCGTGGGATCGACCGCCATCATGATGCCGCCTGAGGTCTGCGGATCGGCGAGCACGCCCTTCCACGCCGCGTTCGCCGGACCCCAGGTGACGTGCGGGTCGAGGAACGCGAGCACGTCGGTCGTCCGTCCCGGCCGCACCATGTCGGCCGCGTACGCGAGCACGCCCGGCCAGACCGGCACGCCCGCCAGGTGGATCTCGCACGCGCACCCGCTGCCGAGCGCCATCTCGCGCGCGTGGCCGAGCAGTCCGAAGCCGGTGATGTCGGTTCCCGCGTTCACGCCCACCTCGACCATCGCCTCGGCGGCGGCCCGGTTCAGGTGCGCCATCGAGTCGATGACCGCGCGCAGCGACTCCTCCGTCTCGAACCCCGCCTTGAGCGCCGTGTTCAGGATGCCGACACCGAGGCGCTTCGTGAGCACGAGCACGTCGCCCGGGCACGCGCCGACGTTACGCACGACGTCTTCGGGGCGCGCCACGCCCATCACCGACAGGCCGTACTTCGGCTCCTTGTCGTCGATCGTGTGGCCGCCGACGATCACCGCGCCGGCCTCGCGGACCTTGTCGGCGCCGCCACGCAGGACCTCCGCGGTCACCTCCGGCGGCAGCGTGCACGGCATCGCGAGCAGATTCATCGCGGTCAGCGGCCGGCCGCCCATGGCGTAGATGTCCGAGAGCGCGTTGGCCGCGGTGATGCGGCCGAAGTCGTACGGGTCGTCGACCATCGGCGTGAAGAAGTCGACGGTGAGCAGCACGGCCTGGTCGCCGAGCAGGTAGACGGCGGCGTCATCGCTCGTCTCGAAGCCGACCATGAGGTCGTCCGACTCGCCCGGCGTCATCCGCTCGAGCACAGCGGCGAGGTCCCCCGGACCCCACTTCGCGGCTCAACCGGCCTTCGTCGAGAGCTGGGTGAGGCGAACCGGCTCCATCGCACCTCCTGAACATCGCGGCGTAGGTGATGCCTAGGATATCGCATGCTGATTGAATCGCCGCGCTCACCGCCCCGCGACCACATCCGCATCAACCGGGAACGGCTCTGCCGGCTCGCCGAAGAGGAAGCCCTGGCCGTACTCCACGCCGATCTCACGCAGCACGTCGAGCTGGCTCTGGCGCTCGATCCCTTCGGCGATAAGCAGCACGTCCGCCCGCTCGGCGAACTGCGCCATGCTCGCGACGAGCGTGCGCCGCACGTCATCGGTATCGACCTCCGCGATGAGCGACCGGTCGATCTTGAGCCACTCGGGGCGCAGCTCCGCCAGGCACTGGAGGGACGCATAGCCCGCGCCGCCGTCATCGATCCCGACGTTGAACCCGGGAACGCGCAGGTACTCGAGCATTGCGCGGAACGTGCCGAAGTCGGTGATCGCCGAGCGCTCGGTTATCTCGAGCACGATGTCGCGCGGCGTGACGCCGGCCGAGGCGAGCAATGTCTCGAGCATCAGCCCGCGGAGTTCCGGGTCGCCGACGGCATCCGGCTCGATGTTGATGAACAGCAGCCGTCCCTTCGGCAGGTCCCGCGCGACCTCGAAGGCGCGTCTTCGGCACAACCGCTCGAGCTGGATCACGAGGTCGGCATCGTAGGCGACGCGGAAGAGTTTCTCCGGCCACTCGAACTCGTCGGCGGCCGGTCCTCGTGAAAGCGCCTCGTAGCCGATGATCGTCAGGTCACTGAGGCGGAGCACCGGGTGCACGAGCGTGCGGATGGAACCCTCGTCGATGATCGCCTTGAGCCGCTTGGCGCGGCAGTCGGCGTCGCACTCCTCGCGGGTGTCCGAATCGATCAGCGCGGTCTCGATCGCCTTGTGGACGAGCCGCTCGGGGCGCATGTTGTCCTCGGCCTGCACGGTCGCGCACCCTACGTAGCAGCCGAATTTGTGGAAGACGCCGGGTTCGAGGCGCCCGGCGAGCTCCTCGCGGATGGTCATCTGCACGCGGTCGCCAAGATGGCGCAGGTTGTCCATCACCATGCACCGCGTGGTGCGTGGCGGCGAGAGCAGCACGACGAACGTGTTGCCTGAGACCATCAGCTCGGCCACGATGTCGCAGTCGCGCAGTTCGCGGCCGGTGATGCGGTCGAGGGCGAGCGCCACTTCGCGCATGACGTCGTCGAAGACGGCCCAGCCGTAGATCTCCTCGATGCGCGAGTACTTCACGACGTTGAGCGCGAGGAACGAGATCTCGCCGTACTCCTCGAGCAGCGACTCGATGCGGGGCAGCAGCAGCGGCGTGGTCGGCAACCCCGTGACGGGGTCGAACAGCAGCTTCCTGATCTCGGGATGCGCCGCAACCGCCTCGTTGAACTCGAGCCACGACTCGAGCAATCGCGATCGGAGCAGCTGGCCGAGCTCGCTCATCGGGTCCCTCCCCTAGGTATAGGACAACCTCAACGCCGCCGCCCCGTGCGGCGCCAGCGGAACGCCGAACGCCCGGGCTCCCACCGCGGCTGGCGCGCTGCCGCGGACGTCGCTCACCGAACCGATCCCCCGCTCGCAGCTGAGCGTCGCCGTCACGGGCTCCGGGCTGTGATTCACCAGCAACACAACGTCATCGGTCTCGCCGAGGAACAACGCCACCTCGACCGCGGGCGCATCGCAGTCCACCACCGGCCCGGCGCCGGCGCCACGCCCGACCACACCGTACACCGTTCGGAGCAGCGTGCGCACCGCGTCGGGGGCAGCCCACGGATCGCTCTGTGCGATGGCGCGCTCGAGCGGCGCGGCGACGAACACCGCCTTGCCCTGACCGTACTGATGGTGCGTGAGCAGCGGGCTGCCGGTCGCGTCGGTGGCGACCACGGTCGCCGAACCGGCTCCGAGCAGCGCGTAGTGCGGCACGTCGAGCCGCGCGTCGAACGCGACAAGGTCGCCGAGCAGACCCGGCTGGGCGACGCGACAGCTCACGACCGGCCTCGGCCCGTGGTCACCGAGGAACTCGATGCCGAAGATCTCGCGGATCGCCGGGTCGGCGTCTCCGCCCCCGTACGAGAGCACGACCGAACCGCCCGACTGCACGAACGACGCGAGGTCGTTCCACATCGCGGCGCTGAGGGTGATCGCCGAGGGGATGTAGAGCGTCATGAACCCCTCGAGGTCGTCGCCTTCACGGATCACCGACACGGGGAGATGGGCCTCCTTCGCGGCGATGAACGACTGCAGGCACGCCCGCGGGGCGTACAATCCGGCAAGCGACGGCAACGGCTCGTAGCGCTCAGCCGGCATGAGGACCGCCGCCCGCTCGGGCGCGAGCGCGTAGCGGCGCAGGTCGAGCGCCGCGACGACCCGCGTGAACGCGGCCACTTCGGCGAGCGCCGGCTTCGCCTCGCCGCGCGTGTCGTTGAGTCCGACAAGCACCTCGTGCGGATCGCGGTAGTAGGGCTCGCGCTTCTCGGTGTCCAGATCGCGCCACCGGGCGAGCATCACGCCGGACGCGCGGTTCATCAGCGCACCGTAGAGCGTGGTGCGGATGTGGGCGGCCTCCTCGGCCATCGAGAAGTCGAGCGCATGCACACCGATCCCGTCGGCGATGACCGGCTTCCCGCGGAGTGCCGCGCGCAGGAGGAACGAGTCGAGGTGTGCGGCCGGCCCGTATGTCACCGGTCCTTCAGCCGCGTATGCGCGGTACGGAGCGGTGACGTGTGAGACGGAGTACTCGAAGCCCCCGGTGACCGCACGGGCGTCGACGCCGGTCTCGCGCATGAGCGTCTCGGCGTCGAAGCCGAGCGTGACCGGACGCGTCTCGTCGACTTCTCGGATCGCCTCGCGCAGACGTCCTGTCCACGCGCCGAGGTCGTCGGCGCCGGCGAACCCCGTGAAGAACGCCTCGTTGCCGAGCTCCCACCCCCACACGACCGGTTCCGACCGGTACCGGTTCACGATCCGCTGCACGAGGGAGATCTCTCGCTCGATGAGGTAGTCGTCGGTACGCGGATCGCGCTTCCGGCCCCACGTGACGTCGTTCATCTCAGCGAGCCGGTCATCAGCGAAGAACACGAGGATCAACTTCATCGAATGGGCGCGCGCCGCGGTGACGAAGTCATCGAGGTGATCCTCGGCGTCGTCATCGTACTGCCCGACCTGCGGTTCGAAGAGCTTCCACGAGACGTAGACGCGCACGAGCGAGATGCGGGCCTCGGCCATCGCGGCGAAGTCCGCCTCGATGTCGCGGTCATACCAGTCCGAGAACGACCGCTTCTCCTCATCGAGCGGATAGAGGTCGACGCCCACCGGGAAGAGTGGGTTGCGCTCCCTGCCGAGACGGTCCTCGGCGTCCTCGATCTCGCGAGCGGTCACGACGCGTCACCTCCCGCCTGCCGGTCGTAGAGGCGCCAGAACAGCCCCTGGCGCTTCGTGTCGTAGTAGGCGGCGCGCCGGATCTCCCACTGCGCTTCGGCGAAGCGGCCTTCGGTCAGATACGACGCCGCGAGGCCGAACCGCGCGCGGACGCACGCCGGGTCGAGCCGGACGGCCAAGCGGTACGCGGTGCCCGCCTGCGCGTAGCGCTGCAATCCGAGGAGCGATTCGGCGAGCAGCACGTGCACGAGCGCGTGCGTGCTCGCACGCTTCGCGAGCGCGATGAACACCCGCGCCGCGTGTCGGCTCAGTCCCGGACGCCGAGCGTAGACGACGCCGAGGCAGTAGAGCGCAGTGGCGAGCTCGGGGTCGATCGAAAGCGCGCGGAGCGCGCACGCCATGGCCTCGTTGGTGGCCTCCTGCTTGAGGTAGGTGTACGCCGCGAGCGCCTGCGCCTCGGCGTCACCGGGGTCGACATCGAGCTGCATGCGCACCAACGCGGCCGCCGCGAAGAAATCCTCGCTTCTGATGGCGAGTCCGGCGGCGCCGAGCCGGGCGGTCCGTGTCGGCCTGACCCGGGACGGATCGATCGGTCCGGGACTGCGATCTGTGGCGCCGATGAGCGCGCAGAAGAGCTCGTCCTGGCTCGGGTCGAGCTCGCCCGCCTGCCGGAACAGCGGCAGCGCGAGCGCCATGCCCTCGCGTTTCAGACTCGCGATGGCGAGGTTGTAGGTAGCTCGGGCCTCAGCGGGGTCGATCTCGAGCGCGCGCCGCCAACTCTCGAGCGCCTCCTCCTCGAAGGCCGCGGCCGCGAACGCCTCGCCGAGCTGCACGTGCGCCGTCACCAGGTCAGGCTCGACCTCGGCGAGCTCATGCCAGACGAGCACCGACTGGTCCCACATGCCCCCGCGGCGATCGTAGGCCAGCCCGAGTGTGAGATAGGCAGCCGAGCAGTCCGGATCGAGTTCGATGGCGCGCGTCGC
>CAYYLR010000062.1:8332-9011 GCA_964472485.1 uncultured Coriobacteriaceae bacterium
CGCACGGGTGAGCGGGTCGCGGTCGTCGAGCGCGAGCGCCTGGTGGCACGCGGCCACCGCCGGACCGAGCTGCCCCTGTCGCGCGAGCGACTCGGCACGCGTCGCGGCGCCGCTGCGCGCCGTCACGCTGCACCTCCGCCAGCCTGTGCGCGGTCCCTCGCCACACGCGCGACGAGCTTGAGCGCGCTCTCCGCGCCGAGCGCGACGCCGTTCGCTCCCGCCTCGCGAGCGAGCGTGGGCTCGGCGGTGAACGGGCCGCCGCAGACGAGCATCACCACGTCGTCGAGGCCGTTGGCGGCGAGCATCTCCCGTACGCGCGCTACCGCGCGGGCGGTGCGCATCATCTCGGCGAACACGATGATGATCCGCGCGCCCGTCTCCTCGACCCGCTCGAGGAAGTCGGTGGGCCGCACATCGACGCCGAGGTCGTTGACGCGGTAGCCCGCTTCCTTGAGGGTCGCCGCCACGATGGTCCGCGCGATCGAGTGGTGATCCCGGTGCATCGTGCCGATGACGACCGTCACGCCGGTGTCGCGCTGCGTGACCGGCGGCATGACGAACGAGCCGATCTGCTCGGCGACCACAGACGCCTGCGTGAAGGCCGTCTCGTCGATCTCGCCTGAGGCCCACGCGCCGCCGAGCAGCGACGACAGGCTGTCGATCCAGTGATTCTGTTTGA
>CAYYLR010000063.1:0-253 GCA_964472485.1 uncultured Coriobacteriaceae bacterium
TTCATCGGCGGCTTTGACGGCTACACAGTTGGCAACATCCGCGAGATCAAGCGCCCGGAGCTCGACGCAACCCTCGTGGCGCAGAGTGTGGCCGAGCAGCTCGTCGCCCGCGTCGGCTTCCGCCGTGCCATGAAGAAGGCGGTGACGAGCGCGATCAAGAGCGGGGCGCTCGGAATCCGGATCCAGTGCTCCGGCCGTCTCGGCGGGGCTGAGATGGGTCGGCGTGAGTGGTACCGCGAGGGCCGCGTGCCGC
>CAYYLR010000063.1:283-3155 GCA_964472485.1 uncultured Coriobacteriaceae bacterium
ATCGACTACGGCACGGCCGACGCGGTGACGACGTTCGGTGTCGTCGGCGTCAAGGTCTGGGTCTACCGCGGCGACAAGCTGCCGGGCCAGACGATGACCGCCGCCGAAGAGGCCGCACTCGTCGAGCGTCCGCGTCCCGATCGCGATCGTCCGCGCGGCCGCCGTGGCGCCCCCGGTGGCGGCGCGGGATGGAGGGGCTAGATGCTGCTTCCTAAGAGAGTCAAGCACCGTAAGGTGATGCGCGGCTCCCGCAAGGGCGTCGCCAAGGGCGGTACCGAGATCGCGTTCGGCGAATTCGGTCTCAAGGCGCTCGAGCCGGCATGGATCACCAATCGCCAGATCGAGGCGGCCCGTGTCGCGATGACGCGATACATGAAGCGTGGCGGCAAGGTGTGGATCAACATCTTCCCGGACAAGCCTGTCACCCAGAAGCCCGCCGAGACACGCATGGGCTCCGGCAAGGGCAACCCGGAGAAGTGGGTCGCGGTCGTCAAGCCCGGCCGCATCATGTTCGAGGTGGCGGGTGTGAGCGAGGAGATCGCCAAGGAGGCGATGCGTCTCGCGGCGCAGAAGCTGCCGATCAAGTGCAAGTTCGTGACCCGTGCCGAGAGTGGCGGTGAGGGATAGATGAAGACGACGGAGATCAAGGATCTCGCCGAGAGCGAGATCACCGAGAAGCTGAAGGAGCGCAGGACCGAGCTCTTCAACCTGCGGTTCCAGCTCGCGACCGGGCAGCTCGACAACCCGAATCGCATCACGACGGTCAAGAAGGACATCGCACGCCTGCATACGGAGCTACGCGCCCGCGAGATCGCGGCCGCCCGCTCCGAGGCGTAGTAGGAGGACGTTAGATGAGTACCGAGCGCAACAGCCGCAAGGAGCGCCAGGGCGTGGTGGTCTCCGCGTCGGGCGACAAGACGTGCGTCGTCACCGTGCAGGCCCGGAAGCGTCATCCGCTCTACGGGAAGATGATCACGCGCACGACCAAGTTCCATGTGCATGATGAGAACAACGACTGCGGTGTGGGCGACACCATCCGCATCATGGAGACCCGCCCGATCTCGAAGATGAAGCGCTGGCGCTTGGTCGAGATCGTGGAGAAGGCCAAGTAGCACCGGAGGAAGTTGACCGACGCCGGTCCTCTCGGCGCCCTGACGGGGCGGTCGATGACCGGTCAAGCGACGGAGGAAGCGATGATCCAGCAGGAGACGCGGCTCAAGGTGGCCGATAACTCTGGAGCTCGACGGGTGGCCTGCATCAAGGTCCTCGGCGGGACCCGGCGCCGGTACGCCTACGTGGGCGACACCATCGTCTGCGCCGTGAAGGAGGCGATCCCGAACGGGACCGTCAAGAAGGGCGACGTCGTTCGCGCGGTCGTCGTTCGAACCAAGAAGGAAGTCCGCAGGCCCGACGGCAGCTACATCAGGTTCGACGAGAATGCCGCCGTCATCATCGACAATCAGGGCAACCCGCGCGGCACGCGCATCTTCGGCCCGGTCGCACGTGAGTTGCGCGACCGCAAGTACATGAAGATCGTGTCGCTCGCGCCCGAGGTCCTCTAGGAGGGATGGAGCAGCATGGCCAAGTCACTGACCATCCGCAAGGGTGACCGCGTGCGCGTGATCGCCGGCAAGGACAAGGGCAAGGAGGGCAAGGTCCTCCGCGCCGTGCCGGAGAAGGAGCGCGTGGTCGTCGAGAGCGTACACATGATCAAGAAGGCGACCCGCCCGAGCCAGAAGAACCGCCAGGGCGGCATCATCGAGATGGAGGGCACGATCCACGTGTCCAACGTGATGTTGATCTGCCCGAGCTGCGGCCAGCCGACGCGCGTCGGCCGCCGCCGCGAGGAGAGCGGGCGCGTCCGTACGTGCAAGAAGTGCGGCAAGGACGTCGACAAGTAACGCCGGCAGCGGTCCGTGGTGGGCCGCTGGAAGTCCCGCCGGGTCGGAATCCGCCGGGCAACGAGACCAAACGGAGGTACATCGAGTGGCACCACGGCTCAAGGAGAAGTACCGGAAGGATGTCGTGCCGGCGCTCATGGAGCGCTTCAACTACGGCAACGTGCACCAGGTTCCCCGGCTTGAGAAGATCGTGCTGAACATGGGTGTCGGGGGTGCGACGCAGGACGCCAAGCTGCTTGAGAGCGCCGTCAACGACCTGACGATCATCTCAGGACAGAAGCCCGCGATCACGCGAGCCAAGAAGTCCATCGCAGGCTTCAAGCTCCGCCAGGGCATGGCGATCGGCTGCAAGGTCACGCTGCGCGGTGATCGCATGTGGGAGTTCTACGACCGGCTGCTGTCGACCGCCCTGCCGCGTATCCGCGACTTCCGTGGCGTGAGCGCCACATCGTTCGATGGACGCGGCAACTACTCGCTCGGCGTGACCGAGCAGCTGATCTTCCCTGAGATCGACTACGACAAGGTGGACAAGATCCGAGGCATGGATATCACCTTCGTCACAAGCGCGAAGACAGACGAGGAGTGCCACGCGCTGCGCGGCGCGTTCGGATTCCCGTTCAAGCGATAGATACGGCACGGACGAGCCCCGACGGCCCGTCTTGCGTGAGGAGGTCAACCAAGTGGCAAAGAAGTCGATGATCGCCAAGGCGAAGCGTGCTCCCAAGTACGCGGTCCGCACCGTCAACCGCTGCAATCGCTGCGGTCGGCCGCGGGCGTTCTACCGCCAGTTCGGCCTGTGCCGTGTGTGCGTGCGCGAGCTGGCGAGCCGTGGCGAACTGCCGGGTGTCCGTAAGGCGAGCTGGTAGGCCGAGCCCGGACGAAGGCAGCCGGCCGGTCAGGCGCTCCGGTCATGGGCCGGAGCGAACCGACAGGCCGACGGTCATAAGGATCATAGGAGGAATCAGACAATG
>CAYYLR010000063.1:3167-8910 GCA_964472485.1 uncultured Coriobacteriaceae bacterium
CCCATCGCCGACATGTTGACGCGGGTCCGCAACGCGAACTCGGCCTTCCAGCCCCAGACGACGATGCCGTCGTCGAACAAGCTCGTGGCTATCGCGAAGATCATGAAGAGCGAAGGCTACATCGAGGACTACGCCGTCGTGCCGGGCGAACCGCAGGCCACGCTCACGATCACGCTGAAGTACGGCGCGAAGAAGCAGCGCACCATCACCGGCATCCGCCGCATCAGCAAGCCCGGTCTCCGCGTCTACGCGAAGAAGGACGAGCTGCCCCGCGTACTCGGTGGTCTTGGTATCGCCGTGATCTCGACGTCGCAGGGTGTCATGACCGAGAAGCAGGCCCGCGCCGCCGGTGTCGGTGGCGAGGTCCTCGCCTACATCTGGTAACCGGACCGGACTGAAAGGAGCGAAGCCGTGTCTCGTATCGGCAAGCAGCCAATCCCGGTCCCTGCCGGGGTAGACATCACCATCGACGGTGCGACCGTCACGACGAAGGGCCCCAAGGGGACCCTGAGCCAGACGTTCGACGGCGACATGCAGATCACGCTGGAAGACGGGGCGATCCTCGTTCGCCGGCCGAGTGATGAGCGCCGTCACCGCAGTTTGCACGGGCTGACCCGCACGCTCGTCGCCAACATGGTGACCGGCGTCTCCGAGGGCTTCCGAAAGGACATGGAGATCGTCGGCGTCGGTTACCGCGCGGTGCTGCAGGGGGCCGATCTCGACCTGTCTCTCGGCCTCAGCCATCCGATGGTCGTCAAGGCCCCCGAGGGCATCACGTTCGAGGTCCCCGCGCCGAACCGCATCTCGGTCATCGGGATCGACAAGCAGCGTGTCGGGCAGGTCGCGGCGGAGATCCGCAAGATCCGTCCGCCGGAGCCGTACAAGGGCAAGGGCATCAGGTACGCGGGCGAGCATGTCCGCCGCAAGGTCGGCAAGGCCGCCAAGTAGGGTTCGATGAGCGCGCCGGTGATCGGCGTGATACGAAGGAGTAGGACGGATCATGGACAAGACGAAAGCGAAGGCAGCAGGGCTCGCCCGTCGCCAGCGTCGCGTTCGCGGCAAGGTCAGCGGCACCGCCGAGCGGCCCCGCCTACGCGTCAGCAGGAGCAACCTGCACATCTACGCTCAGATCATCGACGACGTCGCCGGCGTGACGATCACCTCGGCCTCGTCGGTGGACGCGGGTCTGCGCGCCGCCCTGTCATCGGGGGCTAACACCGACGCGGCTCGCGCGGTTGGCGAGGCGATCGGCCGCAAGGCGCTTGAGGCCGGCATCACCGAGGTCGTCTTCGACCGCGGCGGGCGGCTCTATCACGGTCGTGTGGCCGCTCTCGCCGAGGGTGCCCGCGACGCCGGCTTGAAGTTGTGACGGGAGGACGAGAGTAATGGCCTATGACAGCAACGCGCCGGTCTCCGAGATCCAGGAGCGCGTCGTCTACATCAACCGGGTAGCCAAGGTCGTGAAGGGTGGCCGCCGGTTCTCGCTGACCGCGCTGGTCGTCGTCGGGGACGGTAACGGCCGGGTCGGTGTCGGTATGGGCAAGGCGGCCGAGGTTCCGGTGGCGATCAAGAAGGGTATCGAGGACGCCAAGAAGAACATGTTCACGTTCCCGCTTGCGGGTACGACGATCCCCCACCCCGTCACCGGCGTGTACGGCGCCGGCAGGGTGCTCCTCAAGCCGGCCGCACCCGGTACCGGCGTCATCGCCGGCGGCCCGGTGCGCGCGCTGCTTGAGCTCGGTGGCGTCGGTGACGTGTTGTCCAAGTCGCTTGGCACGAGCAACGCGCTCAATATCGTCAAGGCCGCCGCTGAGGGTCTTCGCGAGCTGAAGAGCCCGACGGAGGTCGCCCGCAGCCGTGGCAAGACGGTCGCCGAGATCTACGGCAAGGAGGGCTAGTCACCGATGGCAGCGAAGACGCTCAGGATCACGCAGGTCAGAAGTGCGATCGGATGCCCGAAGGACCAGAAGGCGACGGTTCGCGCACTCGGCCTCAAGCGCATGAACCACACCGTGGAGCAGGCGGACACGCCGACGGTCCGCGGAATGGTGTTCAAGGTCAAGCACCTCCTCCGGGTGGAAGAGGTCTAGGGCCGGTCCCCGGCCCTGTAGCAGTCAGCCGGCGGCGAGCGGCCGGCGGGCCGGGGCGGAACCCGGTCACGAGCGAGAAGGAGTACCGATGCAACTGAATGATCTCTTCCCAGCGCCAGGGTCACGCAAGGACCGCAAGCGTGTGGGCCGCGGGCACGGCAGCGGCTACGGTGGCCGTAGCGGTCGCGGCAACAAGGGCCAGCTTTCCCGCGCCGGCGGCGGCAAGGGCCCGGGCTTCGAGGGCGGCCAGAACCCGCTGCACATGCGCATGCCGAAACTCGGCGGGTTCAAGAACCGGAACCGCGTCGAGTACGCGGTGGTCAACGTCTCGCGACTTGAGGAACTGTATGCGACCGGTGAGACCGTCGACGTCGACAGCCTGTTCGCGAAGGGCGTCATCAAGACGAAGACCACGCCGGTCAAAGTCCTTGGCGACGGCGAGCTGACCAAGACGCTCACCGTCAAGGTCGATCGCATCTCCGCCCCGGCTCGTGCCAAGGTCGAGGCGGCCGGAGGGACGGTCGATCTCTCGTGATCGAAGCCATCCGCAACGCCTTCAGGATCCCGGATCTCAGGGCGAAGATCCTCTTCACGCTCGCGATCATCGCACTCTACCGCGTTGGGGCGCACATCCCGGTCCCGGGTGTCAATCCGGCCGAAGTCAAGGAACTCGTCCAGGGTGCGGGTAGCGCGCTCGGCCTGCTGAACCTGTTCGCGGGTGGTGCGCTCGAGAACTTCGCGATCTTCGCGCTCGGCATCATGCCGTACATCACGGCCACCATCATCATGCAGCTCATGCAGGCGGTCATCCCGACCGTCGAGCGGTGGGCCAAGGAGGGCGAGGCGGGCCAGCGGAAGATCACGCAGACGTCCCGCTACCTCACGCTTGCGATCGCGTTCCTTGAGTCACTCGGTCTGCTGACCGTGTTCCAGGCGCCCGCGAGCGCTGGTGGCATCGGTGCCGACTTCCCGCTGCTCACCGAGATCGTCATCGTGATCAGCCTGATCGCGGGTACGGGTGCGATCATGTGGATGGGCGAGCTGATCACTCAGCGTGGCATCGGTAACGGCATGTCGCTCATGATCTTCTCCAGTATCGTGGCTCAGTTCCCGCAGACCATCGTCGCTTCATTCCAGGTGAACATGTGGCTGATGATCTTCATGCTCGCCATCTCGCTACTCGTGGTCGCGGCGGTCGTCTTCATGGAGCGTGGTCAGCGCAGGATCCCCGTTCAGTACGCGAAGCGCGTGGTCGGCCGTCGGGTGTACGGCGGGGTAGGCACGTACATCCCGCTCAAGGTCAACGGAGCGAACGTCATCCCGATCATCTTCGCGTCGTCAGTTCTGCTCTTCCCGGCGACGATTGCCAGCTTCTTCACGGACATCGCGTGGATGCAGCGTATGGCGGCCATCCTTTCGACCGGCTGGGTCCATATCGGGCTGTACGCCGTGCTGATCGTGTTCTTCACGTACTTCTATACCGCCCTGATCTTCAACCCGATCGATACCGCCGATAACCTGCGCAAGAACGGCGGGTTCATCCCGGGCGTGCGACCCGGCAGGGGCACCGCGCAGTACATCGAGAACGTCCTGAACCGGATCACGCTCCCCGGAGCTGTCTTCCTGGCTGCGATCGCCGTCGTCCCGCAGATCCTGTTCCAGCAGACCGGCGACCCGCTCGTGCAGGCGTTCGGCGGCACCTCGATCCTCATCATGGTCGGTGTCGCGCTCGAGACGATGCGTCAGCTTGAGGCGCAACTGCAGATGCGGCACTACGACGGGTTCTTCAAGTAGGAAGCGCGGGCGCGCGGTGCGCCCGAGGGGTGACGTTCGGGCCCCGGCACCGGTTCGTGCCGGGCCGGGGCGCCGGCGATCCATAGGGAGGGACTGCGATGAACATCATGCTGCTCGGAGCGCCTGGGGCTGGCAAGGGGACGCAGGCCGCACGTGTCGTGGAGCGGTTCGGACTCGTCCATCTGTCCACGGGGGACATCCTGCGCAAGGCCGTGGCCGACCAGACGCCGCTCGGCCTGGAAGCCAAGCGTCACATGGACGACGGTGCGCTGGTTCCCGACGAGGTCGTCATCGGCCTCGTGCAGGAGCGCATCACCCAGCCCGACGCACTCGAACGCGGCGTGCTCTTCGACGGATTCCCGCGCACGATACCCCAGGCCGACGCGCTCGGCGCGGCGCTCGCGGAGAGCGGGCTCACGCTCGATGCTGTGGTCAACATCGACGTCGCCATCGAGGCGATCGTGGCTCGCATCACCGCACGGCGTCAGTGCCGTGCGTGCGGCCGGGTCTACAACACGGCGACCGACGCGCCGTCAGCTGAGGGTGTGTGCGACGAGTGCGGTGGCGAGGTCTATCAGCGTGACGATGACACCGAAGCGGTCGTTCGTAAGCGGCTCGACGCGTATTCGGCCCAGACGAGCCTGCTCATCCCGTACTACGAAGCGAGGGGGATGCTCCGCACGGTCGACGGCAACCAGTCACCCGCCGAGGTCTACGCCGCCGTGGAGTCGATCCTGGAGGGTCTCGCGTAGCGCCGTGATCCTCATCAAGTCCGCCCATGAGCTGCAGATCATGCGCGAGGCCGGCCGGATCACCGCGGCCGCGCTCGACGCGGTCGGGTCCGCGGTGAGACCGGGCGTGACGACAGGCGAGCTCGACGCGGTGGCTGAGGAGGTCATCCGCGCCGCGGGCGCGGTCCCCGCGTTCAAGGGGTACCACGGGTTCCCGGCGACGCTCTGCACATCGGTCGATGGCGAGGTCGTCCACGGCATCCCCGGACGGCGCGCCCTGCGTGAGGGCGAGATCGTCTCTGTCGACTGCGGCGCCATCGTCGATGGCTACTACGGTGATTCGGCCCGCACGTTCGCGGTGGGGACGGTCTCCGCGCAGGCCCAACGGCTGATGCGGGCCACACGTGAGTCGCTCGAAGCGGGCGTGGCACAGTGCATCCCGGGCATGCGCCTCCATGACATCTCGGCCGCCGTCCAGCGGGTCGCTGAGTCGGCGGGCTTCTCGGTGGTGCGCGAATATGTGGGTCACGGGATCGGCAGGGCGATGCACGAGGACCCGCAGGTGCCGAACTACGGGGCGCCCGGCACGGGTCCCACGCTCAAGGCAGGCATGGTGTTCGCCATCGAACCCATGATCAACGCGGGCGGCGCGGACGTCCGCTCCCTCGATGACGGCTGGACGGTCGTGACGGTCGACGGCGCGCTGTCGGCGCACTTCGAGCATACGGTGGCCGTCACCGAATCTGGTCCGCTCGTGCTGACCGCGCCCTGACAGGCGCACGCGGCGCGGACGATTCGGACTCACCTCTGGACTGCGTGTCAGGGATTGGATATACTGCCGTTTTGCGACTTCACGGCTCTATGAAGGGATCACGACCACTTGGCCAAGCGCGATGACGCCATCGAGATGGAAGGCACCGTCCTCGAGGCTCTTCCCAACGCGATGTTCCGGGTTGAGCTCGACAACGGTCACAAGATGCTGGCACACATCTCGGGCAAGATGAGGATGCACTACATCCGCATCCTTCCGGGCGACAAGGTGGTCGTCGAGTTGTCTCCGTACGATCTGAACCGTGGAAGGATCACCTACCGGTTCAAGTAGGGTCCGCTCGGCCCCGGACGATGGAG
>CAYYLR010000064.1:0-955 GCA_964472485.1 uncultured Coriobacteriaceae bacterium
GCGCGACCGGCGCATACTGCCAGTCGATGAGCAGCAACTACAACAAGCAGGTCCGGCCGGGCGTGGTGTTCGTCGGCGGCGGCGAGTGGCGCTGGGCGGTCCGCCGCGAGACGTACGACGACCTGCTGCGCTGCGACGCCGGGTGAGCGAGAAGCGCACGTCCGGCGCGGCGGTACCCGGCTTGCAGGAAGACAGCGCATGCGCCACATCGTGAAGTACATCTGTCTCGTCATCGGCGCCGTCGCGCTGGCGCTCGGCGTGATCGGCATGTTCGTGCCGATGTGGCCCACCACGCCCTTCCTGCTGCTCGCCGCCGCCTGCTTCGTGCGGAGTTCCGAGCGGCTGTACGCATGGCTCCTCGAGCACGAGCACCTCGGATCGTACGTGCGTGACTTCGTCTCCGGCCGCGGCATCCCGGCCAGAGCGAAGCGGGTGGCGCTCATCACGATGTGGGTCACCACGCAAGCGTCGTGGATGATCGTGATGGCGCACCTCGGCGTCGGCACGGGCACGCTCGTGTACGCCGCGATCCTCGTCACCGTGCCGGCCGTGGTCCACTGGTACATCGGCTACCGGATCCCCACGCGGGAGCCCGATCCGGCTGAGGCCGCCGAGTAGCGCCCGCGCCACGGGGACGGCCGTGCTCCCGGTTCGGCCCCTGCGCTATACTCTCAGGCACTGCCAGCCGCCCCATCCTCCGCACCGTTCTCCTCGGAAAGGCGTCACCAATGCGGACCATCAACGTCGGACTCATCGGCCTCGGCACCGTCGGCAGCGGCGTGGTGGAGATACTCGATCGCCACGCGGCCGACTTCCGCATGCGGGCCGGCGTCGACTTGGCGCTCGTCCGCTGCGTCGACCGTGATCCCGCGCGCGCGGCCGCACTCGGTATCGCGCCGGAGCGGTTCACCACCGACGCGGCCGATATCATCGGCGATCCGTCGATCGACATCGT
>CAYYLR010000064.1:1021-8863 GCA_964472485.1 uncultured Coriobacteriaceae bacterium
GCAAGAGCGTCGTCACAGCGAACAAGGCGCTCATGGCCGCGCATGGCCGGGAGGTCATGGATCTCGCCGCTGAGCGCGGCGTCGAGATCCTGTTCGAGGCGGCGGTCGGCGGGGGGATCCCGATCATCGGCCCTCTCAAGCACTGTCTCGTCAGCAACGAGATCATCGCGGTCTACGGCATCGTCAACGGCACCACCAACTACATGCTCACGCGGATGAGCCAGGCCGGTCTCGACTACGACTCGGCGCTCGCCGAAGCTCAGGCGCGCGGCTTCGCCGAGGCGGACCCCACCGCGGATGTGGACGGACTGGACGCCGCGGCAAAGATCGCGATCCTCGCGTCGATCGCGTTCAACTCGCGCGTCACGTTCGACGACGTCCCGGCCGAAGGGATCCGCGGGATCACGCCTGGTGACATCGCGTACGCCCGTGAGACCGGCTACGAGATCAAACTCGTGGCCATCGGGAGGCGCACTGACAGTGGCCTGGACCTGCGCGTGCATCCGACGATGATCCGCGCGGACCATCCGTTGGCCAAGGTCGACGGCGTCTACAACGCGATCTACGTCGTGGGCGACGCGGTGGGCGAGACCATGTTCTTCGGTGAGGGCGCCGGCTCACTTCCGGCGGCGTCGGCTGTCGTCGGCGACGCGATCGAGGCCGCTCGGCACATACAGCGCGACTGCCGGGCGCTCGTGGGCTGCACCTGCAACGAGCGGCTCCCGATCCGCGACATCGCCGATCTCGTGACCTCCTACTACGTCCGGCTGCACGTCCGCGACGAGCCGGGCGTGCTCGCCGCCATCGCCGGCATCTTCGGCGAGAACGGCGTATCGCTCGCCTCCGTCATCCAGAAGCGGGCCGATGACGGCCGCGCCGAGATCGTCTGGATCACCCACCGCGCCGCCGAGCGGGACGTGCGCGCGGCTCTCGAGTCGATCGGGAGGCTCGAGGTCGTGGACGTGGTCGGCGCGGTGCTTCGGGTCGAGGAACTCTAGCCGATGGGCGTCCGGGTCCGCGTCCCGGCCACGTCGGCCAACCTCGGACCGGGGTTCGACTCGTTCGGACTGGCGCTCGCGCTGCACAACGTCGTCGAGGCGGCGCTGTCCGCGCGGTGGCGCGTCGAGGTCCGCGGCGAGGGCGCGGCAGGGCTGCCGGCCGGGGCGGACAACCTCGTCGCGCGGTCCATGGCGCGCGTGTTCGCCGAAGCGGGCGAGCCCGGTTTGGCCGCCGAGGTCATCTGCCATAACGGCATCCCCGTGGGCCGCGGGCTCGGCTCGTCTTCTGCGGCGATCGTCGGTGGTCTGATGGCGGCCGATGTGCTGTGCCACGCGGGGCTCGGCGCCGGGCGGCTCCTCGAGATGGCGGCCGAGATAGAGGGCCACCCGGACAACGTCGCCGCCGCGCTTGAAGGTGGGTTCACGGTCGCCGTCCGGGAGACGTACGGGCTTTCGTGCGCCCGCATCGAGCCGGCGGGAGGGCTGGCGGCCGTCGTCGCCGTCGGTGAGCGCGAGCTGCCGACCTCGGCGTCGCGCGAGGCCCTGCCGCAGAGCGTGCCGCATGCTGTCGCCGCGGGCAACACCGGCCGGGCGGCGCTGCTCGCCCTCGGCATCGCCCTCGGAGACCCGGACTACCTCGAGGCCGGCCTGCACGACGCGCTGCATGAACCCTACCGCGCGGCGCTTGTTCCCGACCTCACGGCGGTCCGCGATCTGTTCGAGGCGAGCGGCGCGGGACCTGCGGTGCTCTCCGGGGCGGGCCCGACGGTGCTCGGCCTGGTTCAGCGCGCCAGCGATGACGCCGCGCTCGAGCATGCGCGGACGCTCGCTCAGTCGATGCGGCCGCTGCTTGCGCCCCTCGGGCGCGGCAGGGTGCTCGCGCTCGGCATCGACCGTGCGGGCGCGACGGTGTCGTGAGCGGCGCAGGAGGCGCACGGCCGGACAGGCGGCGCTTCGCGCCGACCGGTGCGACAGGCCGAGCGTGGGCACTCGGGATCCTCGCCGCCGCCGCATGCTTCGCGCCGCTTGAGGGCTCCCTGCAGTGGCTGCGGTTCGCCGTTGCCGTGTGCCTCGCCGCGTTCGCGCTGGCCCCGCTGCGCCACGGAGCCCGGATCGCCGCAGTGGCGCTGTTCGGGGTCATCGCGCTCAAGGACGGCGTCCTCGTCGTGGCTGATGCCTGGGCCGGTCTGTTCCACGTCGTTCTCGCCGCCGCGCTCCTTGCCGCGATCTGGCGCGCGGTGACGGGTGAGGACGCCATCCGGCTGCGGCTCGACCCCTTCGAGTGGGCGCTCCTCGCGCCGGCGCTCGCCGGAGCGTGGTCACTTCCAGCCTCGCTCGACCCGCTCCGCTCCGTCCAGTACTCCGGCCGGCTCCTGCTGCTCTGGTTCGCCGCGATCATCGTGACGCGCGCGCTGCGCGACGACCGGTGGCGGCGGCGCGCGCTCGCGGCGTTCGCGCTGGCCGCGACCCCGCTCGCGGTGTTCGCGCTCGTCCAGTGGATGACGGGCGGGACGCTCGATTGGGGGTCCCCTCGCGCGGTGTGGGGCGACGCCGCCCGGCCCTTCCGGCCCGCCGGCTTCTACCTCGACCCGAACTTCCTCGGCGCCCACCTCGTTCTCGCGTCGGTCGCCGCTCTCCATCTGTCAGCCGGGTCGCGCCGGTGGTGGCGCTGGGCGCCGGCGATCGTCCTCATGCTCGTTGTCGTGGTGCTGACGTACTCCCGCTCGGCGTGGGTGATGCTCGCGGTGGCGATCGTCATCTCGCTCGTGCTGGGGTCGAGCCGGTTCCGGCGCGTCGCCGCCGGCGTCACCCTCGCCTCGCTCGCGCTCGGTGCGGCGCTGCTCGGGCCGGGGCCGGTCGCGGAGCGCGCGGCGTCGATCGTCGATACGCGGACGCAGAACACCACGCGCCTCTCGATGGTGTCCCACTCGCTCGACGCCATCGCCGCGCGGCCGGTCTTCGGCTCGGGCCTGGAGACCTTCGGGATGACGTACGCCGAGGCCGCCGCGCTGACCGCCGAGCCGGACGTCACGCATCCGCATCAGGTCCCGCTTGCGCTCGTGGCCGAGACGGGGATCGGCGGCGCCGGAGCGTTGCTCGCGCTCGCCTGGGCGGCCGTCGCGGCCGGAGTCCGCGTGTCGCGCGCTCGTTCGATCGAAGGGATCACGGCGCTGGCCGGTGTGCTCGCGCTCGCGGTCGGTTCGTTCTTCCAGTTCTTCCTGTATCTTGAGGTCGCCTGGCTGTTCGCGGGGCTGCTCGCCGCTTCCGCGAGCGCATCGTCCGCGCGTCACTTCCAGACGGGCGTGACGGCTATCCCGGCCGAGAGGGAATAACCACCTCATCCCCGCGTTGCGCCCGATCCTTGAACGTCCCCACTGACCTGGAGCGATCATGGACACCCCACGACCGATCGTCATTGCGCAGATATCGGATCTCCACTGCGGATCGCAGTACCACATCCCGAGTCTCGCGACGCGCGTCATCGATGAGATCAACGAACTCGCACCGGACGCGCTCGTGGTCACGGGCGATCTCACCGATATGGGCTTCCATCAGGAATTCGCGGTCGCCAAGCGCCTCATCGAGCGCATGGAGGCGGAGCGGCTGATCGTGCTGCCGGGTAACCATGACGCGCGCAACGTCGGCGACCTCCACTTCGAGGAGTTCTTCGGCGCGAGGTCGACCGAGCTTCGCTTCTCCGGAGTGCGCGTGCTCGGGCTGGACTCCTCCGAGCCCGATCTCGACAACGGCAGGATCGGCCGCGAGCGCTACCGCTGGATCGAGGAGCGCTTCTCGGAGCCCGAGGAGTTCAAGATCGTCGCGCTGCACCACCACCTGCTGCCGGTTCCGGGCACCGGCCGCGAGCGCAATATCGTCTACGACGCCGGCGACCTGCTGCGCGTGCTCGCCGGAAGCGGCTGCGACATGGTCCTGTGCGGCCACAAGCACGTGCCGCACGTGTGGCGGCTCGAGGGGATGGTCATCGTCAACGCCGGTACGGCCTGCACCCACCGGCTCCGGGGCAGCACGCGGGCGAGCTACAACATCATCGAGCTGCACGCCGACCGGATCCGCGTGATCCTGAAGCATCCGTTCGACGAGCCCGAGGTGGTCGCCGACTTCGAGCGTCAGATCGAGCGGGAGTGCGTGTGGCGGCCGAGGGCGGCGGACGCATGAGGCCGGCGGTGGCGCTCATCGATGGCGAGCACTACCCGCCGGTCGTGCGGTTCGCCCTGAACGCACTCGCGGATCGCTATGAGATCCGGGCGGCGGCGTTCATCGGGGGTACCGAGAAGGTCGATGGCGCCTCGGCCGACGCGGTGTACGGCGTCCCCGTTGTTCGGGGCCGGGACCGTCGCTCCGCGCTCGCCGAAGCCATCGACCGTTTCGCGCCCGAGGTGACGATCGACCTGTCCGACGAGCCGGTGCTCTCAGCGGGCGACCGCTTCGAGCTCGCCACTGTCGCGCTCGGCCGAGGCGTGGAGTACCGTGGCGCGGACTTCGTCTTCACGCCGCCGGTGCCGCTCGTCACTACCCGGACGCCGGCGCTCGCGATCATCGGAACCGGCAAACGCGTGGGCAAGACCGGGATCTCCGCCCACATCGCGCGTCACCTCAAGGCCGCGGGCCATGACATCGTCGTGCTGGCGATGGGCAGGGGAGGGCCCGCTGAGCCCGAGCTGATCGAGGGGGACCGCGTGGAGCTCACCACTTCGGACCTGCTCGACCTCGCGCTCACGGGCGTGCACGCGTCCTCGGACAACTACGAGGACGCTGTGATGAGCCGCGTCACGACCGTGGGCTGCAGGCGGTGCGGGGGCGGCATGGCCGGCGAGACGTTCATCTCGAACGTGCCCGAGGGGGCGCGGCTGGCCGACTCCCTCGGCAAGGAGCTCGTGATCCTGGAAGGCTCCGGCGCCGCGATGCCGCCGGCGCACGCCGACGCGACGGTGCTCGTCATCGGCGCGGGTCAGGGCGTCCCGTACGTTTCGGACTACTTCGGTCCGTACCGCCTCGGTCGCGCCGACCTTGTCATCGTCGCCGGCGCCGAGGAACCCACCGCGTCGCCGTCCGACCTGACCGCGCTCGTTGCCGCCATCCGCGCCGAGCGGCAGGGCATCCCGATCGTGCTCACCACCTTCCGGCCCAAACCGATACAGCCCGTCGAACGCTCACGCGTCTTCTTCGCGACGACCGCCCCGGTCGCGCTCCTTCCCACGCTCCGGGCGCACCTCGAATCCGAGCACGGCTGCAGCGTTGTCGCCGCGAGTCCGCACCTCTCGGACCGCGCGCGCCTTCGCGAGGACATGGCCGCCGCGGCGGGAACCTACGATGTGCTGCTGACCGAGCTCAAGGCCGCGGCCATCGCGGTGGTCGCGGCCGCGGGCGCCGAGGCCGGCGTGCCCACGGTCCTGTGCGACAACGAGCCGGTCGTGGTGGACGGCTCCGACCTCGGCGGTTCGATCGACCGCGTCTTCGGCCAGGCCATCGAACGGGCGAGAGCGAGGACCCTCTGATGCCGACGAATCCGCCGATCATCCTGAAGGACCAGAAGCACGGCTTGCCCATGAGCAAGGGCCTGCTCGCGCAGACGTTCATGGCTACCGGCCTGCGACCGGCGCTCGCGTACGTGACGGCTCAACGCGTCCAGGACGCGCTGCGTGCCGAGGGCCGGTTCGAACTCACGCTCGATGAGCTGCAGGAGCGAGCCGCCGCGGTGCTCAGAGAGGTCGCCGACGAGCGGATCGCCAAGCGCTACCTTCGGCTGAACGAGATCTCGAAGCTCGACCGTCCGCTCGTCGTGCTCATCGGCGGAACCACCGGTGTCGGCAAGTCGACGATCGCCACCGAGGTCGCGCACCGGCTCGGAATCACGCGCGTCGTTTCGACCGATAGCGTGCGGGAGGTCATGCGTGGTATCTTCTCCAGGGATCTCATGCCTGCCATCTACGAGAGTTCGTTCAACGCATGGCGCGGGCTGCGGGTTCCAGTCCCTCACGGCGCCTCTCCGGTCATCGTCGGATTCCGCGAGCAGGCCGCCGTCGTGGCCACGGGTATGAGGGCGCTCATCGAGCGCGCGGTCGTCGAGGGCGAGAGCCTCGTGCTAGAAGGAATCCACGTCGCCCCGGGGTATATCGAGCTTTCTCAGTTCAAAGACGCCTCGGTCGTGCAGGTCCTCATCACGGTCGATGACGAGGAGTCGCACCGGAGTCACTTCTACATCCGCGAGGTGCAGACGGAAGGAATGCGTCCGTTCGAGCGGTATCGCGCGAACTTCGCGAATATCAGGCTCCTCGGACAGTACATCGAGGATCTGGCGCGGGAGCACGGCGTGCCGATCGTTCACAGCCACCAGCTCGACCGCACGGTGGCGGAGGTGTTGGAGCTCGTCGTCGACACGGTGCTGCGCGATGACGAGGAGGCGCAGGGCCGCGGAGACGGGTCTGAAGACGGAGAGGATCAGTAGGCGCATGAAGTTCTTCCTGGATACGGCGAACATCGGTGAGATCGAGGAGGCCGCCTCATGGGGCGTGCTCGCCGGGGTCACCACCAACCCGACGCTCTACGCGCGGGAAGGCGGCTCCCTCGCCGGCTTCCACGCGCACATCAAGCGCATCTGCGGAATCTGCCCGGGTCCGGTCTCGGCCGAGACGGTGAGCCTCACCCGCGACGAGATCGTCCGTGAAGGCGAGGAGCTCGCCGCCATCGCCGGCAACGTCGTGGTGAAGGTGCCGGTCATGCCTGAGGGTCTCGCCGCCACGCGCACGCTCGCCGAGCGGGGCGTCGACGTGAACATGACGCTCTGCTTCACCGTCCCGCAGGCGCTCATGGCCGCACGGGCGGGCGCCCGCTACGTGAGCCCGTTCATCGGCCGGTTCGACGACATCTCGGAAGACGGCCTCGAGCATCTCGGCGCGATGGTCGTGGCGCTCAGCAACTACGACTTCGGCCATGACGTCGAGGTGATCGCCGCGTCGGTGCGCCACAACCAGCACGTGGTCGCGGCCGCGCTCATGGGCGCCGACATCGCCACGGTGCCGTTCGCGGTGTTGCAGAAGCTCGTCAAGCACCCGCTGACCGACCGCGGGCTCGAGTCCTTCCTTGCCGACTGGGAGAAGGTGACCAACGCGTGAGTGCTCGTCCCCGCAAGCGCGGCCGCCGCGGAGGCGGCGGCGGTCAGCAGGAGGTCGTCCAGCCGTCGGTGACCCGCGAGGAGTTGGCCGGCAAGACCGTGCCGGAGCTGCGCGCCAGGGCGGCGGAGCTCGGACTCGACGTGAAGGCCCTCAAGAAGAAGGACGAGATCGTCACCGCCGTCTACGAGGCGAGAGTCCGCGCGGAAGGCTTCGTCGAGATCCTCGGGATCCTCGACGTGCTTCCCGAAGGCTACGGCTTCATCCGCACGAGCGGCTACCTGCCCGGCGACAACGACGTGTACTGCGCGATGTCGCAGATCCGGCGCGCCGAACTGCGCCGCGGCGACCTCATCAAGGGGCAGATCAGGCCGCCGAAGGAGTCGGAGAAGTACCCGGCGCTCACCCGCGTTCTCGCCGTCAACGGCAAGGACCCGGAGGAGGCGCGGCGCCGCAAGGTGTTCCGGGACCTCGTGCCGGTCTACCCGGACGAGCGGCTCCGCCTCGAGCACGGCGAGAAGGAGATCACCGCGCGTGTGATCGATCTCGTGGCGCCGATCGGCAAGGGCCAGCGAGGGCTGATCGTCTCGCCGCCGAAAGCCGGCAAGACCACCGTACTGAAGGACATCGCAGCGTCGATCACCGCGAACAACCCCGAGGTCTACCTCATGTGCCTGCTCGTCGACGAGCGGCCTGAGGAGGTCACCGACATG
>CAYYLR010000065.1:0-8648 GCA_964472485.1 uncultured Coriobacteriaceae bacterium
AGGTTGACCTCACCGGTCTTGAGCGTGAGGCCGATCCAGTCCTGGAGGTCAAGGCTCGTATCCGAAAGCGCCGCCAGCAGCTCATGCTCGAACGCGTGGATGCCCGGATCGGTATGGCCGAGCACGCGGGCGTGGTCGGCGTAGGCCGCGATCCCCTTGAGGCCGAAGACGGCTGTCTTCTGCAGGGCCTGGACGTTCTCGTCCCGGGTGCGGTCGGAGAAGATGCCGACCGCCTCACCCTGGGCGACGAGCCCGGCGAGGTCACCGGCGGGCTCGAACGCCACCGCCGGATCGCCGGCGGGGATCGTGACCCCGGCCGCCTCCACCTTCGCGCGGAGGTCGCGCTTGACCTCGGCGCCACGGCGGATGATGCCGGCGATGTGCCCGGCGTCGAAGTCGACGTTCGTGACGGTCGTGAACAGCGCTCCGTTCACGAACTCATCGACCGCGTCGTCGACGACACCGGCGCCCGCACCCGCCACGGCGATGGCGGCGATGCCCTTGAGCTGATGGATGAGCAGGTCCTGAAGCGCCGCCACGTCAGCGGTCTTGCCGCAGACGCCCGCCGCGGTGCAGCCGGTCCCTCCGGCGGTCTGCTCGCATTGTATGCAGAACATGTCGATCCCTTCTCTCGTCCCGTGCCCCTTCACGCGCCAAGCTCAGACAGCCGGGCGGCTACCCGTGGATCAGCGCGGGCAGACAGCGGGTGCAGACCCACTCGCTTCTCCCCTGCTGCCGCACCGGAAGCAGCGCGGCGTGGTCTTCATCGGTCCCGCAACGGAAGCAGCTCTGCGGGATGTACGTCTTCCGCTTCTCGGCGATGATCGGCGCGGCCGCGTCATGGTCGAACGGGACGGCCTCGCGCGTCTCGATCGTGAGCGCCCCGGTCGGACACACGCCGAGACAGAAGCCGGCGCCGTCGCAGAGCTCCTCACGGATGACCCTCGCCGTGCCGTCCACGATCTGGATCGCCCCCTCGGCGCACGGACTCACGCAGAGCCCGCAGCCGTTGCAGAGATCCTCGTCGATCCGCACGATCTGCCGTGTGATGGTGGTGCTCATGGATCCGTCCTCTCTCCTTCGGCCGCCGCGGCGGCTGTCCGCTCCATCCGCTTCCGCCACCGGGTCGCCTCGGCCCGATGACGCAACCCCGCGATCAGGTAGCCCTGATACGCCGAACGCGGACCGCTGTAGCGCATCATCCGCCGCTGCCATTCCGCTTCCTCCGGCGCGTAGCAGTGCGTGTCGCAGTGTGCGCAGAAGGGCTTCGGGGCCTTCGGGCAGTACGCGCGACGCTTCTCGGCGTATCGCTGGTGCTCCGCGCACTCCTCGCACAGCCGCGGTACTCGCCAGCCGTACACGCCAAGCGCGAACGCGTCGCTCACGAGACGCGCGCGAGGGAGGTCGCGATGGTGCCCGCGGCACCAGATCGCCGTGAGCCCGCCGACGACGCGCGTGTCGCGCCTCACCGCACGGTCGCGCATAGCGCGCTCGAAGCGCTCGGTCACCCGCTGCCTGCCTCCGCGCCGGGGTCCGGTCACCAGCGCCCGGCTCCGGGCGCCTTACCGGCACCCTACCTTCCTTCCCGCTCCTCGTCCTTGACGTGCGTCAAGTCCCGAGAGAACGTAGGGGCGACTTCAGAAGAGAGGCGCCGATGGCCATCGATCCCCGCGCGGACGTCACCGCCGCACTCCGCGCGACACGCCTGTGGCGGACCGCCTCGGACGCGGCCGTGACCCGTCTCGCCGCCGTCGCCGATGTCGCCGACGTGCCCCGGGGCGCTCTGCTCGCGACCGAGGGCGAGCCTGCGACACGCTTCGGCGTGGTCGTGACCGGCAAGGTGCGGGTCTTCCACCTAGCCGCGGACGGCCGGCTGATGATGCTCGAGTCGATGGGGCGAGGCGACGCGTTCGCAGCGGTGGCGGCGCTCTCGGGCGGGCGCTTTCCCGCGCACGCGGACGCCGCCACACCCGCGACGATCGCGTGGTTGACACGCGCGGACGTGTTCTCGCTCGTGGCCGCCGAGCCGATCGTGGCCGAGGCGCTCGTCGCCGATCTCGCCGATCGCGTGGTGCACCTGACGAGCGTGGTCCAGACGCTCGCGCTTGACGTGCCCGGTCGTCTGGCCCGCTACCTCTTCCAGCGTTCGCTCGCCGCCGGCGAGGCCACGGCCGAGGGGCTGCTCGTCTCGCTCGGCATGACGAAGACCGAGCTCGCCTCGTCGCTCGGCACGGTGCCCGAGACGCTCTCCCGCGCACTCGGCAAGCTTCGCGATGACGGGATACTCGAGGTCCGTGGCGGACACGTCATCGTCTACGACGTCGGCGCGCTCGCGCGGCTCGGCTCCGGCTGGGATGAGGACTGAGCGCTCGTCCTTACCCTGCCGAACGCGCCTCGGCGAGCCGTCCCTTGATCGCGTTCGCGCCCCGTTCAAGCGTTCCCGCCATGAGGAAGCCCGCGAGCAGCACTGCGCTGGCCACCATCTCGGCGGGGTAGAGCCCGGCGGTTTCCCCCGCGCGGGCGCGCGAGCCGGCTCCGGCGATGATGAGCGTGCCGATGATGATGAGCACGTTGGCCCAGGAGCGGTAGCGGTACTCCTTCTTCGGCCAGAAGCGGATGACCGACCACGCCGAGCCGCCGAGCAGCAACAGCGTGCCTGTGATGTTGAGCGGCAGTGACATCACCCGCGGGAACGAGCCGCCTGGACCGAGCGCGGTGCCGCCGACGGTGATACCGGCGACGAGGTTCTCGGTGACGAGGTCGGTGGTGAACACCCCGTACAAGAAGACGACCAGGCACACGAGCACGAAGCCGAGGTAGAGGTTGCCGATGGTACGGGTGCGCGTGATGAGGTACAGCGTGCCGAGGCCAAGGAAGCCGACCATGGACGCCGCGAACACGATGTAGAAGCGGTAGATGGTGGGATCCCACGCCCCGGTGAACTCCGAGTACGCCTCCATGAGCGCCGCGACCGCGTAGATGAGGAAGCCGGTGGCCCATGCGAGCTGATGCGGCCTGCGCCGTCGCCACCACTGGGCCGCCAGCAGGCCCACGTACACGAACCCGATCAGACCGGTGGCCAGGGGCCACCAGAAGCTCGACCAGAAGGCGTCAGACATGGCGCTCCCTCCGCTACGGTTGTGCCGGTGCGTTCCTGATCCGCGCGACCATCTCATCAGCGGCGCGTGCGCGATCGCGCGCCGCGAAGTACCGTGTCGTCGCCTCAACCGTGCGCCGGTCGTACGCGTCGGCCACCGGATCGCGAACCGAGGCGGGCAGGGCCTTCGCCATCGCAACGATCTCCGCGTCCCTGGCGTTGTACGCGCTCAGGCGCGCGTTGGACTCCTCGAGCTTCCCGGCGAGCCAGAGCGCGTCGATCTCGCGAGCGTCGGTCACGAGTCCGATCTTCGCGTCGACATAGGCGATGAACGCCGAGTAGTCCGCCCCCTCGAAGCCCGCGGTGGCGGTCTCGAAGAGCGAGCGGGCGCCCCTGAGACGGGTCTCGGCCTCGTTCGAAAGCTGCGTCGCGGCGTTCACGCCCTCGGCGTCGTGCCTGTTGAACGCTGCCACGCCCCGCGCGATCGCGTCCTCGGCGGCTGCGATCTCGGCCACGGCCTGGTGATGGCGGCCGCCGCCTCGATGTCCGCGGACAGGATCGCGGGGGCTTCGACCATCATGCCGTACCGGGCCGCCGCCCCCTCGCGAAGCGCCGCCGCCAGCGGCAGCAGGTCCTCGGGCAGACCGGTCATGGCGCTCTCGAGCAGCGAGACCGCTTCGGTCGTATCGCGGCTGACGGTGTCGACGAGCGTGAGCGCTTCGGCCGCGCGAGTGGCTATGTCCGACGCAATGCCGGCCTGGCACGCATCGTCGACGACGAGCAGGTCGGGTTCCGCGCGATCGAGCAGCGCGGTCGCTTCGTCGAGCTTCGCCTGGGCAACGCGAACCCTGTCGAACCGCATGAAGCCGTAGACGCCGCCGGCGAGCAGCGCCGAGGCGAGCAGGATGCCGAGCGCGACACGTGGCCACCGCCCGCCGCCGCGGGGGGAGTCGTGCGCGGGCACACCCGTGGGTCGCGGCGGTACAGCGGCGCCCACAGGCGGGGCGCTGTCGATCGCGTCAGGTCGCGGCGGATCGAGCGGCGCTTCTGTGTGCTCGGTCATGTCATCGCCTCCTGCGCCAGTTGTAGCGTGATGAGATGCACGAGGCAACCTGACGAACGGTCGGCGCGGACGGCGCGGAATTTGCTAGTATCCGTCCGGGGTAGTGCGACCCGCCCACTCCTCCCCCCTCAGGGGCGGGGATCGCCGCCCACGTGAACGAGGCGCACCTCCCCCCGTGCGCCTCGTTCCCTCGTTTTCGGACGGCGTGGCGATCGCGCTACCCCTTTGCGCCTCTCGGGCGCTGGGCTCCTTCGCCGTGAAGCGGGACGGATTCCGTGCCGATAACACCGGCACAACGGTAGAATCACGGTAGGGGCCTCGTACCGGGAGGATGCATGGTCAGCGCCGCCGAGCGCATCGTGAACCTCGCTCTCTTCATCGCGTCGCATCGCGAGCACGTCACCGCCGCCGAGTGCCGCGCGGCGAGCCTCGGCTATCCGGACGGTCAGGACGACGTCGCCTTCGGTCGGATGTTCGAGCGGGACAAGGACACGCTCCGTGCTCTCGGACTCGTCATCGAGGTGCGGCGCGAGGGCGACGCCGAGGCCTACCGGCTCGACCCCGCGGCGACCTTCGCTCGCACGGTCGACCTCGAGCCCGCCGAGATCGCCACCCTCCGCGCCGTGGCGGCCGCGCTCGCCGATGACCCTGGCTTCCCGTTCGGCGCCGACCTTCGGATCGCCCTCGGCAAGCTGGGCGCCGCTGGTCACGGGGGACCGCTCGCCACCGCCGAGCTCGTGGAGGAGTCGCCGTCGGTGCAGGGCACCTACGCACGGGCGCTCGCCGAGGCGGTGCAGACGCGCAAGCGCATCACGTTCGGCTACACGAACGCACGTGGCGAGCAGAAGCATCACGTGGTGGACCCCTACGGACTCTTCTTCCGCGAGGGCCGCTGGTACCTGGCCGGCCTCGACCATCAGGCTGAGGACGTCCACACCTACGCGGTCGGACGCATGCGCGACCTGGACGTGAACCCCGCCGCACCGCGGACGCCGGACTTCGAGCGGCCGGCCGCCTTCGATGTACGCGACCACGAGCGGCTGCCATTCCAGTACGGCGAATCCGAGGCCCTGGCGAGGATCCGCTTCGAGCCTGATGTGGCGTGGCGTGCCGAGCGGCTCGCGCGCGGCCACGGTGAACTCCAGACGCTGCCGGACACATCGGTGGTGTGGACCGTCGACGCGCTCGACCTGAAGCGTCTGGCGTCGTGGATCATCGACGAGGGCCCCGCGATCCACGCGGTGTCGCCGAACGAACTCATCATGGAGCTCCGCGACGGCATGAAGCGAGTGATAGCCGCTCATGAGTGAACGCGCCGCTCACCGCGTACGCCGCCTGATCTCGCTGCTCCCGATGCTGAAGCAGGGCGAGACGGTGAAGTTGAGCGATCTCGCTATCGCGGTCGGCTGCGACGTCGATGACATCGTGGCCGACCTCGCCACGCTCACGATGTGTGGCGTGCCGCCGTTCACCCCGTTCGACATGATCGACCTCGATATCGACGGGGACACCGTCACCGTCTACATCGAAGCGCCCGCCCTTGACCGGCCGATCAAGCTCACCGCCCGTGAGGCGCTCGCGCTCTCGGCGGCGCTTGACGCGGCCGGGTATGGACGTGAGACCCCGCTGCGCGCGAAGCTCCTGGCCACGGCGACCGAGGGCGTGTCGATCGATGAGCTCGGGCGGACACTCAGGGCGGGGACCGCTCCGGGCGGGCTCGCCGACGTCTACGCGACGCTCGCGGCGGCGGCTGACGAGCACGACAAGGTGCGCATCACGTACTTCACTGGCTCGACAGGCCGCGTCGGCGAGCGCGTCGTGCAGCCGTGGGCCCTCGTGAACCGCAACGGCATCTGGTACCTCGTGGCGCTCTGCGAGGGCGTCGGCGAGGAGCGCGTCTTCCGCCTCGACAGGATCCGCGCCGTCACGCGACTCGGCGAGCGGTTCACTCCGCCGACGCTCGTACCGCTCGCGGTCATGCCCGAGCCGGACGGGCAGCCGGTGGCTGACGTCCGCTTCGCGAAGGGCGCGACGCTCCCCGACGCCCGCGGGTGGCCGGGGGCGGTCATCGAACCGCGACCGGACGGCACGACGATGGTGCGCGTGCCGTACCAGAGCGCCTCGTGGGTCGCCCGGCGGGTCGTGGCGATGCTCGGCGACGCCGAGGTGCTCGCGCCGGCCGAAGTCCGCGCCGCGGTGCGCGGGCTGGCCGAGACGATCCTCACCCACGCGCGCTGAGCCTACCGGCCGAACCGTCCCTCGATCACCCGGCCGAGCTCGGCGGCGGGCACCCGCTCCACATCGCTCACCGGAAGCGCCTCCAGGAACGTGCGCGCGTACGGCTTGGTGCCGAGCAGACGCGCGTCGGCGAGCACGATGCACCCCTCGTCGGTGGCCGAGCGTATGAGACGGCCAGCCGCCTGCTTGAGTTCGAGGACCGCCTCGGGCAGGTAGTAGCGCTCCCACCACCGGCGGTCACGATCGCGCCGCTCTTCGAGCACGGGATCGTTGACCGGGCCGAAGGGGAGCCGGGGGATGACGACGCAGCGCAGCGTGTCGCCCTTGGCGTCGAACCCCTCCCAGAACGACTTGGTCGCGAAGAGCGACACGTGCGTGTCGGCGATGAACTCATCGGCCACGCGCTTGCGTGAGACTCCGCCGCTTTGCACGAGCAGCCGCAGCCCCTCGCGGTCGAGCACGGGCGTGACGCGGCGGGCGAGCTCCTCCATGTCGCGCCGGTTCGTGAACAGCGTGAGCGTGGACCCGCCCATCGCGACGTGCACGTCGACAAGGAGGGCCGCCATCGCCTCGGCATAGGCGCCGTACGCCGGTGAGCCCGGCGCGACCGGCTCGGGCAGACCCGCCGGGAGGAACACCGCCATCTGCCGTTCGAAGTCGTAGCTGCTCGCAAGGCGAAGGGTCCGGAAGCGGTCCTCGCCGAGCCGGTCGAGTCCCACGGCGCGCACGAAGTGCGAGAAGTCGCTTCCCGCCGCGATGGTGGCCGACGTGAAGACGACCGAGGCGAGCTCGGGGTAGAACCGCTCGGCAAGCGCGGCGCCCACGTCGAGCAGGAGCGCGTCGAGCCGCTCGGCGGGCCGGTCGCGGCGGCGGTCGACGGTAACGGCGTAGACGAAGCCCTCGTCGGTGCCGTCGAGCACGGTTGAGAGTCCCTCGATGTGGGCGGCGAGCGCGGAGAGCTGCCCGGCGAGGTCGGCGCGGACCTCGGCCAGCCCCTCGGCGTCGCCCTCGAGCGCGGTCATGAGCGTCTTGCCGTGCTGCAGCACCACCTCAAGGCGGCGAGCGAGCGATCGGCCCACGCCCGCGGCGGTCCCCCACGCGCCGCTGTCGCGGAGGGCGGGTGTGACGCGGATCTCGGTCGTATCGTAGACACCGGCCGACCCGCAGCCGAGGTCCTTCACGAAGTCGAAGAACGAGTCCGTGATCGTCTGCGCCTGCGTCACGGCCTCCCGCATCTGGTCGATCGTGCGCTGCGCGTTCTCGGCCTGCTCGCCGTGCGCACCGGCGAGTCTGCCCCGTACCGCCTCGAGGAACCCGCCACGCCCTTTCGTGTACAGGCCGCCGAGCAGCCCGCGGAGCTCGGCGTGCCCCGTCCCCACCGAGAGCTGGTCGCGCGCCTCGGCCTCGGCGGCGTGCGCCTCGTCGACCACCCAATGGCGAACCGGCGGCAGGATGCCGCCTCCGGTCATGAGGTCGCTGAAGAGCAGCGCGTGGTTGGTGACGACGATGTGCGCCGAGGCGGCGCGGCGGCGTGCGCCATGCAGGTAGCACTGCCCGGGGTGGAAGCGGCAGCGCTTCTTGGTGCAGTCCGCGAAGGCGGCGAGCGCCTGACGCCTGAGCACGCCGGGCCAGTGGAGGTTGACGGCCTCCCGGTCGCCCCACGACGTCTGCGCGATCCACGCGAGCAGCATGCCGAGCGCCGCGGCGGTCTCCGCGTCCGGCGGCGCGTCGAGAAGCCGCTGGAACTTGCGCAGGCACAGATAATGGTCGTAGCCCTTGAGCGCCACCGAGCGGACTCCGCCGCCGAGGGAGTCGGCGAGACGCGGGATCTCACGGTGCACGAGCTGGTCCATGAGCGTGTTCGTCTTGGTGGCGACCCCGACACGCACGCCGTTGGCGAGTGCGAACTTCATCGCCGGGACAAGGTAGGCCACCGACTTGCCCACGCCGGTGCCCGCCTCCACGGCGACCGAGTACCGGCCTCCGAAGGCGTCGAGCACCGCTTCGGCCATGCGGGTCTGCTCGGCCCGGACCTCGTAGCCTTCGTACATGCGCCCGACCGCGCCCTCAGGCCCGAACTCGGCGACCACCTCGTCGAGCGCCGGCGGGGTGAGCGCCACCTCGTCCGCGTCTGCCAGCGCGTGCGCGCGGTCGGCGATGAGCCTGGCGGAGCGGAGCGCGCGAAGGTCGAACGCGCCCGCCGGGACGCCGGCCGCCATGTGCGCGAGGAGCGGCTGGAGCGCCCAGCCC
>CAYYLR010000066.1:0-8606 GCA_964472485.1 uncultured Coriobacteriaceae bacterium
CCTACGAGGTCAACGAGGGCGACGGCGCGTTCTACGGGCCCAAGATCGACATCAAGCTGCGCGACGCGATCGGCCGCACGTGGCAGACCGCCACGATTCAGGTCGACTTCAACAACCCGCTTCGCTTCGGCATGGCGTACCGGACGGCCGACAACTCCGAGGCGCAGCCGTTCATGCTGCACCGGACCATCCTGGGCTCCATGGAGCGGTTCCTCGGCATACTGATCGAGCACTACGCGGGAGCGTTCCCGACGTGGCTCGCGCCGGTGCAGGTTGTCGCGATCCCGATCGCCGATCGTCACCTCGAGCACTGCGAAGCCGTTGTGAAGCGCCTGGAGGCCTTCGGCGTCCGCGCTGAAGTGTACGCGGACAACGAGCCGATGCGGGTGAAGATCGCCAAGGCCCAGCAACAGAAGGTGCCGTACATGCTCGTGATCGGCGACAAGGAGATCGAGAGCGACACCGTCGGCGTTCGCGAGCGGATGGCCGGCGACATCGGCGCGATGACGCTTGACGCGCTCATCGGTCGCATCTCTGCCGAGCGGCCAGCGCCTACTGACGGGTAGGCTCGGCCGCTCGCCGGACGAGACGACAGCACGGACGTATTGTGCCGGCCGTGTCCGCCCGCTATACTCGGCGGGCTACAATCGCATACCGATGAAGCGGGACCCCTCCCGTACGGGTAGCACGGGTCCCCACCTTGCGGCGCACGAACGTGCAGCTGTCTGGTCGCAGAAGTCGCGGAGCGCACGGATGCTCCGCGTGTTCGAGACGTCCCGACGGCCATGCCGCGGGACGTTGGTTGTTTCGGGGCACGAAACACGTGCTCCCGTTCGGTGGAGGTGAAGCGTATCAGCACGACAGAGCCGCGGATCAACGACCGCATCCGGGCGCAGCGGTGCCGACTGATCGGCGAGGACGGTGAGCAACTCGGCATCTTCATGCTGCCGGACGCCCTCCGCATGTCAGAGGACCAGGATCTCGACCTCGTCGAGATCGCGCCGAACGCGGACCCGCCCGTGTGCAAGATCATGGACTACGGCAAGTTCCGCTACGAGCAGGAGCAGAAGGCCAAGAAGGCCCGCAAGCACCAGACGCGCGTAGAGATCAAGGAGATCAAGTTCCGTCCCAAGATCGACAAGCACGACTACGAGACCAAGAAGAAGCACGTCGTGCGCTTCCTTGAGGCCGGTGCCAAGGTCAAGGTGACGATCATGTTCCGCGGCCGTGAGATGGTGCATGCCGAGCGAGGTCTGGCGATCCTTGAGAAGCTCGAGGCCGACATCGCCGAACTCGGGTTCGTCGAGGCGAGGCCGAAGCTTGAGGGCCGCAACATGTTCATGCTCGTGGCCCCGCACAAGAAGGACATCAAGCCGAAGCAGGCCAAGTCCGAGAACGACGGTCAGGCGGCCGATGAGGCGCCCGCCGCTGAGGAATAGGAGAGCACCCAGATGCCCAAAGTGAAGACGCACAAGGGTACCGCGAAGCGCTTCAAGCTGACCGGAACCGGCAAGATCAAGCGCGCCAAGGCGTTCAAGAGCCACATCCTCGAGAAGAAGAGTCCGAAGCGCAAGCGCAACTTCCGCCACGACACCGTGGTCGACCAGGCTGATGTCAAAGTGATCAAGAAGCAGCTGGGCATCGGTTAGTCCGAAGCTCGCGCGTTACGAAGGAGTGATCGAGAATGCCCAGGGTGAAGCGCGCCGTCACCGCGAAGAAGAAGCGTCGCACCGTCCTTGCGAAGGCGAAAGGGTACTACGGCGACCGGAGCCGGCGGTACAAGATCGCCAAGGAGCAGGTCCAGCACGCTCAGCAGTACGCATACCGCGATCGCCGCAACAAGAAGCGTGAGATCCGTCGACTCTGGATCACGCGCATCAACGCGGCGGCGCGACTGAACGGCCTGTCCTACTCCGTGTTCATGAACGGGCTGAAGAAGGCCGAGATCACGCTCGACCGGAAGATCCTCGCGGACATGGCCGTCAACGACCCGGCGGGGTTCACGAAGCTCGCCGAGATGGTCAAGGAGTGCGCCGCCGCATAGCGCCGCATGCTCCGCGTCGTGCCGCACGAGACCGACGAGGCCCCGCCGCAGCGGGGCCTCGTCGCGTACCGCCCGGTTAGGCTCCCGTTCAGCTCCCGTTCCGCTGTGGTTCGGCGTCGCCTGCGAGCATCTACGTCACACACAGGGCCCGTGTGATGACCGCGCCGTCTCCTCTCGGCGGCATCCAGGAGCAGGAGGAGGAGCCATGAGGCGTTTGATCGTCTATGCGGCTATCGCGGCCGCCATGCTGTCCGTTGGCGGAGCGCGCGCCTACTTCACCGCGCAAGCTGAGGTGAAGGACAGCGTTATCACGGCTGGTACGGTGAGGCTCTCGGTCGAGCCGACGTCCGCGCCGCTCGCCATCGATCCGCTCGCGCCGGGCGAGACTGTGACGCGTGTGGTCGAGGTAACGAACACCGGCAAGCTGTCCTTCGAAGCAGTCACCACGGCGGCCAGGAAGGCTGGTTTCACCAGCCTGTGGAACGCGCTCACGTGTCGGGCCGTATCCGATGGGGTCGTGCTGTACGATGGCGCGCTTGCCGCCATGCGGACCGCGCCGCTTCGCGTGGAGCCCGGCGGGCGGGCGCGGATCGAGTATCACATCGGTCTTCCCACCACCGCCGGTAACGACCTGCAGGGAGACTACGTGCGCGCCTCGCTCTATGTCGACGCCGAACAGTCCCGCTGATTCGCGGCACGCTTGGCTGCGTCGCGTCACGGAGGCGGTGCTGCTTGGTGTACTGATCGCGGCGGGGTGGGTGCATGGTCTCGTGTACGTCGAGGGGGGCTCCATGCGACCGGCACTCAGCCCCGGCGACCTCCTCGTGTACCGGCGAGTGATGGTACGGCCGGCCGTGGGTGATCTGGTCGTCTTCGAGCGTGCAGGTTCACTCGTGGTTCACAGGGTCGTGACCATGCTCAGGGACGGCACCATGCGCACGCGCGGTGACGCGAACGGTTCGCTCGACGCGACACCGCTTGAGACTGGCGAGGTTCGCGGCGAGGTCGTGGGCGTGCTGCCGTTCGGCCGCGTTCTCGATCGGGTGGCCGACCCTGGTGACTGATGCTAGACTCTCGTACCAATCGCACATCAGGCGACGACGGAGAGACGTGGCGAATGACCTCCGCTCACCAGGGAGGGGCCCCGCGACTGCAAGGGCCCCGGGCGGCGGCGGCACGGTTCACTCCATCAGCCGCGAACTGAACGGATCGGCCGGACCGGTCTCAGTAGGGGAGCCGGTGCCCCCGTTACGGGCGACCGGGTCGCGAGACCCGGGTCGGCGCCTCTCGTGCGCCGGGTGAGCGGGTCGCGGCGAGCGGCCAAACAAGGTGGTACCGCGGGAGCCGTTCCCGTCCTTGTGTCTGAGGGACGCGGGCGGCTCCCTTCATTGCAGGAGAGCGAGGGTCAATGGGCATCATCGAGGATCTGCGTGCGATCGAGCGCGACGCGCTCGCGGGCGTGGCTGAGGCGTCGTCACCGGAGGCGCTGGAGACGGTCCGCATCGCCTACCTCGGCAAGAAGGGGTCGCTGACGACTGTTCTGCGCGGGCTGGGCTCGCTCTCAGCCGAGGAGCGTCCGGCCGTCGGTCAGGTGTCGAACGAGGTCCGCGTGTCGCTCGAAGACGCGCTGGAGTCCAAGCGTGCCGAGCTCGGACGGGCGGCGCTCGCGGCACGCATCGCGGGAGAGGCGGTCGACGTCACCCTCCCCGGTCGGCGCCGGCCTGTGGGTCGCCAGCACGTGCTCCATCAGGTCGTCGACGAGATCGTGGAGATCTTCACGGGGCTCGGCTACACCGTGGCGGAGGGTCCCGAGGTCGAGCTCGACTACTTCAACTTCACCGCGCTCAACCATCCGCCGGATCATCCGGCCCGGGCGTTGCAGGACACGTTCTACGTGCACGACCTCTCCGGTGACCGGGCGGCCATCGAGGGGGAGAGCGACGTCCTGCTCAGGACGCACACGAGTCCGGTCCAGGTGCACGTGATGCAGGAGAAGCAGCCGCCGATCTACGTCCTCGCGCCGGGCAAGGTGTACCGGCGTGACGTTGCCGACCCGAGTCACCTGCCGCAGTTCACCCAGGTCGAGGGGCTTGTCGTCGACGAGGGCATCACGTTCGGTGACCTCAAGGGCACGCTCGAGCACTTCGTGCACCGCATGTTCGGTCCCGAGCGGAGGGTTCGTATGCGCCCGCACTTCTTCCCGTTCACCGAGCCCTCGGCCGAGGTCGACGTCTCGTGCGGGATTTGCGGGGGCGAGGGGTGCCGTTCGTGTGGCGGGGAGGGATGGCTCGAGATCCTCGGTTGCGGCATGGTCGATCCGAACGTGTTCGCCCACGTCGGCATCGATCCGGAGCGCTACGCCGGTTTCGCCTTCGGCATGGGCGCCGAACGCATCGCCGGCCTGAAGTACGGCGTACCCGACCTGCGGCTGTTCATCGAGGGGGACGTTCGCTTCCTCCACCAGTTCTAGACCGGTCCCGCGCGACGGAAGGATCAGCGATGCGCGTATCGCTTTCGTGGTTGAAGGAGTTCGTGGAGGTGCCGGTCGGCGTCGACGAGCTGTGCGATCGCCTCGACATGACGGGGACCAAGGTCGAGGCGGTCCACCGCGTCGGTGCCGGACTGGATGGCGTGGTGGTCGGGCGAGTACTGACCCGCGAGCGGCATCCGGATGCGGAGAAGCTCTCGTACTGCACCGTGGATGTCGGCGCGGCCGAGCCGGTTCGCATCGTCTGTGGAGCGACGAACTTCGCTCCCGGGGACCGCGTGCCGGTGGCCTGCGTCGGTGCGACGCTGCCGGGCGGACTGACGATCAAGAAGGCGAAGCTGCGCGGACTCGTTTCCGAGGGCATGATGTGCTCCGCCGCCGAACTCGAGCTCGGGGGTGACGCGAGCGGGCTGCTCATCCTGCCGGCCGACGCTCCCGTCGGCGTGCCGTTCGCCGAGTATCGGGGGATGGCGGACACGGTCCTCGAGCTTGAAGTCACGCCGAATCGCCCCGATTGCCTGTCAGTCGCCGGCGTCGCCCGCGAGGTGGGCGCTGTGCTCGGCACCGCGGTCACGGTGCTGGAGCCCGTCGTCAGCGAGTCGGGCGAACCAGCCTCGGACCTGGTGAGCGTCGAGATCGAGGACCCCGCGCTCTGTCCGCGCTACACCGCGCGGGTCATCCGGGGCGTCACCGTGGGACCGTCCCCAGACTGGCTCGTCGAGCGGCTCGCCGCGGCCGGAGCCCGGCCGGTGAACACCATCGTGGATGTCACGAACTACGTCATGTTCGAGCTCGGTCAGCCGCTGCACGCGTTTGACATGGGAACGCTCGGCACGCGGGACGGCAGGACCGCGATCATCGTGCGCACGGCGCGTTCGGGCGAGACGATGCGGACGCTCGACGGTCAGGACCGCGTGCTGGCCGAAGACGCGCTGCTCATCGCCGATCCCGATGGTCCCGTCGGCCTCGCGGGTGTCATGGGTGGCGAGGACACGGAGGTCTCGGAGGCGACCGTCGACGTCCTGCTCGAGGCCGCGTGCTTCGACACCGCGTCCATCAGCCGGACGAGCCGTCGCCTCGGGCTCATCTCGGAGGCCTCGCTGCGCTTCGAACGCGGAGTCGATCCGGACCTTGCCGAGCGCGCTTCGGCCCGTGCAGCGGCGCTCATCGCCGAGCTGGCCGGAGGCACGGTGGCGCCTGGTGTCGTCGACGCCTACCCCGGACGGCGCGAGCCGCGGGTGCTGGAGGTGCGGACGGCGAGGGTCAACGCGGTCCTCGGCACCGCGCTCAGCACCGCGGAGATCGCCGCGTTCCTCGTGCCGCTCGGTCTGGGCGTGCGCGCCGGCGGGGAGGCGCTCACGGTGACCGTGCCCGGCTACCGTCCCGACCTGGAGCGCGAGATCGATGTCGTCGAGGAAGTCGCCCGTCTCCATGGGCTTGAGAGCATCGCCTCCACCATGCCCGGCGGACGCGGCCGGGTCGGCGGGAGGAGCGAGGTCCAGCGCACGCACGCGCGCATCGGCGCGGCGGCTCGCGCGGCGGGGCTCGACGAGCACATCGGGTACTCGTTCGGCGATCCGGCGGACGCGGAGCGGCTCGGCTGGGAGTTCGCGCGCGACGAGCGTCCGGTCGCGCTGATCAACCCGATGTCGGGTGAGCAGTCGGTCATGCGGTGGACGCTCGCGCCGAGCCTCCTGCGCGCCGTCTCGCACAACCAGCGCCGTGGCGTGGGTGACGTGCACCTCTACGAGATGGGCGGTGCGTTCATCACCGCCGACGGTCGCAAGCAGCCGAAGGAGCGCCTCACGCTCGCGGGGGCGCTGGCCGGTTCCTGGCGTCGGCCCGGCTGGAACGATCCCGGCGTCACCCTCGACTTCTTCGACGCGAAGGGTGTGCTCGAGTCGCTCATGGACGCGCTGCACGTGAAGCGCTGGACCGTGCGGTCCTCGACACGGCCGTGGTTGCAGGAGGGCCGCAGCGGGGACGTGGTCGTCGAGGGGGACGTCGTCGGCTGGATCGGCGAGGTCGGCCCCGCGGCGCTCGACGCGTTCGAGGTCACCGGGCCGGTCGCGCTCTTCGAGATCTCCGTTCCGGCGCTCGTGAAGGCGTGCTCGCGTGAGTCGCGGGCGTACCGGGACATACCACGTCATCCCGCGGTGTCGCTCGACCTGGCGCTGGTGGTGGACGAGGCGGTCGCGGCCGATCGAGTCAGCGCGGCGATCCTGTCCGCGGGCGGCGCCCTGCTCGAGTCCGCGCGGCTGTTCGACGTCTACCGCGACCCGGCCGACGCGCCAGACGGTTCGCGGCGCCTTCCGGTGGGTACGAAGAGCCTGGCGTTCTCACTCAGCTATCGGGCGCCCGATCGGACGCTCGCCGATGAGGATGTCAGGCCGCTCCACGAGAAGGTCGTGAGGAAGGTCGCCGCCGCGGTCGGGGCTCAGGTGCGCTCGTAGGACAGAAGAGCGTATTCGACGTCAATACTCACATTCTTGTGAATATCGTTTGACGCTATTCCGCAATCAGGTGTATAGTACGGTCCTGCTTCCGGGAGGAGAGGACCAGCGCCATGATCCCAGCGGCCATCGTCGGCGCTGCCGGCTACGCGGGCGCCGAGTTGACGCGTCTGCTGCTCGCGCATCCTGACTTCGAGGTCACCGTCGTGACGTCGCGCCAGGACGCCGGCGTCCGCGTCCGCGACCTGTATCCGGCGCTCTCCTCATGCGACCTCGTGTACAGCGATCACGATGTCGCCGTGGTCGCCGGTGCGGCGAAGGTCGCCTTCCTCGCGGTGCCGCATACGGCGGCGATGGCCATGGCCCCGGCGCTCCTGGACGCGGGATTGACCGTCGTGGACGCGTCCGCCGACTTCAGGCTGCGCGATATCGCGACGTACGAATCGTGGTACGGCGTCTCGCATACCGCGCCGCACCTCGCCGGCGCCGCGGTCTATGGGCTGCCCGAACTCTGGCGCGACGGACTTCCGGGGGCGCGGCTCGTCGCGTGCCCGGGCTGCTATCCCACCGCCTCGCTGCTCGCGGCCGCTCCCGCGGTCCGCGCCGCTCTCGTCTCGTCGTCCCGCGTCATCGTCGACGCGATCTCAGGTGTCTCAGGCGCGGGAAGGAGCCCGGCCGCGGCGACGCACTTCGTCGAAGCGACCGAGTCGGTCACCGCGTACAAGGTCGGTTCGCACCGGCATACCCCCGAGATCGCGCAGGGGCTCTCCGACCTCGGACTGGCCGGCGCGTCGGTGGTCTTCACGCCACACCTCGCTCCGCTCTCGCGCGGATTGCTCGCGACGGTCTACCTCGATCTCGTTCCCGGAACCTCGGCGTCCGACCTCCAGGCGATCTACGAGGCCGCGTATCAGGAGGAGCCGTTCGTGACGGTGTGCGGGCCTGGCATCCAGCCCGCGACCGCCCACGTGCGCGGCTCGAACCGCGCGCACGTGGGTGTCGCCGTCGATGAAAGGGCCGGCGTGCTTATAGCGACCTGCGCGATCGACAATCTGGTGAAGGGCACCGCCGGACAGGCGGTGCAGTGCGCGAACATCGCGCTCGGCCTCGACGAGACCGCGGGCCTCGACCTCACGGTCCCGGTCGTCTGAAGGGGGAGGGATGGAGACCCAGCAGTACGCGTTCGCGCATGCCGAGGGCGGCATCACGGCGCCGGCGGGATTCCTCGCCGCCGGTGTGAGCGCCGGCATCAAGCGTTCCGGCAAGCGTGACGTGTGCCTCATCGCCACTGAGGCTCCGTGCGCCGCCGCGGGTGTCTTCACGCGAAGCGCCACCGCGGCGCCTCCGGTGATCGTGTCGCGCGAGCACGTCGCCGACCACACGCTCCGCGCCGTCGTCGTCAACGCCGGCAAGGTGGACGTCACCAACTCGTCTGTTCATAACATCGGCGAGACGCAGCCCAACGGCAGCCAGCACGGGGTCGGCATCTACTACACGACGCTTAACCAGGACGGCAGCTCGACCGCGCCGGCTGCGTCTGCGACCGGAATCGTGAAAGGAAACACGGTCCGTGACTACCAGAAGGGCGGCATCGTCGTGAACGGCCCCGGGGCTTCGGTCA
>CAYYLR010000067.1:0-8470 GCA_964472485.1 uncultured Coriobacteriaceae bacterium
GGCCCCCGCGACCAACACACTCACAGCCGTCCCATCCGGGGCGGCTGTCTCGCTTTCCGGGGACCGCGAACCTGTCGACCGTGAGGCCCTGCGCTCTGTATCAACACAATATGTAGCGATATAGACACATAGTGTGGTAATATCGACCCGTAGAAGAGGACGGATGCAACCGAGAGGGCACAGGGATGAATCCCGCACTCGAGGCGATCTTCGGAACCGCCGCCACCGCGCAGTGCCTCATGTTCATCGAGGCCTACGGATCCGGCCACGCGCGCCGTATCGCGACGACGTTCGCCGTCGCGCCCACGGGCATCTACCGCCAGCTCCGACGTCTTGAGGCTGAGGGTGTGCTGGTGAGCCGCACTGTCGGCCGGGCACGGGTCTTCGAGTTCAGCGCGCGCAACCCGACCGTGCGGCGCCTTCGCGAGTTCCTCGCCGCGGAGATCTCCGCACTTCCCGATGACGAGGTTCGACGGTACTACCGCCAGCGCCAGCGACCCCGTCGGACCGGGAAGGGCGCGTGAGCGTGGCGCGGATAGACGACCGCACCTCTCTTCGTGACCTCGCCGCGACCGTGAGCGGCGCCCTGGAGTCGGCGGGCATCGTTGCAGCCCTCTCCGGTGGCGCGGCGGTCACGGTGTATGCGGAGAACGAGTATCTGAGCGGTGATCTGGACTTCGTCACCAACGCGCGTGTCGACGCGATCGCGCGGGCTCTCGCGCCGCTCGGCTTCGTGCGCCGGCCGGGCGCACGCCAGTTCGTGCATCCAGATACGGACTTCTACGTTGAGTTCCCGCCCGGGCCACTCGCGTTCGGCGAGACCGTCATCGGAGATGAGGATGTCTCAACGCTGAATACAGGCCAGGGTCCGCTGCGTATCGTCACACCGACGCAGATCGTCATGGATCGTCTTGCGGCGTACGTCCATTGGCACGATGGCCAGTCACTCGATCAGGCGGTGATGGTCGCCCGGCATCAGCCGATCGCCTGGGACGAACTGGGGGCATGGGCCGAGAGTGAGGGCGTGAGTCTGGACATCGTCGAGGCGGTGCGCACGAAGGCCTCGGGCTCATAACCCGAAGGTCGTCGGTTCGAATCCGGCCCCCGCGACCAACACACTCACAGCCGTCCCATCCGGGGCGGCTGTCTCGCTTCTCGCCCTCAGATCCGCCGGTGCTTCTTGAGAGCGGTCACGTTAGCGGCGAACAGCACGATGATGAATCCCCACAGCACCGCCAGGTCCGGCGCGATGCCGCCCAGCCCGGCGCCCCGGAGCATGACAGAGCGCATGGCCTCTGCGCCGTAGGTGAGCGGGAAGAGGACGCTCGCCAGCCGCATCCACGCGGGCGTCTGAGACAGGTCGAACATCCCCGAGAGCAGGACCTGCGGGATCACGATGATCTGCAGAAGCTGCATCACCTGGAGTTCCGTGGTGGCGAACTCGGAGACGAGGATGCCGAGCGACAGCGATACGAGCGAGAGCGACAACGCGACGAGGAGCACGAGCCAGAAGCCGCCGAGGTTCGTGAAGCCGACCCAGTAGATGCTCGCCCACGTGACGATCGCGCTCTGGATGAGCGTGAACACGCCGAAGCCGATGACGTAGCCGAGGACCAGCTCCCACCGCTTGATCGGCATCGAGAGCAATCGCGCGAGCGTCCCTCCCGTGCGCTCCCGCACGAGACTGATGCCGCTCGTGATGAAGACGAAGAAGAACACGAAGACGCCGAGGAACACCGGACCGTAGTAGTCGAACGGCCGGGCGTCGGCGCTGCCGTAGAGATAGGTCACCACCGGCTCGGCCGGGGGCTCGATGTCCGGGATCTGCAGGTACTGCGCGATATCGATCTCGACTCCGCCGGGCAGCGTGATCGGCTTCACGTCGAGGTCGAGCGAGACGAGCGACGCGGCCTGCGCTCGCCCGACCGCGCGCAGGACGGCCACGGTCTTCGACGGGTCGGTTCCCTCCACCGTCACCTGCGGAGTCGCGCCGTCGACGGTCACGAACGCGTCGGCCTCGCCGCGCTCAAGGCGCTCCAGCGCATCCTCGCGACCGGCGGATTCGACCACCGCGCCAGCGTCGACGAGCGCGGTGGCGAAGTCCTCGGGCACCTTGTCGGTGAGGACCAGCGGTTCGTACGCGGGCGCGCCGAAGATGGCGTCGAGGATGAAGAAGGCGAGTATCGGCGCGGCGATCATCATGAACAGCGTGCGGGGGTCGCGCCGGAACTGGCGGAGGATCCGGAGCGTGACGGCAAGCGCGTTATGCATGCGCCACCACCTCCCGGCCGCCGGCTCCGGCGAAGTGCAGGAACGCGCCTTCGAGGGTGGGCGCGCCGGTTCGCTCGCGGAGTTCTGCGGGTGAGCCGATCGCGATGAAGTCCCCGTCGCGGATGAGCACCAGCCGGTCGCAGCGTTCGGCCTCGTCCATCACGTGGGTGGTGACGATGATGGTTCGCCCCGCTTCGGCCATCGCCCGCAGTGACGCCCAGATCTCAGCACGATGCAGGGGATCGAGGCCGATGGTCGGTTCGTCGAGGATGAGCAGTTCTGGCTCGTACAGAAGCGCGGTGGCGAGCGAGAGCCGCCGTCGCATCCCGCCGGAGTAGTCACGCACACGCTTCTTCGGCTCGACGGTGAGGTGCGCGATCTCCAACGCGCGGGCGATCGCGGCCGGGGCCTCGGCGCGCCGGAGCCCATAGACCGCGCCGAAGAACTCGAGGTTCTCGAGCCCCGTGAGGTCGGCATACAGCGCGTCGGACTGCGCCATGTAGCCCATCCGCGCCATGAGCGTGAGGTCCGGCATCGGCTCGCCGAAGGCGGTGACCCGGCCCTCGGCGGGCTCCGCCACGCCCGCGAGGACGTTCACGAGCGTCGTCTTCCCGGCGCCTGACGGGCCGAGCAGGCCGAGGACCTCACCGCGCTCGACGCCGAGCGAAACGCCGTGCAGCACCTCGTGCTCCCCGAACCGCTGGACGACCCCCTGCGCCTCGAGCACCGGCATGCCCGTCCCCTTCCCGTACGCCACGGTCCATCGTACGCCTGCCGCGCCTCGGGCGGAACCGACCGTCTCCGGGAGCCGCCGGAGGGGTATCCACGCGCATAGGAGTTCGAGTCTCGCGCAAACGGTCCGGGAGGAGTCGGCATGATCAAGGTCGCGGTGTGGGGAACCGGCATGATGGGACAGGGTCTGCTCGGCTACATCCTCGACCGGCCGAAGGACATCGAGCTCGTCGGCGCGATCGTGACCAACCCGGCGAAGGAGGGGAGGACCGTCGGCGAGCTGCTCGGACGCGCGTGCGAGACGTGCATGACGACCGATGCCGAAGCGGTTCTCGCCGCCAAGCCTGACGTGGTCTGTATCTGCACGCAGAGCAACCTGGATGAGATCGCCGACCAGGTCACCGCATCGGTCCGCGCCGGCGCGAACGTGCTCTGCATCGCCGAGAAGCTCGCGTATCCGTGGGCGAGCGATTCGCAGTGGGCGGACCGGTTCGAGGACCTCGCGATGGAGCACGACGTCTCGATCCTCGGCACCGGTATCAACCCGGGCTTCATCCTGGACGCGCTCATCGTCGCATGGACGTCGGTGTGCCTGCGGGTCGATCGGATCGAGGCGCAGCGCGTCAACGACCTGTCGCCGTTCGGCCCGACCGTGATGGCAAGTCAGGGCGTGGGCACGACCGTCGAGGAGTTCGAGCGGGGCGTCGCCGACGGCACGATCGTGGGCCACATCGGCTTCCCCGAGTCGATCGGGCTCATCGCCGACGCGCTCGGCTGGGAGATCGATGAGATCGTGGAGATGCGGGAGCCGATCGTGACGACCGTGCCGCGCGAGACGCCGCATGTCACAGTGAAGCCGGGCGACGTGTGCGGGTGCCGTCACGTCGGTCGCGGCTACAGCGATGGCGAGCTCAAGATCGAACTCGTCCACCCGCAGCAGATCCATCCGCACCTCGAGGGCGTGGACACCGGCGACTACATCCGAATCATCGGCGATCCGGAGGTGAACATGGCGAACACGCCGGAGGTCCCGGGCGGCAAGGGGACGTACGCGAGCACGGGCAACTACATCCCGCTTATCGTCGACGCTCCCGCGGGCGTGCTCACGGTGACCGACCTGCCGATCCCGCGGTTCTGGTCGCCGAGCGAGTGAGCGCACGCCCATCGAGCGCGAGCGATGACGAAGGGGTGGCTGATGAGTGACGCGATCAGGTGCGCCGCAGGGGAGTGGGTCGAGATCGAGCGCGTGCTCCTCGAACCGGCCGAACGGGCCCCGGGGATTCCGGAGGATACGGCCGCGCAGCCCGTGCGCGTATGGGTCAAGGGGTTCGCGCGCGCCGACGCCGTCATCGGCGATGAGCTCGAGATCGAGACGATGAGCGCCCGCGTGGTGCGCGGACGGCTCTCGGCGATCGCGCCAGGCTATCACCACACCTTCGGCACACCTCCCCCAGAGATCGTGAGCATCGGGCGCGAGCTTCGGGAGCGCGTGGCGGCGTACCGGACGCAGCGAGCTGAAGACGCCGGCCGCGGCGCCGAGGCGGGTGGGTGAGATGGTGTCCCGCTACGATCAGGTGATGGCGCGTCGGGGTGAGATCATGGTGCGCGCCCTCGGTATGGACTACGCGCGGTTCGAACGCAGCCCGATCGCCTTCGACTACGAGGGCATGATGGGCGCTCACGGCTACTCGCTCGACGACATCCGCTCGATCCAGCGCGCCGCCGGAGTGGGTGGAACGCCGCTGCTCGAGCTCCGGAACCTCACGGACCTCGTGCGCTCGTACGCGGAGCCGGGTCGCGGCGCGCGCCTGTTCGTGAAGGATGAGGCCGCCAACCTCGCCGGCTCGTTCAAGGACCGGCGCGCCTCGATGAGCATCCACGTCGCGGCCGCGAAGGGGTACGAGGGTGTGATCGCCGCGACGTCCGGAAACTACGGCGCCGCGGTGGCCAGCCAGGCGGCGCGGTCAGGGCTGCGGTGCGTCATCTGCCAGGAGGCGTTCGATTCGCGCCACGTGGGGCAGCCCGAGATCATCGAGAAGGCCCGGCTGTGCGAGGCGGTCGGCGCCGAGGTCGTGCAGCTCTCGGTCGGCCCGGAGCTCTTCTTCCACATGCTCGAACTTCTCGACGAGACCGGCTACCTGTCAGCCTCGCTCTACTCGCCGTTCGGCGTGTCGGGCATCGAGACGCTCGGCGCCGAGCTGGCCGAGGAGATGACCGCGCTCACGGGCGCCCCGCCGACGCACGTCGTGGTGACGCACGCGGGCGGCGGCAACACCACCGGGACCGCCCGCGGCCTGAAGCGCGCGGGCGCCACCTCCACGGAGATCGTGAGCGCGAGCGTGGACCTCTCCGGTCTGCACATGGCGAGCGACGCCGACTTCAACCGCAAGAGCTTCACCACCGGGCACACCGGCTTCGGCGTGCCCTTCGCCACGTGGCCCGACCGCGCCGACGTGCCGCGCAACGCCGCCCGCGCGCTCCGCTACATGGACCGCTATCTGACCGTCACACAGGGCGAGGTGTTCTACGTGACCGAAGCCCTCGCCAAACTCGAGGGGTTAGAGCGCGGACCGAGCGGCAACACCGCGATGGCCGCCGCGCTCTCGCTCGCGCGTGACCTGCCGAGCGACGCGACGGTGGTCGTGCAGGAGACCGAGTACACCGGCGCCGGGAAACACCACTGGTCGCAACTCGCCTTCGCTCGGACGCAGGGGGTCGAGGTCCGCGTCGGCGATCCCGCCGAGAGCGTCCCGGGCCGGAGCATCGTCATCCCCGAGCGGCCCGAGCAGGTCAAGGCCACCGATTTCGACCTCGGCAGGATGCGGCGCAGCTACGTCCGCAACGCGCTCGCTCACGCTGGCGAGGGCTACGCGCCGACGCCGGAGGACATCGTGTTCCTCGCCGAGGACATCCGCAGCACGCCGGCGACCGTCGAGGAGTTCATCGCCGAGGCGATCAGGGGTTGAGGGGACCTCCCCGCAGGTTCCGTGCGCTTGCCGGGGTCTGGGGCGCGCCGTATGCTTTGACGAGCATCGAATCCACACCATCACTCTCCGGCGCCTGCCGGGAGGGAGCCACCGTGAGCGATCCCCGCACCTCTCCGGCGGAGGTGTTCGTCGAGTTCCAGTACCTCGTCGTCGGCGGGGACACCTGCGACCGCTGCACCGACACGCATCTCGCGGTGCACGCGGCCCTCGACGATGCCGCCCGGCCGCTCGGCACGGCAGGGATAGCCCTTCGCTACACAGAGTCCGAACTCGGCGCCGACCGGATACACGAGTCGAACCGGGTGCTCGTCAACGGCAGGCCCGCCGAGCAGTGGCTCGGCGGATCGGAGGTCCTGACGGACTGCCCTTCGTGCACCGACCTCGTGGGCTTCGACGTCCGCTGCCGTGAGATCGAGCTGGACGGCGTCCGTACCGTCGCGACCGATCGCGACGTGATCCTTGACGCGATCATGGCGGCGGCCGGCCTTGCGCCCGAAGGCGTGCCGGGCGCCGCATGCACGGGCGGCGGTCACCACGCGCTGCTCTTTCCGCCTGACGAACGTCCGTGGCACCCCTCGCCGCTCGTGACCCTCGTTTCAGGGACCGGATGCACTTGAAGCGCCGACCCGGCGTGCGACCCCGGGGGCGGGGACGGAGACCAGGGATCGTCACAGCCCGGATGCGACATGGCGCCGCTGTGGCAGGTCGACGTGATCGAGCGTCGGCTCGCCTCGGCGGGGCTCGACGCGGTTGTGATGGAGCATGATCTTCACGGGATCTCCGGTCAGGAGCGCAGGGCGGTGCTCGACGCCATCTCGGCCGAGGGTGCAGGCTTCCCGATGGCGCTCGTCGACGGCGTGGTCGTCTGTCACGGGACGCTCGACTTGGACGCGGTCGAAGCGGCGGTGCGGGAGCGATGGGCGGAGTGTGGCGCCGAGTGCTGACATCCTCGCCGAGGAACGGCGCGATGCGCTCACAGCGGTCGCGGGGGCGATCACGGCCTCGTAGCGCACCGCCTCGGTCCCGCGTCCACCACTCGGGAACATACACTACGGCTGGATAACGGCCGCGTGGCCGTGGGCGGGATCCGCTTGCGCCGGCCGTCATCACCGCTATGCTTGCATGAGGATGCATTCTGCGTGCATACCGAGCCGGGAGGAGCGTCGATGGCGCGAGAGGACACGTTCGCAGCGGCCCGTGCGCACCTCGCCGACCTCACTGACGCGGAGCTCGAGGCGCGTTTCTGGCACCTTGCCGGACGGTGTGTCGATCCGCTCATCGAGCTTGCGCGGACTCACACGTCGCCGTCGATCGAGCGCAGCGTGCTCATGCGCATGGGCGTCGATTCCCCGACCGCACGGACGGTCGTCGCTGAATGCGAGACCCGGGGGCTGCTCGGGCACGGCGCGGGCCACGTGGTGCTCGTGTGCATGCGGGAGTGGGGGCTCGACGCGCCGGGAGCTGCGGGGCGGCTGGCCGCGGGTGCTGGCTGGGAGATTCCCGAGGCGACGTGGGGCGGACCGCGATGAGCGACCGTGCCGCGCCCGATCCCCGATTCGGAAGCCCGCTTGCTGATGCGCCGCTCGACCCGTGCGAGAAGCTCGACGTCGAGGCGCTCCTCGAAGGACTCGAGCGCTACCGCCCGAGGCGCCGCGGCTGGACGTGGCGCGTCCGGGTGCCGGAGCAGCGGCACTACGAGTTCACATACCATGAGACCTCCGAGCCGCTCGAGCGGGGCGTTCCGCTTCCCGCGGCGCACTACTTCGGCGATATCGATCCGCAGCCGGACTGCGTCATCACGACCGAGATCGCCTCGGGCCGCCCCGAGGACGACGTTCGGCGCATGCGCATGGCGGCATGGCACGGCGCGGACCACATCATGGTGATCCGCACCGCGGGCCAGAGTCACATGGACGGCTTGCTCGAGGGCACGCCTGAAGGCGTCGGCGGCATCGCCATCACGCGCAAGCAGCTGAGGTTCACCCGCCGCGCGCTCGACCTCATCGAGGATGAGGTCGGCCGCCCCATCGACTTCCATTCGTACGTGAGCGGCGTCGCCGGTCCCGAGATGGCCGTCATGTTCGCTGAGGAAGGCGTCAACGGCGCACACCAGGACCCGCAGTACAACGTGCTCTACCGCAACATCAACATGTACCGCAGCTTCGTCGACGCGGCGGTGGCCAAGCACGTCATGGCCAGCGTGCGCATGGCCCAGATCGACGGCGCCCACAACGCCAACGCGACCGCCGTGGAGGCGTGGAACGTCATGCCCGAGCTGCTGGTGCAGCACGCCATCAACTGCGCCTACTCCGTGGCCGTGGGCATGCCCAAGGACGACATCTGCCTGAGCACTGTGCCGCCCGACGCGGCCCCCGCCCCGTGCATGCGCATGGACCTGCCCTACGCCGTGGCGCTGCGCGACCTCTTCGGCGAGTACAAGATGCGCGCCCAGGAGAACACGCGCTACATGGAGGCCGACG
>CAYYLR010000068.1:0-8362 GCA_964472485.1 uncultured Coriobacteriaceae bacterium
AACGGGATTGGTCGGCTACTGGAAGCTAAACAACTCGCTTGCAGACGCCACCGGCAACGGCAACTCGCTGACGAATAACAACAGCGCCACCTTCTCGACCGATCTCGGCTTCGGCGGGTTCCTCTTTGAGGGTGGGCGCGTACAGGTCGGACATCTTCAGCGCGACGGTCATGGCGCTCCTCGTGACGGCTGCTGGTCGGGCCGGGGTCCAGGCAGAGAGCATACCGCAGCCGATCGGGAGCCGCCATCGACGGACCTCGTTCACCCTGAGCGGGCGATCTCCTCCATGAGCGCGTCGACGATCTCGTGCTCGGGCACCTTGCGGACCGGTTCGCCGTTTCGGAACAGCAACCCCACCCCGCGCCCGGCGGCGACGCCGACGTCGGCCTCTCGCGCCTCGCCCGGGCCATTGACGGCGCACCCCATGACCGCGACCTTGAGCGGTGCGGTCACGTCGCGGAGACGATGCTCGATCTCGGTCGCGATCGGAACGAGGTCGACCTCGCACCGTCCGCACGTCGGGCATGAGATGAGCTCGGGACCGCGGCGGCGCAGGTCGAGCGCCCCGAGGATCTCCCACCCGACGCGGACCTCCTCGACCGGGTCGGCGGTGAGTGATACGCGAAGCGTGTCCCCGATACCCTCGGCGAGCAGAACGCCGAGCCCGACGGAGGCCTTGACGGTACCGGAGCGGGCGGTACCCGCTTCCGTGACGCCGATGTGCAGCGGATACGGAACCTGCGAGGCAAGCCTCCGGTACGCCTCGATGCAGGCGGGAACCGATGATGCCTTGGCCGATATGACGATGTCCTCGAACCCACGGCGCTCGAAGTGCTCGCAGAAGCTCACCGCTGAGGCGGTGAGCTTGTCAGGGAGCGGCCAGTCGCGCTCGGCATACTCCGAGGCGAGGCTGCCGGCGTTCACGCCGATGCGGATCGGGATGCCCGCCTCACCCGCAGCGTCGATGATCGCCTCGACGCGCGCACGGTCCCCGATGTTGCCAGGGTTGATGCGCAGCTTCGCCGCGCCGCGGCGCGCCGCCTCTATGGCGAGACGATGGTCGAAGTGGATGTCAGCGACGACGGGCACGGGACTGGCCGCGCAGACGGCGGCGAACCCGTCGAGGGCATCGGCGTGCGGTATCGCGACGCGCACGACCTCACACCCAGCCTCGACCAGACGCTCGATCTGGGCGAGCGTGGCCGAAGCGTCGCGTGTGTCGGTGTTCGTCATCGACTGCACGGCGACCGGGGCGCCTCCGCCGATGGTGACGGGCCCGACACGAACGGGTCGCGTCCGGTACGGTTCTCTCACGTGGCCCCCTAGCCCGCGATGCGCGAGATGTCGACGAACATGATGTACCCGATGAACGTGAAGAGCAGGACCGCGCCGGCGCCGTTGAGTGCCAACGTGATGCGCCGGTCGAGGGGTCTGCCGATCGCCCGTTCGATGACCTCGAGCGCGATCTTGCCGCCATCGAGCGGCGGCAGCGGCAGGATGTTCATGACGCCAAGCGACAGCGACAGCAGTGCTATGAGGGTGGCGTATGAGAGCGGTCCCGCGTCGACGGCCTCTGCCGCCATGACCGAGATGCCGACGACCCCGGCGGACTGACCGATGCTCTGCTGGAACGTGGACGGATTGAAGAAGCCCGCGATCGCCCGGAACACAAGGCCGGTATAGCGGAAGCTCTCACCCACGCTCTCGATGACCGAGGGTCGAACGGCGACCGCCGTGGGTCCGAGGCCAGCGAAGCCGTGCCCGTCGCGTTCGGCGAGGACGAGCGAAACGTCCCGGCTGGCGCCGTCTCTCTCAAAGGTGACCACGACGGAGTCTCCGGGCTTCGTACGGGACATCGCCATCTGGAACTCGTCCCACCGCTCGATCGGCGCCCCGCCGACCGCGACGAGGACGTCACCCGGCACGATGCCGGCGGCCTCGGCGGGCGAGCCGTCCACCACCGAGTCGATCCGCGTCGAGAAGTCGTAGTAGCCCCACACCGACAGCACGACGGTGAAGGTGGCGATCGCGACGGCAAGGTTGGTGAACACGCCCATGCCGAGGATGACGACACGCTTCCAGGCGGCCTGGCCGCGGTACGTGAACGAACGCGCGTGGCTGAGAAGCTCCTCCGCGCTCATGGCCGCGGTATGACCCTCGACCGCGAACACGTAACGCTCCCCGTCCTCGGTGACCGCCTTCCAGTCGGCGAGTGACGTGAGCAACGCTTCGGCGCGCTGCAGTGGGATGTCGAGCGCGCGGGCGAGTGTCGACGCGTCGGCGCTCATGTGTGCGCGCACGTGGCCGAGGGCGGGGCCAAGCAGCGCATCGTCAGCGCCCGGCTCCATGCCCGCGATACGGACGTAGCCGCCAAGCGGGACAGCGGTGACGCCCCAGGTCATGTTCTTCGTGCGTAGGCGCAGCGCTGGCCCCGGGAGGCCGACCATGAACTCATGGACCTTCACACCGAATGCGCGTGCGGCGAGGAAGTGACCCATCTCGTGCAGCACGACGAGGATCGAGAAGGTCACGACACCCCACACGATGATCTCGAACGCTCCAAGTCCTGTTCCCACGATGTCGACCTCCGGTGTGTGTGGTTGTGTCGATCATGCCCGAGACTGCAAGGCGCGCGCCACGATCAGGCGAGCGCACTCGCGGCTTCGCGGCGCGCCCACGCGTCCGCCGCCTCAACGGCCTCGAGCGAGTCGAGTGGAGCCGCCTGGTGACGGTCGACCACGCGCTCGACGATGGACGGTATGGCGTCGAAGGTCACGGACCCGGCGAGGAACGCCGCGACCGCGACCTCGTTGGCCGCGTTCAGCGCCGCGGGCATGGTTCCCCCGGTCCGGCCGGCCTCCACAGCGAGCGCGAGGCAGCGGAACGTGCCGGCGTCCGGCGGTTCGAGGCCGAGGTCGCCGACCGTCCGGAAGTCGAGCGGGTCGAGCGGGCCGGACCAGCGCTCAGGGTGACTGAACGCGTACTGTATCGGGATGCGCATGTCGGTCGCGCCGAGATGCGCCTTGACCGAACCATCGGTGAACTCGACCATCGAGTGGATGCAGGACTGAGGATGCACGACGACCTCGATGCGGTCATAGCCGACGCCGAAGAGATGATGCGCTTCAATCACCTCGAGCCCCTTGTTCATGAGCGTCGCCGAATCGACGGTGATCTTCGGTCCCATCGTCCATCGCGGGTGCGCGAGTGCCTGCTCGACGGTCACGCGAGCGAGCCGGGCGTCCGTCCATCCGCGGAACGGACCCCCCGAGGCGGTAAGCCAGAGGCGCGCGACGGCGTCGTCAGGCTCGCCGGTTAGACACTGGAAGATGGCCGAGTGCTCGCTGTCGACCGGCACGATCCGGTCCCGGCCGAGCGCGGTGACGAGCTCACCACCGGCGACCAGCGACTCCTTGTTCGCGAGCGCAAGGCGCGCTCCGGAACGCAGCGCGGCGAGCGAGGCGCGCAGCCCTGCCGCCCCGACGAGCGCGTTCAGAACGATGTCGGCCTCGCCGGACCCCGCGATTTCCTCGATGGCGGCGGATCCGGAGCCGACGGGAAGACCGGAGCGTGCGGCGAGCCGCCCGGCGGCGGCGGCGTCAGCGAGCGCGACGCGGGTGACACCGAACTCGCGTGCCTGTTCCTCGAGCCGCGCATCGCCGGTGTGGGCGGTGAGCGCGACCACCTGAAGACGATCAGGGTTGCGGGCGGCGACGTCGAGCGCCTGGCGGCCGATGGACCCGGTGGAGCCGAGTATCGCGACGGTGATCGGGTTCATCGCACGCCCGCGGCCATCAGCAGGTAGTAGGTGACGATCGTGGCCGTGATGAGGCTGTCGAACCGGTCGAGGAACCCTCCATGACCGGGAAGCAGTCTTCCGGAGTCCTTGACCGCGAACTCACGCTTGATGCGCGATTCGGCGAGGTCCCCGATCACAGCGGCTACCGAGGCGGCCGTTCCGATCGCGAGGCGCCACCCAAACCCGATCTCCACGCCGAGCGCGGGTGGCAGGAGCGCCCACACCGCCACGGTCCCGATGGTGCCGGCGGCCAGACCCTCCCAGGACTTCTTCGGTGAGATCCTGGGCGCGAGCGGACGCCTCCCGAGCGTCGAGCCGATCACGTACGCGAACACGTCGTTCGCCCAGATGCCGACGAACAGCGCGAGCGCCAGGGTCACGCCGTCGGCGAACTGACGGATGAGCAGCAGGTGGGCCAGGGTGAACCCGATGTAGACGGCTCCGAAGATGGTCGTCGTGGTGTCGATGAGACGGACCGGCCGGATCATGATGTGCCAGAAGAAGGCCGAGACGATGAGCGCGCTCACGACGACGGTCAGGCCGACGGGGCCGTACTGGGCCGCCACGAATGGCATGGAGACGACGGCGCCAAGGCCGATGATCTCGCTGAACAGGCGGTGTTCGCGGCGCACGATGACGTAGAACTCCGAGGTGGCCGCCGCGGCGATCACGGCGATGACCGCCGCGAGCGCCCATGCGCCGCCGAACAGCAGGGCGGTCAACATGACCGCGCCCAACACGAGCGCGGTTCCCACCCTGACGCCGAGGTCCTTCAGGCCGGTAGGAGCGGCCGCGCTCATGACCGGCCCCCGAATCGCCGTTGCCGCTTCTGGAAGTCGATGACCGCTCGAAGCAGGTCGCCCCGCCGGAAGTCAGGCCAGAGGACGGCGGTGACCCAGAGTTCGGAGTACGCGAGTTGCCACAGCAGGAAGTTCGAGACCCGAAGTTCACCGCTCGTCCTGACGACCAGATCCGGATCGGGGACGCCGGTCGTGTAGAGGTGGTCGGCGATGAGCCGTTCATCGATCTCATCCGGCTGCAGGCGGCCATCGGCACACGCTTCAGCGATGGACCGAACGGCGTCGGTGATCTCGGCGCGACCGCCGTAGTTGAGCGCGACGAGGAACGTGAGCCCGGTGTTGCCGGCCGTGGCGCGTTCGGTGCGCCGGAAGGCGTCCATCGTGACGCTCGGGACGCCGGACTCCGACCCGATCACACGGACGCGTACGCCGAGGCGCTGGAGGTTCTCGAGTTCGCGCTCCAGGACTTCGACGAAGAGGCCCATCAGGCCGGCAACCTCCTCTTCGGTCCGGCGCCAGTTCTCGCTCGAGAAGGAGTAGACGGTCAGGTACTCGACGCCGAGCTCGATGGCGGCGGCGATAGTCTCCCGGACCGCCTTGGTGCCCGCGCGGTGGCCAGCGATGCGGGGAAGACCGCGCTTGGCCGCCCACCGTCCGTTCCCATCCATGATGACGGCGACGTGACGCGGGACGGCGTCGATCTCGAGCCGGGCGATGAGATCGCGGTCGGACCGAGCGGTGAAGAAGGTATCGAGCGAGGCGCGAGTCGGGGGCATCGCCCGGCTACACCTCCATGATCTCTGCCTCTTTGCGCTTGAGCAGCTCGTCGATGTCAGCGATGTGCCTATCGGTGGCCTTCTGGACCTCGGCCTCCAGGCGGTGCAGTTCGTCCTGTGAGATCGCGTGGTCCTTCTCCTGGCGCTTGAACGACTCGTTCGCGTCCCGCCGGACATTTCGGACCGCCACCCTGCCCTCTTCGGCGTACCCCCGACACACCTTCACGAGATCGCGCCTTCGCTCCTCGGTGAGCGGTGGGAACGGGACGCGGACCACGGCGCCGTCATTGGACGGATTGAACCCGAGGTCGGCCGAGCGGATCGCCTTCTCGATAGCGCCGAGGGCCGTCTTGTCGTAGGGGCTGACCACGAGCGTCTGGGGTTCAGGAACGCTCACCGACGCGAGCTGGAGCAACGGTGTCTGGGCGCCGTAGTACTCGACCATGACCTTCTCGAGGATACCGCCGCTCGCTCGCCCGGTGCGCACACCCGCGAACTCGTGCGAGACCGCGGCAACGGCCTTCCCCATGCGTTCGGCGGCCTCTTTGACAGTGGTGACAGACATCAGGCGCCTCCTCGGACGATCGTGCCGACCTTCTCGCCGCGCAACGCGGCGGCGATGTTCCCCTCACGCTCCATGTTGAACACGATGATGGGCAGATCGTTGTCCATCGCCAGGCTGATCGCGGTGTTGTCCATCACCTTAAGACCCAGGTTGAGAACGTCGATGTACTTGAGCTCATCAAACTTGAGCGCATCGGGCACCGTGACGGGGTCGGCGTCGAACACGCCGTCGACCTTCGTGGCCTTCATGATGCACTCGGCGCCGATCTCGAGCGCGCGGAGCGCCGCAGTGGTGTCGGTCGTGAAGTAGGGATTGCCGGTGCCGGCAGCGAAGATGACCGTGCGACCCTTCTCGAGGTGGCGGATGGCACGCCGCCGGATGTAGGGCTCGGCGACCGCCTGCATCTCGATGGCTGACATGACTCGCGTGAAGACACCGTGCGACTCCAGGGTGTCCTGAAGCGCGAGTGCGTTCATGACGGTGGCGAGCATGCCGATGTAATCAGCCTGAGCGCGGTCCATACCCCGCGCGGACGCAGCGACACCGCGGAAGATGTTGCCGCCGCCGACCACGATCGCGACCTCGATCTCATCATCGCGGACGGTACGGATCTGGCGGGCGAGAGAATCGAGCACTGCGGGATCGATACCCCCCGACCCGGTGTCGCCCATAAGCGCCTCGCCGGAGAGTTTGAGCAGGACGCGCTTGTAGCGGTACTCAGCCATGGTCCTCCCTGGAACGACGCGACACGCTGCAGGTGATTCTAGACCAACGGGGCGGTGCCACGCACCGCCCCGTCAGAAGGCCGCGTCAGGCGCCGCAGGCGACCCTGGGCTCCGGGTTGGTCTCTCCGAGCACCATCCGTGTGAAGCGGACGATATCGATCGGGGCGCCAACCTCGCGCGAGACGTGCTCGGCGTACTGCCGGACGGTCTGCTCCGGGTTCTTGACGAAGTCCTGCTCCAGAAGGCAGAACTCCTTGTAGTACTTCTCGAGGCGACCTTCGGCGATCTTCTCCTGGATTTGCTCGGGCTTGCCGGTCTCAGCAGCCTGCGCCTTGTAGATCGCGAGTTCGTGTGCGACGACGTCGCTGGGAACCTCCTCGCGACGGACCGCAACGGGGGCGGCGGCAGCGATCTGCATCGCGACGTCCCGCGCGAACGTGGCGACCGCGGTGCTGGAGGCGGCCTCGGCGGAACCCGCGGAGACCTCGACCAGGACGCCGATGTTGCCGACGCCGTGGATGTAGACGGCGACCACGCCGGAGCCGGGTGCGATCTCGTAGCGATCGAAGCGAGCGATCCCCATGTTCTCGCCAAGCTTGCCGACGGATTCGCCGAGCAGCTGCTCGACGGTGATGTCCGGTCGCTCGCCGAAGGGCTGCGCGAGCAGCGCGGCGACATCGGCCGGTGCGCCGGACGCGATCTGACCCGCGATGGCGGCGACGAGCGACTTGAACGCGGCGTTGCGGGCGACGAAGTCGGTCTCGCAGTTGATCTCAACGAGCACGCCCACGGCCCCGTCATCGGTGGCGTACCCGCCGACGACGCCCTCGTTGGTCGCGCGGCCGGCCTTCTTCGCGAGGTCCGCGAGACCCTTCGTGCGAAGGACGTCGACGGCGGCCTCTATGTCGCCGCCGGCCTCCGCCAGCGCCTTCTTGCAGTCCATCATTCCTGCTCCGGTGGTCTCACGGAGCTCCTTGACCATTGCAGCGGTGATCTCCATCGGTACTCCTTAGGGCGGCGTGTCTGCCGCGACGGTGTCTAGTCGGTCTCGATCTCGGCCGCGACCTCGGCGTCCTCATCGGTGGCGTCCACGGCTTCGGCGTCAGCAGTCTCGCTCGGGGACTCGGGGGCATCTTCAGCCTCGAGTGCCTCTGCCAGAGCGGCATCGCCGACCACCTCGGCCGGAACCTCGGTCGAGGGAGCCTCGGCAGCCTCGACCATGTCCGCCGCGACATCAAGACCGGCGGCACGGCGACCATCAAGCGCCGCGTCGGCGATCACGCGACAGATGAGGCTCACCGAACGGATGGCGTCATCGTTGGCGGGGATGACGTAATCCACCTCGTCAGGATCGGCGTTCGTGTCGACGAGTCCGATCAACGGGATGCCGAGACGACGCGCTTCCTTCACGGCGATCGCCTCGCGCTTGGTGTCGACGACGAAGACCGCACCGGGGACATCAGCCATCTGGCGGATGCCGTTGAGATCACGCTGAAGCTTCTCGAGCTCGCGGCGAAGGAGCAGCGCTTCCTTCTTCGGCAGCGCCGCAAGCATCCCGTTCTCCTCCATGGTCTCGAGTTCGACCATGCGGCGGATGCGTCCGCGGATGGTGACGAAGTTGGTGAGCATGCCCCCGAGCCAGCGCTGATTGACGTACGGCTGGCCGGCGCGCTCGGCCTCACGGGCGATGGGCTCTT
>CAYYLR010000069.1:0-8358 GCA_964472485.1 uncultured Coriobacteriaceae bacterium
CTCTCCGACCACGTTCCAGATGCGACCGAGTGTCGACGGACCGACCGGCATCTTCATCGGGGCGCCCGTGTCGGTCGCATCGGTGCCGCGGCGCACTCCGTCGGTCGACGACATGGCGACCGCGCGCACCTGGTTGCCCGGTAGATGCTGCTGGACTTCGGCGACCAACGAGACATGGCCGATCGGCGTGTCGACGTCGACCGTGAGGGCGTTGTAGATCGCGGGCATGGCATCGGCGCTGAACTCGACGTCCAGAACCGGACCGACCACGCGAACGATTCGTCCGACGTTCATAGGTGTGTCCTCTACTTTCGTTGCCATCTAGTCCTCCAGAGCGGCCGCGCCGCCGACGATCTCAGCGATCTCGGTGGTGATTGCTGCCTGGCGAGCCCTGTTGTAGGAACGTGTGAGCGCGCCTATCATCTCCGTCGCGTTGTCGGTGGCCGACTTCATCGCTTTCCGGCGTGCGCCATGCTCTGATGCAGCGGACTCCATCAGCGCCCGGAACGTCAGTGTCTCCACGTAGGTGGGAAGGAGGTACTCCAAGACGGATTCAGCGTCAGGCTCGAAGACGTACTCCGCGGTGACGTCCGCGGCCTCCGCTACCTCATCAAGCAATCCCGAGCGGATCGGCAGGAGTCGATACTGCTCCGGGACCTGTTCGGCGACGTTCTTGAAGCGGTTGAACATGATCACGACCTCGTCGAGCTCCTCCGCGACGTACCGCGGAACAGCGTGCGAGACGATGGCCTTCGCATCGGCGAATGTCGGCTTGTCTGAGATGTCGCGGAAGCTTGCGATCGGCTCGATGCCGCGATAGCGGAAGTAGGCCTGGGCCTTCTTGCCGACCGTGATCAAGTCGACCTCAAGGCCGTCCTCATGGCTCTCCTGAATGAACCGCTCGGTCATCCGCAGGACGTTGCTGTTGAACGCTCCGGCCAGACCGCGATCGGATGTGACCGCGATAACCGCCACGCGTTTCTTGTTCAGATGCTCGAGCAGCAGGGGATGCTCCGCCCCCTTCGCGTAGCGCGCGACGTTGCCGAGCACCTCCATCATCGACAGCGCGTACGGCCGGGCCGCCTCTATCCGTTCCTGCGCCTTCTTGATGCGCGCAGTAGCGACCATCTCCATCGTCCGGGTGATCTGACGCGTGGACTGTACGCTCCCTATACGCTTCTTGATGTCGCGGAGATTGGGCATCGCGTATCCCCTAGGCCTCGGCCACGAACTGCGCCTTGTACTCCTCGACAGCCGCGCTCAACTTCTCGATGGTCTCATCCGAGAGCACCTTCTCCGCCTCGATCGCGGACCCGATCTCCGGGTAGGCGCTCGTGACGAAGAAGATCAAGCCGTCGCGGAAGCGGAGGACATCCTCCACGGCGATGTCGTCGAGGAAGCCCTTCGTGCCAGCGAAGATGGCGATGACCTGCTGCTCGACCGGGTACGGAACGTACTGACCCTGCTTGAGGAGTTCGACGAGCCGGGCTCCTCGATTGAGGGTCGCCTGCGTCGACTTGTCGAGGTCGGATCCGAACTGCGCGAACGCAGCGAGCTCTCGGTACGAGGCAAGATCGAGCCGCAGTGATCCCGCCACCTGCTTCATCGCCTTGATCTGGGCGTTGCCGCCGACGCGCGACACGGAGATGCCGACGTTGATGGCAGGACGGATGCCCTGGAAGAACAGGTCCGACTGCAGGAAGATCTGGCCGTCGGTGATCGAGATGACGTTCGTCGGGATGTAGGCCGAGACGTCTCCGGCCTGCGTCTCGATGACCGGAAGAGCGGTCAGCGAGCCTGCGCCGTTGGCGTCAGACAGCTTGACGGCGCGCTCGAGCAGGCGACTGTGCAGGTAGAAGATGTCACCCGGGTACGCCTCACGGCCCGGAGGACGGCGAAGCGTCAGTGACATCTGGCGGTACGCGACGGCCTGCTTGGACAAGTCGTCGTAGATACACAGCACATGTCGGCCCGGGTTATCCGCGGAGGCCGGCTCACCGTCAGCACCGGTGTACATGAAGAACTCACCCATGGCACAGCCCGCCATCGGAGCGATGTACTGGAGCGGTGCGGGATCCGATGCGTTGGCGGCGACGACGATCGTATAGTCCATCGCACCGTGGGCGGCGAGCGTCTCGACGACACCTGCCACGGTCGAAGCCTTCTGCCCGATGGCGACGTAGACACAGATGACGTCTGCGCCCTTCTGGTTGATGATCGTGTCGACCGCGACCGCGGTCTTACCGGTTTGACGGTCGCCGATGATCAGCTCACGCTGCCCACGACCGATCGGGATCATCGCATCGACAGCCATGATGCCGGTCTGCAGCGGCTGGTGGACGCCCTTACGCTCGATGACACCCGGAGCCCTGAACTCGACCGGCCGATAGCCCTGAGCAGCGATGGGACCCTTGCCGTCTATCGGCTGACCGAGCGGATCGACGATGCGCCCTAGAAGGGACACACCCGAGGGGACTTCCACGATGCGGCCAGTGGTCCGCACACTGTCGTTCTCCTTGACGGCCGTGACATCTCCCATGAGCACGGCACCGACCTCGTTCTCGTCGAGGTTGAGAGCCATGCCTACGACGGTACGGCCACCCTCACCAAGGAACTCGAGCAGCTCGCCCGCCATGGCGCCCTTGAGTCCTTCGACCCGTGCGATACCGTCGCCGATCTGCATCACGGTACCCACTTCGCGCACGTCGATCTCGGGCCTGAACGAATCCAGCTGGCGCCGCAGTACGTCAGAGATCATGGTCGCGTTGATACCAGCCACTTATGCCTCACCTCCCTGCGATGCGTTCGAAAGGGTCGCGCGCATCGCGTCGAGCTGGGAGACAAGGCTCCCGTCGAGCACGCGACCAGCGACATTGATGCGGATGCCACCGAGGATCGACGGCTCCACGCGCTCGCGCAGAGAGACCGGGCAGCCCAAGCCGCCGGCCAGCTTCTCACGGAGCGTCGTGCGCACGCCGTCGGTCAGCGCGATCGCCGTGGTCACTTCAGCGACCACGATCCCACGCTCCTGCTCGGCGATCTCGCTGAAGACGCGCCGGATCTCACTGAGGTCACCGGCCGCGCCGCGCTCCACGAGCAGCCCCGCGACGGCGATAGCCTCGGGAGACACCGCGTTCGCGAAGAGGTCACGCACGATATCCCGCTTCTTCTCGCCCGGGATGCCGCTGTCTGACAGGGCATCTCTGAGCTCGACGTTGCCGCGAACGGTCTCGATGATGACCCGCAGGCCCTCATCGGTCTCGTCGACAGCATCAACGGCACTGGCGAGGTCGAAGAGGACCCGTGCATAGGTCCTGATGATCTCGCTAGTTGTCATTGAAGCTACCTACCTCCGCCACGTACTTCTCGATGAGTCTCGCGTGATCGTCGGCGGAGAGCTTCTCCCCGATGAGCTTGCCCGCTACGGCCACGGAGATCTCAGCGACCGAGGCCTGCAGGTCCGCGATCGCGGCCTTCTTCTCGGACTCCATGACATCACGCGCCTTGGCGACGATTCCAGCGGCCTCTTCGTTCGCCTTGGCGATGATCTCGTCCTTCATCGTCTCGGCGACCTTGCGGCCCTGCTCGATGACCTTTGCGGCCTCGCCGCGGGCTTCGGCCATCTGGACCTTGTAGTCCTCGAGAAGCCGCTCGGCCTCGACCTTGGTCTCTTCGGCTTTGCTCAGCGAGTCCTTGATCGCGCCTGCGCGCCTGTCGAGCATGGCCGTGATGGAAGGAAGAGCGAACTTATAGAGCAGGAAGAACAGGATGAGGAACGCCACCCACGTGGGCCAGATGTCAGCCGGATTGGGATAGACCGCTCCAAGGCTGCCGGCCGCACTCTCGGCTGCCTCGGCTCCTGCCTCTGCTGCGTATGCGATCTCAGCACCGAACACTGTGTACCTCCGTCCTTTCGCCGTCCCGAACTAGAGCAGGAACGTCAGGACGAAACCAAGCAGCGCAAGCGCCTCGGTGAACGCGATGCCGATGAACATCGTGGCCTGGAGACGACCGGCCATCTCAGGCTGGCGCGCCATGGCCTCGAGTGCCTTGCCGGCGACGATGCCGATACCGATGCCCGGGCCGATCGCCGCGAGACCATAGGCCAGACCCTTACCGATTGCGTCGAGGGAACCTTCCACTGCGAATCCTCCTTCATGTCTTCCAGGTAAACCGTCTGCCGGTTCTTTGACCTATCCGACCGGCCCGAAGGCCGGGTGAACCCATGCGACTAGTGCTCCGACGCGTGGACCGAACTCCCGATGTAGACCGCCGTCAGGATCGTGAACACGTATGCCTGGATGAACGCCACGAACAACTCGAAGGCGTACATCAGGATCAGGAAGATGATCGAAACCGCACCGATCCCGACACCGCCGACGGACCACGCCAGCTCGCGCTCGAAGAGCGGCCAGAACAGCGCGACGAAGGCTGAGAACACGCCGAGGATGATGTGGCCCGCATACATGTTGGCGAAGAGACGGACTGCCAACGTGAGGGGCCTGATGAAGAACGTGGAGAGGAATTCGAGCAGGAAGATGTAGCCCCCAAGCCCAAGGCGGGCCGCCAGCGGCATAGTGCGGACACCCTCGGGAACCAGGCTCCTGAAGTAGCCGTAGAACCCGTTCTTCTTGAAGCCCACGAAGACGAAGATGAGCCAGCTCGCAAGCGCAAGCGCGGTGGTCCCGCCGATAGTGCCGCCGATCGTCTTACCCCCGGGGATCAGGCCGAGCAAGTTCGACGTCAGCACGAGGAAGAAGAACGTGGCTAGCAGCGGAACGTACTTCGGGCCATCCTTGTGGCCGATGACGTCGCTCGCAAGATCACGTATGAACTCGACGCCCGCCTCGAGCACGCTCGTGAGCTTGCTGGTCGGGGCGAGATCGACGGCGTTGCCGCTCTCGGCCGCAACGGCCATCTGGCGCGTCTCACGGCGCGCAACGATCGTGAACAGCGTGCCGATGAGGATCAGAGCGAGGATGCCCCAGAACGTGTAGTTGGTGAGCGTCAGCGGACTCGAGACCGTGCCGTTCATATCGTTGAACGGCAGCACGGAGAGCTCATGCACCAGATGCTCGATCTTGCCTGGTAGCAGTTCCATCGGGTTCACGTGACTATCTACCTCCCTTGGCAGCGCTTTCGAGGGGTCGCCGACGTTTCAGCAACCCAGAATAGCGGATGCTCTCAACGCCGAACAGGGACAGAAAACCGCCCGCCATCGCGAGGGCGAACGGTGCGTAGCCTTCAGGAATGAACCGGCTGTATGACCATAGGAGCACGGTCGCAAGCGCCAGCCGCAGGAAGAGCGTGACGGCGACGTGCACGAGGCCGCGTACCGGCTCCTCGGGGGTCATGCGGGCGAAGCTCGCCCTGGAGTTCCGCAGGAGCAGGTAACCCGTGAGGAGACCCAGGGCGATCGCCACAAGAGGATTGGCGAGCAGCGCGGCAGCGCTATCGACCATCGATGTTCCCAGCTCCCCTACCTCTTGCCATTGCGCGCGTGTACCCGGACCGGGGCTCGATGACATCTCGCAGCGAGTGCGCGACAGCCGGATGAACCCTGCCGGGGGCTTCAGAATCGCGGCTATCGTACACGATGCACCGATGCGCAACAAGCGTGGTGCGGGGGTGGGGAAGCATCCCAAGGCTAGGGGTCGGGTCGACAAATGGAGAAGGCTCCTCTTTCGTGATGTTGCCAAGACACACGGAAGACGGAGTCCGCGACGATGATAGTCCGCATCGACCTGGGTGTGCTTGAGATCGACCTGTCCGGCACGACCGTCGACCAGATCGACGCGGAGCTGAACGTCGCCATGCGCGAGCATCAGCGTTTCGCGTTCGAGACCGTGTGTGAACGCAACGAGGCCGTAGGCCTCGCAGAACGTGCCTGCGAGTGTGGCGGCGAGATGACGGTCAAGGACTCCAGGGTCCGGACGGTCTCGACGCTCGGCGGAGAAGCGAGCGTGCGGATCAGACGGCTTCGATGTACGTTGTGCGGAGCCCAGCGCCGCCCGTTGGATCCCTTCCTCCCGCCGGGCAGACGTCACACGCTCGCCGTCGTCGAGGCGGGGCTGCACCTGGCCACAGACATGTCGTACGTCAAGTCCTCCGCAACACTCTCGAAGCTTGCCGGTGCGCAGATCAGCCACGGCCAGCTGCAGCGCCCGGCGAAGGCGGAAGGCGCGCTCGTGGACGCGGAACTGCACGCCGCGACCGAGGATCTCTACGGCCTGGGCCTGGATCCGGGCGAGCTCGTCAGCCGCACCCGCGACGACATGCTCGTGATCGCGATCGACGGCGGCATGATCCCCGACCGCGCGACAGGTGGTCACATGGAGGCCAAGGTCGCGGTGCTCTACGGGCTTCAGGCACCACGGGATGAGCTGGCTGCGTCCCGGAGCGCTCGGCATGCTCAAGCTGAGGATGCTCAGGTTCAACGACACCTGGGACGGCAATTGGGCTTCACGGCTGGCGGCGGCGTGAAACCCCTAGGTTCGAGATGCTTCCCGGGGGTGGTCGACCGCCCGTGCGATGCCGCCGATCGCGGCCCGGTGACTCGCTGACCTGGTCGACTACTCGTCGTCGTGCGCGGCCTCGAACAGTCCGAGCCAGTGCGCCATGAACCCCGAGACGACCGCGAGGACCACGAACGTCAGACCCTTGTACAGCAGCGGTACCCACCGCATGGCGTACCCGCCGAACGCGAGCGCGATGGACCACACGTAGATGATGAGCACCGTCTGGCGTTGCGTGAAGCCGCGTCCGAGGAGCCGATGGTGGATGTGGCCCCGGTCGGCCTCCTGGATCGGTCTGCCGTGCCGGCGGCGCCTGATGATGGCCGAAGCTGTATCGAAGATCGGCACCCAGACGATCAGCAACGGCACCACGAGGGTGATCGCCGCCACGGACTTCATCACTCCCAGCAGCGAGATGCACGCGAGCGAAAGTCCAAGGAGCAGCGCACCCGAATCGCCCATGAACACGGACGCGGGATTGAAGTTGAAGCGCAGGAAGCCCAGGCATGCGCCGATGACCACGGTAGCGAGCACCGCGGCAAGCGCCTGGTTCGACTGCAGGGCGAGCACGAGCAGGCTTCCCGCCGCGATCGCGCTCACGCCGGCCGCCAGGCCGTCGAGACCATCGATCAGGTTGATGACGTTTGCGAACCCGACCATCCACGCGAGCGTAACCGGCACGGCCAGCACGCCGAGCATGACGATGCCGCCTCCGATCGGGTCGCCGACGAACGCGATCCTGACGCCCGCCATGCACGCCACCGAAGCGGCAGCCAGCTGTCCGCCGAACTTGACACCCGGTTTGAGATCCAGGAAGTCGTCCAGCAGCCCGACCACGAACATGAGCGACAACCCGGCGAACAGGCCCGCGACCGGGAGGTCCGCGCGCGTGAGGGCCGGCTCCCACCCCCAGACCGACTCCCCGAGTACGCGAAGGGCGAGCGCCGTCGCGAATCCGGCGAAGATCGCGACGCCTCCGATTCGAGGCACGGCGCCGGCATGCACGTGGCGATCGCCGCTGCGCGCGACGACGCCGAGACGGGAACCGAGTAGACGGACCAGCGGCGTGGCGACCAGCGTGGCGACCAGTGCGGTCGCGCCCACCACGACGTGCTCGATGCCCTCCACGGTCACACGCCGCCCGCGTGGTGAGCCACAGGGATACCCGCTTCGGCCAGCATCGCAGCGGACAACGGGTCGGGATACGGCTCGGCGAACACGATCGAGGCGACCCCGGCGTTGATGAGGATCTTGGCGCACAGGACGCACGGCTGGTGCGTGCAGTAGGCGGTAGCGCCGTCGATGGAGATCCCGTGACGCGCCGCCTGGATGACGGCGTTCTGCTCGGCGTGGATCCCGCGGCACAGCTCGTGATGTGAGCCCGACGGTATTTCGCGCTGCTCGCGTATGCAACCCGCCGCTTCGCAGTGCGCCAGGCCGGAGGGCACGCCGTTGTAGCCGGTGGCGAGGATGCGCTTGTCCTTGACGAGGACCGCGCCGGTCGCGCGCCGCAGACACGTCGAACGGCCGGCCACCTGGGCGGCGATCGTCATGAAGTACTCGTCCCAGGACGGACGGCTCACCGGCGCGCTCCTACTTCGTGCCGAAGAGACGGTCGCCCGCGTCGCCGAGGCCGGGCACGATGTAGGCGTGGCCGTTGAGGTGACTGTCAACGGCGCATGTGTAGATGGTCACATCACCGCATGAACGCTCGACCTCGTCGATCCCCTCGGGTGCGGCGATGAGAACGAGCAGGCTGATGTGCCGTGCGCCGCGTTCCCGGAGGAACTCGACGGCGGCGGACGCCGAACCCCCGGTGGCGAGCATCGGGTCGACGATCAGC
>CAYYLR010000070.1:0-8310 GCA_964472485.1 uncultured Coriobacteriaceae bacterium
TTCGCGCGCATCGAGGCCAACCGTCACGGCTACAACGAGGCCATCCTGCTGAACGAGGAGGGCAAGGTCTGCGAGGGCACCGGCGAGAACCTCTTCATCGTGCGCGACGGCGTCATCTCGACCCCGCCGGTCTCCGACGGCATCCTCGAAGGCATCACGCGGGACACGATCATGATCATCGCCGACAACCTCGACATCCCGGTGATCGAGGAGTCGCTCGTGCGGACCGACCTGTACACCTGCGACGAGTTCTTCATGACCGGCTCGGCCGCCGAGGTCGTTCCGGTGCGTTCGGTGGACGGCTACGCGCTCGGCGAGCCCGGTCCGGTCACCAAGGAACTGCAGGCGGCGTACTTCAGCGTGGTCAGGGGCGAGGACCCCGACTACGAGCCCTGGCTGGACCGCGTCTAGGTGGTCACCCTCTACGACACCACGCTCCGCGACGGGACCCAGCGTGAAGGGCTCTCGCTTTCCGTCGACGACAAGCTGCGCATAGCCGCGCGGCTCGACGACCTCGGCGTGCACTACATCGAGGGCGGCTTTCCCGGCTCCAACCCGAAAGACATCGAGTTCTTCGAGCGGCTCGGCGAGCTCTCGCTCGAGACCGCGATGATCACCGCGTTCGGCGCCACGTGTCGCAAGGGCGTGGCGGCCGCCGACGACGAAGGGCTGCGCGCGCTCCTGGAGTGCGGGACGAGCGCGATCTGCATCTTCGGCAAGGCGTGGGACATCCACGTGACCGAGGCGCTCGGCGCCACGCTCGAAGAGAACCTGCGCATGGTGCGTGACAGCGTCGCGCATCTCAAAGCCGCCGGCCGTACGGTGTTCTTCGACGCCGAGCACTTCTTCGACGGCTACGCGGCCAACGCCCGGTATGCGACGTCGGTCTGCCAGGCGGCCGCCGAAGCCGGCGCCGACTGGGTCGTGCTCTGCGACACCAACGGGGGCACGCTCCCGCACGTGGTGGAGCGCGTGGTCCGCGAGGTCGCGCCGCACATCGCGGCCCCTCTCGGCATCCACGCCCATAACGACAGCGCGTGCGCGGTCGCCAACTCGCTCGTGGCGATCGCCGCCGGCTGCACCCAGGTGCAGGGGACCGTCAACGGCTACGGGGAGCGGGCGGGCAACGCCGACCTCATGTCGATCATCCCGGCGCTCGTCCTGAAGATGGGCGACGACTGCATCACGCCCAATCAGCTGCGTCTGCTCACCGAGGTCTCGCACTACGTGGCCGAGACCGCCAACATCGCTCCCGACCCGCACCAGCCCTACGCCGGCGCGAGCGCGTTCGCGCACAAGGGCGGGGTGCACGCGAGCGCGGCGGCGCGACTGCCCGAGGCCTACGAGCACATCGACCCGGCGGCCGTGGGCAACTTCGCGCGCGTGGTCATCAGCGAGCTTGCGGGGCGCGCGTCGCTCACGATGAAGGCGTCCGAGCTCGGCATCGATCTGACCGGCGACCAGGTCACCGTCGCGCGTGTGCTCGACGGTATCAAGGGGTTGGAGCACAAGGGCTATTCGTTCGAGACCGCCGACGGCTCGCTCGAGGTCATGCTGAAGAAGGAACTCGGCACCTACGCGCCGTTCTTCCGGCTCGAGTCGTTCCGCTGCCTTGTCGAGAAACGCGAGGACGGGAAGATCGTGACCGAGGCGACCATCAAGGTGCATGTGGGTGACGAGCGGTTCATCGCCACTGCCGAGGGCAACGGTCCGGTCAACGCGCTCGACGGCGCGTTGCGCATCGCCATCGGCCGCTTCTATCCCGACCTCGCCCACATCGAGCTGACCGACTTCAAGGTGCGCGTGCTCGACGAGACCAAGGGCACCGGTGCGGTCACGCGCGTGCTCATCGAGTCGACCGATGGCGAGAAGAGCTGGGGCACGGTCGGCGTGAGCGAGAACATCATAGAGGCGTCCTGGCAGGCGCTTGCCGACTCGATCGACTTCGGGCTGTCGCACCCGCGCGGCGGGGATTAGCGGGCGCGGGGCGCCGTCGGGGGGCGCCCCAGGCGTCAGGGGGTGCATTCGGGCTGTGGGGGCACCTGGTATCACGTACTCCCAAGCCAAGGGCGACCCCCGCAGGCCCCTCCGTTTGCGATAGCCTGACGGCTTGTGCCAGAATCTGGACACGCGCGTTCGCGAGGGTGGACGCGCACATGGAATCGACATAGAGGGGGAGCCGTGTCGAAGGTTCTGGGGGGGGGTACGGCGGGTATTCGCGCTCGCCATCTGTCTGTCGATCGTAGCCCAATCCATCGTGATCGTACCGGTGACAGCTGCCGCGGCGCCGGCCCCGGTCGCAGTCGAACGGCGTGAGCTCGTCGAGTTGCGAACAGCCCGTTCGCGCGTCTTCGACAACGGGGACGGCACATACGCCTATGAGTCGTTCTCCGAGCCGATCCACTACCTCGAGAAGGCCACCGGCCGGTGGCGTGACGTCGATGCGGACCTCGTGCAGTCGCCGGTCGCGCCAGGGCGGGGATGGACGAACGCCGCCAACTCATTCAGGGTCCGCCTCCCCGAGCGGGTCGGGGAGGACTGGGTCTCGGTGAGTTCTGACGCCGGGGTGGTCTCCTTCCGGCCGGTCCTGCCGCTCATCCCCGCCACGAGGTCGGCTTCCAAGGGCCTTCCCGACCAGGCGCGCGCGAACCGGCTGACCTATCCTGACGCGATGGCTACCGGCGTCAGCCTCGAGTACGAGTCGCGCTCCGATGGTCTCAAGGAGATGATCGTCCTCGACCGGTATCGCGGCACGAACACCTTTGAGTTCGACCTGCGCGCCACCGGTGTGACCCCGAAGCTTCAAGACGACGGGACGATCGGCTTCTACTCGGCTGAGTCCACCGCGCCCGTCTATCTCATCCCGGCGCCGACTATGGAGGACTCCGCGACCAACGAGGGTGACGTGCCCGCGTTCAGCGACGCCCTCCGCTACCTGCTCGTCCCCAAGGGGAGCGACTGGCGCCTGACCGTCGTCGCAGACCAGGGGTGGCTCACCGATCCCGCCCGGGTGTGGCCGGTCAGGATCGACCCGTGCATCATCTACCAGCCGTTCCCGACGTTTCAGAACAACGGCTACGACATGCAGATGGACACCTGGGTATCGACGCAGTGGCCGAACAGCAACTACGGGGGATCGGCCGAGCTCAGGCTCGGCTACTACTCAGGCGCCGGTGAGAACTACAGCTATGTCATGCCCGACATCGTCCCGCTGCAGCAGTTGCGCCAGCAGGCCCAGATCCACGTGGTCTCGTCGCACATGAACATGTACACCCGCTGGCGTTACGACCATGGCTCCGGTGCCGTCAACTACGGATCGGTCGCCGGCGGCTGGTCCGAATACGGCATGACCTGGAACAACCAGCCGTACTTCAACTACATCGGCCAGGCGACGGTCACCGAGGGTCAGCGCACGCGCTTCCCCATCACGTCGACCGTGCAGTCCTGGCTCGACGGGGGATGGCCGTGCGGCATCGCCTTCTGGGCGCCTCAGGCCTGGAACACCTGGCACTGGACGAAGTTCGATTCCCGGCAAGGGTCCAACATCCCGGTCTTCGAGTGCATCTTCACGACGCGTCCGGTGGCACGAGTAGTCGATGTCGCCGCCGAGGTCCCGTGTGCCGGCCGTCCCACGATCCGTTGGGACTACAGCGACCTCTCCACGTTCATGAAGCCGCTCAAGCGCACCGAGATCCAGGTCAAGCGGCTCGGGGCGGCCGATTCGACAGCCGTGCAGGCGACCGTCCAAGGGGCTGTGTTCTCAGGTGAGGTCCCGGTTCCTTCAGGCGGGTGGACGGCAGGCAGGTACCATACGCGCGTGCGCGTGGTGACCGACGTGACCGGGCTCGGAGCCGAATCGGTGTCGGACTGGACGGCGTGGACGCCGTTTGAGTACCGTCCGCTTGACACCGGCTCCGACGGCATCGGGATCGAGCCGTACCGTGCGAGCGATCCAGGCGACGGCATGACCGTCGATCTGGCGACCGGGCGGCTGCTGCTCACCCGCACCGATCTTTCCTACGCCGCCCTGGGCGGCGCGCTCGGCCTGGCACTGGTCTACGACTCGGCACGCTCCACCGATGCGGGTGCGGGTCCGGGGTGGAGCCTGGCCATACCCCGGCTCGCCTTCGACGACGAACGCGCGCACAACACGGGCTTCGAGGAGGGTACCGGGACAGGCGTCCCGCTCGGCTGGATCACCGGCACCTCCTCGCTCGTCACCCGGTCCGCCGCCAACAACCGCACCATTGGCGGGTCGCACTCGATGTGCATCTCACCACCTGCAGGTGCGGCGACGCAGGTCCAGGTCGTCGGAGCCCCACCGCGCCCCGAGGTCTACCCCGGGCAGGTCATGGAGGCATCGGCCTGGGTCAAGACGACAGGGTTCACTCCGCAATCTGGTAGCGGCGTGATCATACAGATCCACTACTACGACGAGTACTGGAACCACACAGGCGTGGTCAACACCTCCTCAGCCCTCGCAGAATCGACGTCGAACGGCTGGCGGCGCATCGCGGTACGCGGCTACGCGCCGCAAGGGGCCCGCTTCTCCGCGGTGAGCATCGACACCAAGGGGGCCGGTGGGCAGGTCTTCATCGATGACGTGACCTACCGTGACGGCACCATGAGGTTCACCGACGCTGACGGCACCTCACGTGTGTTCACGCAGCGCGGGGGCGGGACTTTCGGCCGTGATCCGCTCGCAGGCACCCTCGCGCTCAAGCGCACCAACGTCGTGCGTGGCATCAAGCCGATCGTCAACGGGACCGGGTCTTCAACAGGTGCATCTACCGACGGGAACCACGCGATCGCCGGTTACGACTGGGTCGCCTACAACGCGGGCGGCAGCGCGTCGCTTGAGTACCCGCTCCCGGCTCGCACCGTGCTCTCTGAGGTCCGTCTCTACCTATGGGACGGTCCGGAGGCGACATCGCGCAGCTACGAGTACAAGCTGCAGTACCGCAAGGACGACGGTTCGTTCGCCGACGTGGCCCACACCGACGGCTCACCTGCGCTGATCACGACCGGACGCTCCTGGATGACCCACACCTTTCTGCCGGTCAGCACGAGCGCGCTTAGGGTCGTCGCCATCAGAAACACCGTCAACGCCCACTTCCACATCTGCGAGATCGAAGTGCCGGTCACCACCATCGCCGAGGCACCGGTGGCCTTCGACCACGCGGGCCGCGTCACCGGGATCGCGGATACCTCGGGAAACCTGCTGCGCTACGGCTATGACACCGCGGGGCGCCTTGTCTCTGCCGCCGACCAGCAGGGCCGGGTCGCCCAGGCGATCTGGGACAACGGGTCGCTTGAGCGTCTTGACTGGAGCGGTATCGGCTCTGCCTCAAACGCGCCAGTGGCCGAGGCGGGCATCGTCCGCTACCGCAGAGGGAGCGGCTGGGTCGCCGTCGACCGCAAGACGGATGACGGCTCCTACGTCGCCGGCGCGACCTACCACTACGGCCCTGACGGCCGCATCGTGCGCCTGACCGACGCCGATGGCGTCTCGGCGCGGATCGCCTACGACGCCTCCGGGCGCGTGTCGAGCATCGAGCGCGGTTCGGAGAGCACCCCGACGGTGACTTCTTACGACTACGGCACTCCGGGCGGCGTCACGATCACGGCATCAGGCGGCGGGGAGTCGCTGGCACGAAGGGTCGTCTTCTCGCAAGCGCTCGGCTTCCAGACGACGTCGGTCATCACCGATCCCGGAGGCGCAGCGCTCACCTCGGCTTTCACCTACGACGCCTACGGCCACCTCGCCACGGCGACCGACCCGCTCGGCACGGTGGACACCTTCACCTTCGATACCCACGGCAACCTGACCTCCTCGACGCGAAACTCGACGGCTACCGACCCGGCGCAAAGGCTCACGAGCTCGGCGGCCTACACGAATGACCGCATAGCCTCGACGACCGATCCGAAGGGCAACGTCTCGCGCCAGCTCTACGACGCCGCCTGGCGCCCGGTCTCCTCGACCACAGCGGTCGCGGCCGGGCCGCAGCAAGGCGGCCTTCCCGGCGAGACCGTCGTGGCAAGCGCGTACGACGGATACGGCAACCTCATGGTAGGCGCACTGCCCGCCTCGACCGCCGCGAACCTGCTCGAGAACGGCACGCTTGAGCGCGACCCCGCTGTGGCTGGCAACGGATGGTCGTCGCCTGCCGACCCCGCGCAGCGCCTCCTGTACTCGTCGTATCCCGGAGTAACGCACCCTGTGCATCAGACGCGCTACCTCACCGCTGCGGCAGGGGCGGCCCGCTTCATCACCTCGGACAGCGTTGCGGTGAAGGCCGGAGAGCTCTACCAGTTCTCGGTGTGGGCCGAAGGAGCCGCTCGCGTCGTCATCCGCGAGTACAACGCCGCGGGATCGCTCGTAAGGACCGCCGACTTGCTCACGATCGCAGCCGCGCCAGCAGCCGGACTCAAGCGCGCGTCGGCAAGCTACCTGCCCGCGGCCGGCGTCGCCCGTGTCACCTTCGAGCTCCGCTCGACCGGTGCGACTTCCGCTGCGTTCGACAACGCCTACTTCGAGCAGGCAAACGCGGTCGGACCCGACAACCTGCTCGACAACGGGTCGGTCGAGCGTCTCGTGGGCGGCCTGCCTGAGGGGTGGTCACGCTCGGCGGCCACCGGCCACACGGTCGACAGTCCCGGCGAGGAGGGCTCCCGTTACCTGCGGATCACCGCACCCGCAGGCAGCACCGGCGACTCATGGTGGCTCTCGCCACCGGTACCGCTCACAGGCGGGGGCGCGTACGCCTTCTCCTCCGCGGTCCGCACCGACTCGCTCCAGGTCAACTCCACTCTGCCCGAGTCGGGCGTGAGGATCGAGGTGTCCTTCTTCACAAACCCCAACTGCGACTGGACGAGTGAGGTCGTCCCGCGCGGTTACGTGACCGGCACTGAGTCGCTGCCCGGGAGCACGGAGTGGCGCCACTACACATCGAACATCACCGTTCCGCAAGGCGCGGTCGCCGCCCGCTTCCGGGTCCGCTTCTGCCGCTCATCAGGGACGCTGCTCGCTGACGCGTTCGGGATCGAGCCGGTGCCTGCGCGCGAGACCTACGGCTACGACGCCACGAACACGTATCGCACCTCGACCGCACGTCTGTCGGGCGGGGTCGACAGCGCCGCTTTCGACTCCCGGGGGCGTCTGACCTCGGTGAGCCACAAAGACGCCCCCTCAGCGCCTCAGGTGACCGAGCTCGCACGTTCCTACGACGCTTCCGACCGGCTGCGCGGCATCGAGCGCGCGCCGGGTTCGGGTCTGGACATCACGGCATCGTACACCTACACCGACGCCGGGCGCCTCGCCAGTGTGACCGATCCTCTCGGGCGCAGAACGACGCTGTCCTACGACGCCGGACGGGTCTCCTCTGTCGTGTCGCCTGCGGGCCGTACCACCGCCTACACCTACGATGGGCTCGGACGGCTCGCGAGCGTGAGCGCGCCGTACCGGGCCGGCGAACCGGTCCGCACGATGCTCACCAACCGCTACGACGCGCTCGGGCGTCTTGCCGGCACGGCCTACCGCTCTACCGATGGCCAGAGCGAGGCGGCCTCCCGCACCGTCTCCTACGACGCGCTGTCCCGCCCGACGGCGATCGCTGTTTCAGGTGAGAGCACCGGCACGCTCGCGTTCACCTATGACGGGCTCGGCCGGACGACGCTTGAGACCGCGACAGGCCCGGCGGGGCCGGTCTCGGTGGCGACCGCCTTTGACAAGGCCTCGTTCCCGACGCAGGTGACGGTCTCTGCGCTCGGGACCTCGTTTGCGATCACCAATACGTACGCCAAGTCCGGCCAGTGGCTCTCGACCGCTCTGTCCGGCGGCCCCTCCTGGTCGTTCACCACCGGAACCGAAGGGTCGCTCAGGCGGGCTTCATCGGCTTCAGGCGCACGGTTGCTCGATCATGACGCCGCGCGCAGGCTGAACTCGCTTCGCCTCGAGGCCGCAGGCGCCCTGCTCGCCGAACAGCGCATCACCTACGACGGCTACGACCGGGTGGCCCAGACGGTCACCGGCGCCCCCGGCGCCGCGCAGCTGAGCGCGACCGACGGCTACACCTACGACGCCGCCGGCCGCCTCGCGCAGTGGACCCGGACACGGCAGGCTCAGACGGCGACCGTCACCTACACCAGTGACGCCGCCGGCAACCTGACCGTCATCGACCGCCCGGGCAGCGCCGATGATGCCACGTTCGTCACCGATGAGGAGAACCGGCTCGTCTCATCTGCGACCGGGGGCATGACGGCCACCTACGCTTACGACGGGTACGGCCGACGCACCGCCCGCACCTCGCC
>CAYYLR010000071.1:0-7312 GCA_964472485.1 uncultured Coriobacteriaceae bacterium
CCGAGGTGGTCGACTACGACCTGCCGCTCGAAGGCGTCTTCCACAACTGCGCGATCTTCCAGATCAGGAAGGAGTTTGCCGGTCAGGCGTTCCGTGTGATGAACTTCGCGTGGTCGATGGGGCAGATGATGTTCACGAAGTTCGTGATCGTGGTCGACGAGGACGTGGACTGCCACGACTACTCGCAGGTCGCGTGGCGGTGCTTCAACAACGTCGATCCGAGCCGGGACACCCTCATCAACAAGGGCCCGCTCGACCGCTTGGACCACTCGTCGAACTACGAGAGCTTCGGCTTCAAGATGGGCATCGACGCCACCCGTCCGCTTCCCGGCGAGGGGCATGAGCGCGGTTGGCCTGACGCGCTCGAAATGAGTCCTGAGGTGAAGGCGCGCGTCGACGCGCTCTGGGGAGACCTCGGCCTTGGGTAGGCTCACAGCGAAGCTCCGCATCCTGCTCGACCTCGTCAAGTTCGAGCACTCGATCTTCGCGCTCCCGTATGCGTACATCGGCGCCCTGTATGGAGCCCGCTGCGTTGGCGGCCTCTCGGACGGCTCCGTGGACGGCACGCTGACCGGCGGTGCGAGGGATGCCGCGCTCCGGGCACTCGACACCGCCGTGGGCGGCGGCCTCGTGATCCCCAGCGACGGGGGGTGGCCGTCGTGGGCCGTCCTTGCCTGGATCACCGTCGCGATGGTAGGCGCCCGGTCGTTTGCGTTCGTGGTCAACCGGGCGGCCGACAAGGAGATCGACGCCCGCAATCCGAGGACCGCCGGGCGGGCGGTTCCGGCGGGTCTCATCACGGCCCGGGAGCTGTGGTCGTTCGCAGCCGCGGTGCTCGCGGTCTTCATACTGGCCGTGTGGCAGCTCGCGCCGATCACGCGGTGGCTGTGGCCTGTCGTGATCGCAGTCTTCGTCGTGTATCCGTACACCAAGCGTTTCACGCCGCTCTGCCACTACTGGCTGGGCATGTGCCTTGGTCTTGCTCCGGTCGCCGCGTGGGTCGCTGTCGGAGCGCCGATCAGTCACCCTGCTCCGTGGGTACTCGGTCTTGCCGTCGCACTCTGGACCGCGGGGTTCGACATCATCTACGCCACACAGGACGTCGAGTGCGATGTGCGCGACGGGATCCGCTCCATGCCCGCCGACCTCGGCGTCCCGCGGGCCCTTGTGCAGACGCGTCTCCTGCACGCCGCGACGGTGCCGCTGCTCGTCGCGGGCGGCGCGCTCGCGGGAGCGGGAGTGCCGTGGTATGCCGGCGCTGGCGTCGCGGCGGGTCTCCTGTGGTATGAGAACAGCATCGTGCGAGCCGAGGACTTGACACGCGTCAACGCCGCGTTCTTCACCGTGAACGGCGTGATCGCGGCGATCGTCATGGCTGGTGCGGTCATCGACCGGTTGCTGGGCTAGGAGGTGACCGTGAAACGCTACGTGGTCGTCATCACCGGAGCGTCTGGCTCGGCGTATGGGTTCCGCCTGGTCGAGCAGCTGCTCCGGTGGGGCGAGGTGACGCTCGTCATGACCCCCGCAGGCGCGCAGGTCGCCGAGCACGAGCTGGGCGTGTCGATCGATCCGAGCGACGGCCGCGAGACCGTGCTGCGCTTCATCGGCGTCGACGAAGGGCCGCTCAGGGTTGTGAGGGACGACGATCTGTTCGACGCGATCGCATCGGGCTCGTCGGCCGTCGACGCCGTGGTCGTCGCACCGGCCTCGATGGGCTTCGTGGGCTCGCTCGCGTCCGGACTCGCGTCCGACCTGGCAGAGCGTGCGGCGGACGTCGCGCTCAAGGAGCGCCGCCCGCTCGTGATCGTGCCCCGGGAGACGCCGCTGAGCTTGATCCATCTGCGCAATCTCACGTCGCTGGCTGAAGCCGGCGCGATCGTCGTGCCCGCCATGCCCGCCTTCTACCACGGACCGGGCTCGATGGATGACCTCATCGATTTCGTCGCGGGGAAGGTGCTTGACGTGCTCGGCATCGGACACTCGTTGTTCAGGAGGTGGGGATCATGACGGGATCCGAACGCACGTCGGGCTTCACGCAGAGACTGCCCGCATACTCGCGGTACGTGGTCCTCGCGCCAGTCATCGGGCTGTTCGCAGGCGCCGTGACGCTGACGGTGATGGCAGGCGTCAGCACCGCGACGACGATCGGCCATGCCGTAGCCGGGGAGCTCGGCAAGTCCGACGCCGTGCTTGAGTTCATCGAACTGGCCGACGTCTTCCTGCTCGCCACCGTGCTCTACATCATGTCCCTCGGGCTCTACGAGCTGTTCATCGACGACGGACTGCCGCTGCCGGCCTGGCTCGAGATACACTCGCTCGACGACCTCAAGAGCAAGCTTGTCGGCGTCATCGTGGTCGTACTGGCGGTCTCGTTCCTCGGCGCTGTCATCAAGGGCACCGAGCCGCTCCAGCTGCTCTATCAGGGGCTCGGTATAGGCGCCGTCGTCGCCGCGCTCGGGTACTTCCTCGGCGGCAAACACGCGTAGCCCCGGGGCGGCCGAACCCCCGGCTTCCTCACAGCGATTATGCGTCCAACGCCAGTTTGTAATGCAGAGTTACAGAATCGCGACGCTGACGTCTGTTGCACGCGTTACGGAGGTGATACACTCCACGAAATCCGGTGACGAGCGGACAACGGACGCTCGCTCCGGCGCAGACGCGTTCCGGCATTGAAGGAGGAATAGGATGACGATCGGTAAGCACAGGAGGGCCCTGACGCTCGCAGCCGCGTTCGCCGCCCTGGCGATGGTGGTCACGGGCTGCGGCGGGGCGACCACGGACGGTGGCGACACCGCCGCTGACTCGGTCAAGGTCACCATCGGTGTCGGCGCACCTCTGACCGACGGCGCCGTGGCGCTGGGACAGGGCATGTCCCGCGGTGCTCGACTCGCCATCAAGCAGGCGAACGAGTCGCAGGAGCTCAAGGACCTCGGCATCGTGATCGAGGCCGTCGATGGTGACGACAAGGGCGACCCGACCACGGGCGGCAATGTGGCGGAGCAGTTCGCCTCCAACGCGACGCTCGTGGGCGTCATGGGCCACCTGAACTCGGGTGTCACTCGCGTGGCCGTGAAGGTCTACGCGCAGAACGACATCCTCCAGGTCTCGCCCGCCAACACCGCGGTCGACCTCACGATCCCGCGCAGCAACGACAACTACTTCCGTGTCTGCGCCAACGACGGGGTCCAGGGTCCGGCAGCCGCTGACTTCGCCTATGACGTGGCCGGCGCTCGCACGGCGTTCGTCGTTGACGACTCCACTCCGTACGGCGAGGGTCTCGCCGCCGCGTGGGCCGAGCAGTTCCAGGCCAACGGCGGCACCGTGGTTGCCACCGAGAAGACGAGCGACAAGGACACCGACTTCAAGGCGCTGGTGTCGCTGATCAAGTCGAAGAACGTCGACTTCGTGTACTACGGCGGCATCTACAACTCGGGCGCGCTTCTCTCCAAGCAGCTCAAGGAGGGTGGCGTTGCCGTCCCGATGATGGCTGGCGACGGCGTCTACGACCCTGAGTACATCAAGCTTGCCGGTGCGGAGAACGCCGAGGGCGACTACTGCACCTCCATCGGCCTGCCGACCGACCAGATGCCGGCCGGCAAGGAGTTCATCACGGCGTACGAGGCTGAGTATCCGGGTGAGCCGATCGCCGCGTACGACGCGTACTCCTACGACGCCGCTCAGGTCATCATCAAGGCCATCATCAAGGTCGCCAAGGAGATGGGCGCCGACAAGGTGACCACGCCTGAGGGCAAGAAGGCTATCATCGCCGCCGCCCAGGACACCGATTTCGAGGGTGTCACGGGCAACGTGTCCTTCGACGAGAACGGTGACACCAATAACAAGGCGATCACCGTGTACAAGGTCGTTAACGGCGCGTGGGTGCCGAACCAGTAGCACGCTAGAGCTCCGGGCCCTGGCCCGGAGCGGCTCCGACACGCACCGGGCGGGTACGCGGTACCCGCCCGGTGCTGCGGCGGGATGAGGACATCTACGGCTCGTGCGCACGGCGCGCGGGTCCCTGGCACCAGGAGTCGACGTTGACCTTCCACTACCTGCTAGAGCAAACGCTCAACGGCATCACGCTTGGCGGGCTGTATGCGCTCATCGCGCTCGGCTACACGCTTGTTTACGGCATTCTCCTGCTCATCAACTTCGCCCACGGTGAGCTGTTCATGATGGGTGGCTACATCGGCCTCGGTGTGCTGAAGGTCCTGTCCGATCCCGCGATCGCGGCGAAGGACGGACTGGGCTTCCTCGAGCCGGTGCAGGGGTACTTCCGATCGGGCGATGTCGGGTTCGTGGCTATGCTGCTCGTCACCTTCCTCGTGTCGGCAGTGCTGGTCGGCATTCTGGGCGTGGTGATCGAGCGCTTGGCCTATCGCCCGCTGCGGCACGCACCACGCCTGGCGCCACTGATCTCGGCGATCGGCGTCTCGATCTTCCTGCAGAACGCCGTGCTCCTGTGGATCAGCAGCAAGCAGCTCCCGTACACCCGCTCGGACGGATCTCTGTTCGTCCCAGCCAAGACCGCGTTCAGTGTCGCGGGCGTTGACGTGACACAGATGCAGATCCTCATCATCATGACCTCGGTGATCCTGCTTCTCGCCCTCGACACCTTCGTCGGCCGAACACGGATCGGACGGGCGATGAGGGCCACTTCGCAAGACCGGGACGCCGCAGGCCTGATGGGCGTCGACATCAACCGCGTGATCATGCTGGCGTTCTTCATCGGCCCGGCCCTAGGAGCGATCGCCGGCATCTTCAACGGCATGTACTACGGCTCGGTCAAGTTCAACATGGGATTCATCCCGGGCATCAAGTCGTTCACCGCGGCGGTCATCGGCGGTATCGGCAACCTGCGGGGCGCCATGCTCGGCGGTTTCTTGCTCGGGATCATCGAGTCTCTCGCGAGCGGATTCGTGAGCAACGCATACCGCGACGTCATCGCCTTCATCGTGCTTATCCTCGTGCTGGTATTCCGGCCGGGCGGGCTGCTCGGTGAAGCCGTCACGGAGAAGGTGTAGCGATGAGCATCCTGAATCCCCGCACCGCGTCCGGCGCTGGTGCCCGGCCCGAGGTCAGCAAGAAGCTTCTCTGGGCCGCGCTTGCCGTGATGCTCATCGTCGTCCCCCTGGTGCTTCAGGCCGCGACGGGCCTGACCTTCCTTGTGCGTATCCTGGTCATCGTGGGCATCTGGATCCTGCTCGCGCTCGGCCTCAATATCGTGGTCGGCTACGCCGGCCTCTTGGATCTCGGCTACATCGCGTTCTATGCGATGGGAGCCTACGCCGGTGTGCTCATCGGTCAGGCGACCTCCGACGTACTCGGCGGGGCGACCTACTACGTGATGCTTGTCCCGGGCGCGATCGCGGGTGCGATCACCGGTCTCGCGCTCGGCTTCCCGGTGCTGCGGCTCCGGGGCGACTATCTCGCCATCGTCACCCTGGGCTTCGGCGAGATCGTCCGCATATCGCTCAACAACAACATCTTCGGGATCACTAACGGCGCCGCGGGTCTGCCGAAGGGCGCGGAGACCATGGTCGCCCCGTTTGGTGTCGAGTGGCTGCAGCAGAACGTACGGTTCGAGACGCCGATCGGGCAGTTCGTTTTCGGTCCGAGCCTCTACTGGTACTTCATCGTGCTCGGTCTGATCATCCTCTCCGTGGTGCTGATCAGGCGTCTCGACGACTCGAGGCTCGGACGAGCCTGGGCGGCCATGCGGGAGAACGAGGTCGCGGCGGCCGCGTGCGGCATCAGTATCCGGAATCAGAAGCTCTGGGCGTTTTCGATCGGAGCGCTGTCAGGCGGTGTCGCCGGAGTGACCTTCGCCTACGTGCAGCAGTTCATCAGCCCCGAGTCGTTCATCTTCATGGAGTCGGTCTTCGTCGTGTGCATCGTCGTGCTCGGTGGTATGGGGTCCATCCCGGGGGTGATCGTCGGCGCGTTGGTCATCCGCGGTATCCCGGATCTCATCCAGGGTCTCGCTGTGGCTGGCGTACTCCGGCTTCCCGGCGAGATGATCTCGCACATCACGAGCTACCGCTTCATGATCTTCGGTCTGCTCATGGTCGTGATGATGGCGGTGAGACCCGAAGGCATGATCCCGAGCAAGCGGCGAGCGAGGGAGTTGCACCCCGAGGACGATTCGATCCTCGTGGAATCAGACCAGCAACTATGGGATCTCGAACATCGCGAGCGACCCGCGAAGCACAACCCGTAAGCGGCGAAGGGTGTACAGCAGCATGGCACTTGTCGAAGCCACCAACGTGACGATACGGTTCGGCGGCATCACCGCTCTCTCCGGCGTGTCGCTGAACATCGATGAAGGTGAGATCGTGGCGCTCATCGGCCCCAACGGGGCGGGCAAGACCACGTTCTTCAACCTCATGACGGGCATCTACCGGCCGACCGAGGGCTCTCTGACGTTTCGGGGGACCGAACTCGGCGGACTCAAACCGCACAAGGCGTGTCTGATGGGCGTTGCACGCACGTTCCAGAACATCCGGCTCTTCGCGAACATGACCGCGCTCGAGAACGTGATGGTGGGACGGCACAGCCGGACGAGCGCAGGTCCGCTGCAGGCGGTTCTGCGCTCGGCACGCTTCAGGAAAGAGGAGAAGCACACGGCGGATGAGGCCCTCAAGTGGCTGAGGTTCGTGGGCTTGGCCGATAAGGCGAACGACACGGCGAAGAACCTGCCGTACGGCGATCAGCGGCGGCTGGAGATCGCGCGTGCGCTCGCGACAGAGCCGAGACTCCTATTGCTCGACGAGCCCGCCGCCGGCATGAATCCTCAGGAGAGCGCCGAGCTCACGAAGCTCGTGGGACGCGTGCGTGACCTCGGTGTCACGGTGTTCCTTATCGAGCATGACATGAAAGTGGTCATGGATATCGCCGACCGCATCTACGTGCTCGACTTCGGGGAGTTGATCGCCCAGGGACTGCCTGAGGAGATACAACGCGATCCCAAGGTGATCGAGGCGTATCTCGGCAAGGGCGCCGAGCAGATGCTGTCCGCGGCGAGGTCGGAGTAGCGATGCCGAATACCGTACTCACAGTCGAGAACCTTCGCACCTTCTACGGCCGCATCGAGGCGCTGAAGGGCATCAGTCTGCATGTGGACGAGGGCGAGATCGTCACCCTCATCGGCGCGAACGGGGCCGGCAAGTCGACGACGATCAACTCGATCTCAGGGTTGATCGCGCCGGCCGCAGGTGAGATCACGCTCTTCGGCGATCCCATCGGGGGACTGCCCGTGCACTCAGTGGCCGCACGCGGAGTCGTGCAGGTGCCTGAGGGCCGCCGCATCTTC
>CAYYLR010000071.1:7322-8289 GCA_964472485.1 uncultured Coriobacteriaceae bacterium
CTTCCCAAGGATGACCGTTACAGAGAACCTCGAGATGGGGGCGTATCTCCGCAGGGACAAGCGTGAGATCATCGCGGATATGGAGCACGTGTTCGAGGTGTTCCCTCGGCTCGCGGAGCGTCGTGCGCAGAAGGGCGGCACGCTGTCCGGCGGCGAGCAGCAGATGCTGGCGATGGGCCGGGCCCTCATGTCACGCCCCAAGCTGCTCATGCTCGACGAGCCGTCGATGGGCTTGGCACCCGTCATCGTCGACCTCATCTTCGACACGATAGTGAGGCTCAACCGGGACGGCATCACGATCCTCCTCATCGAGCAGAACGCGGCCAAGGCGCTCACGGTCGCGGATCGGGGATACGTGCTCGAGACTGGCAAGATCGGCCTCGAGGGGTCAGGGAAGGACCTGCTCGGCAACGAGGAGGTCCGGAAGGCGTATCTCGGAGAGTAGTAGGACGAGCCGCGATCCCTCTTCGCGTCACTGCACACCTCGGGAGTCGCTTCCGAGGTGTTCGCGTCTTCCGGTATCGGTGTGACCAATGTCTCGACGTGCACTTGACGGTTGACGTCCGCCGTCGCACAATCCGACTGACGGTTCACAGTCGCAGCAGTAGTATTCGCAGCCGCAGTCGTAGCAGAAGGGGACACAGCCATGACCGTCGCCGAAGCGCGGAAGCGCTACCCGTACGTGCCCCGCGAGATCCTGAAGTGGGCTCTCGAGAACATCGAGAACCCCCGCGATCTCGAGCGCGGGCTCACACGCTTGGACCAGGCGCGCCGCATCCAGATGCAGTACGGCGTCTAGGTTCCGCGCTCCCTGAGGGAAGCGTGCGGCACGCCGGCGGGCTCTCCGCGATGGCGGCGGTCAGCCCTGGGCTGAGGCCAGCGTCCGACGTTCCGATACAACGGACGACGGACGCCGCTGCGCCGTACGAAGACGAGGGTCCCCGCACATCGGGGACCCTCGAGTCGT